>JBJTNV010000051.1:0-6010 GCA_046074205.1 Hydrogenophaga sp.
CCGCAGAGTGTTGGGTGCCGTTGCCGTGGGATGCCTTGGCTTGCTGGCGTTCGGTCTGTACCTGCAGCACGCCGTCGGCCTGGAGCCATGCCCCATGTGCATCGTGCAGCGTTACGCGCTGCTGCTGGTGGCGGTCGCGGCCGGACTGACCGCGCTGCTGCGCGGAAAGACCAGTCTGTCTGTCGGGCTGGTGGCGATGCTGCTGCTGTCCGCCGGTGGCGCTTTTGTGGCCGCCCGCCAGAGCTTCCTGCAGTGGTACCCGCCCGAGGTGCTCAGCTGCGGGCGCGACCTCTACGGCATGATCGAGTCATTCCCGCTCCAGCGGGTGATTCCCATGATCTTCAAAGGCAGCGGCGACTGCTCGGCCGTGGACTGGACCTTCCTGGGCCTGACCATTGCCAACTGGTCGTTCCTGTGCTTTGCCGGCATCGCTGCGCTGGCACTGCGGCTCCTGCTGCGCCGCCACCCGGGCTGAGGTCACCTCGCCACCGGGCTGCCGTCCCGCCCAGCGGCGCAGCGCGGGACATCACAGGATGGCGCTGCCGGGCTGCTCGCCCCGTTCATAGACCACGTGGGCGCGGCCCACGATCAGCGAGTCGAGCGTGCCAATGTTTGCCGGGTCCTTGCTGGCGTAGGGCAGCTTCTGCAGCACGTAGCGCATGGCGTTCAGGCGCGCGCGCTTCTTGCAGTCACTCTTGATCACCGTCCAGGGGGCATCGGCGGTGTCGGTCTCAAAGAACATCGCCTCCTTGGCACGGGTGTAATCGCCCCACTTGTCCAGGCTGGCCATGTCAATGGGGCTGAGCTTCCATTGCTTGAGCGGGTGTGCCTTGCGTTCCTTGAAGCGGCGACGCTGTTCCTCGCGGCTGACCGAGAACCAGAACTTGATCAGGTGTACCCCGCTGCGCACCAGCTGGCGCTCGAACTGCGGCGCCTGGCGCATGAACTCCTGGTATTCATCGTCGCTGCAGAAGCCCATGACGCGTTCGACGCCGGCGCGGTTGTACCAGCTGCGGTCGAACAGCACGATCTCCCCTGCCGTGGGCAGGTGCTGCACGTAGCGCTGGAAGTACCACTGTCCACGTTCGGCCTCGGTCGGCTTTTCCAGTGCCACCACGCGCGCGCCGCGGGGGTTGAGGTGTTCCATGAAGCGCTTGATGGTGCCGCCCTTGCCCGCAGCGTCGCGCCCCTCGAACAGGATCACGATGCGCTGGCCCGTCTCCTTGGCCCAGGCCTGCAGCTTGAGCAGCTCCACCTGCAAGCGGTATTTCTGCGCCTCGTAGGTTTTGCGCGAGAGCAGGTTTTTGTAGGGGTAGGCGCCGCTGCGCCAGTCGGAGGCCAGCACGTCGTCCGGGTGCTGCACGCGTTGGGCCTGGTTGCGGGCCTGTGCGGTTTCTTCCTTGAGCAGGCGGCGAATCACCTTGGCATCGTCGGGCGAAGCGCCTTCGAGGATGGCGCGCAGGCCCTCGGCCTTGTCTTTCGGGTTGCCCTTGCGCCCGAGGATGTCCCGCACCGCTGCCAGCTGGGCCTGCTGATGGGATTCGATGGTGTCCCCCACGGTGACCCGGGCAATGCGCCTGGGCCGGCTGCTGCCCGTCACATCACCCGATCGGGCGCGGCGCGGCCGGGGTTCGGCCGCCGGCCGGGCGGCTGGGGTGCCCGTGCGGGTCTTGCGGGCTGCCGGGGGAGCGCTGTCAGGGGTCGCCGGTGGGCGGGCAGTGGTGGCAGTGGTGGTGCGGGTTCGCTGTCGTGCAGTCATGGAGGGCAGGGTCTGTCGGAAACAACCTGGCAGTATGAACCGATGCCCGGCACGGGCCTTGACCTCGGTCAAGCGGGCACGTGCACCGCCGCGCCCGCGTTCAGAGCTTCTTGACCAGCACCTGGCTGCGGCGATCCCAGTTGTATTTGCGCTTGCGCGCATCGGGCAGCCAGTCCGGACTGACCTGCACGAAGCCACGCTTGACGAACCAGTGCATGGTGCGCGTGGTCAGCACAAAGATGCTGTGCAAGCCTTGCGTGCGGGCGCGGGTCTCGATGCGCTTGAGCAGGCGCTCACCGTCACCCTGGCTCTGGCTCTGCGGCGACACGGTGAGGGCTGCCATTTCGGCGGTGCGCTCCTCGGGGTAGGGATACAGCGCTGCGCAGCCGAAGATCACGCCGTCGTGCTCGATGATGGTGTAGTTGCCCGCGTCACGCTCGATTTCGGTACGGTCGCGCTTGACCAGGGTGCCGTCCTTCTCGAAGGGCTCAATGAGCGCCACGATGCCGCCGACATCGTCGATGGTGGCCTCGCGCACGCTCTCGAGCTTCTCGTCCACCACCATGGTGCCGATGCCGTCGTGCACATAGATTTCGAGCAGCAGCGAGCCATCGAGCTTGAACGGGATGATGTGGCTTCGCTCGACACCACCTTCGCAGGCGCGCACGCAGTGCTGCAGATAGAAGCCCGGGTCGCTCGGCTGGGTGGGTGCGGGCAGGCTGGCGATCAGCCGCTTGGCATCGATCAGCGGCAGTTCGGTGTCGATCTCGCTGTCGGGGTCGTTCAGGTCCATGCGGATGCCGGGCACCTCGGTCATGAAAATCAGCTTGTCGCTTTGCAGCGCCACGGCCACCGAGGTCGCTACGTCCTCCATGCTCAGGTTGAACGCTTCGCCGGTGGGCGAAAAGCCGAAGGGCGAGATCAGCACCAGCGCGCCCAGGTCCAGCGTGCGCTGGATGCCTTCGGTGTCCACCTTGCGCACCAGGCCCGAATGCTGGAAGTCCACGCCGTCGATCAGGCCCACCGGGCGGGCCGTGATGAAGTTGCCCGAAATCACGCGCACGCGGGCCCCGGCCATGGGCGTGTTGGGCAAGCCCTGGCTGAAGGCCGCCTCGATCTCGTAGCGCAGCTGTCCCGCCGCCTCCTGCGCGCAGTCCAGCGCCACCGGGTCGGTGATGCGCATGCCGTGCGAATACTTCGCCTCCTGGCCCTTCAGCCGCAACTGTTCGTTCACCTGCGGGCGAAAGCCATGCACCAGCACGATCTTCACGCCCATGGCCTGGATCATGGCAATGTCCTGCGCGATGGAGGCCAGCTTGCCCGCGTCGATGGCCTCGCCCGTCAGTCCGATCACGAAGGTCTGGTTCCGGAACTTGTGGATGTACGGTGCCACCGAGCGGAACCAGGGCACGAAGGTGAAGTTGAAGACGGTGGACATGGCGGTGTGGGGGTCAGAGGAAGGGGTTTTCCAGTGCGAGCTTGCCAAAGCGCTGGCCGTGTTGGCCGTCCTCGGTCACCAGCACGTCGGCCTGCGCACGCAGCGCGGCTTCCAGAATGAGGGCGTCCCACCATTGCAGCTGGTGACGCTGGGCCAGGCGTACGGCCTCCCGCACGCTGGCGGCGCTGCTGCCCACCACCTCGAAGCTGGCCAGCCGCTCGACCTGGGCTTGCGCTTCTGCCGGCGTGAGTGCGGGTTGCAGCTTGCGTGTGGTGATGGCGTAGAACTCCTGCAGTACCTGGGCGCTGAGCACGACCGTGTCCCCTTCGCAGGCCTGTGCAAAGCGCTGGATGGCCCGTGCCTGACGCACCGGGTCACCGGCGTCCATGCAATAGACCAGGATGTTGGTGTCGAAGAAACAGATCATGCGCGGGCGGTCGATGCCGTGTCCGAAGCCTGGCCCGGATAGGGCCGCTCGTGCGCGTCGGCCCGGCGCCAGCGTTGCCCCGTCGTGTTGGCGCGGCTGCTGCGCGCGGCGTCGATGAAAGCCTGCGCCGCGCTCTGCTGCGTCTGACCGCCCTGGGCATAGGCAGCCAGGAAGTCGCGCACCTTGGCGCTGACCGACGTGCCTTCCTGGATGGCGCGCACCCGGGCCTGGCGCACCACGGCTTCGTCGATGGAAATGGTCAGGTTGGTCATGGCGGGCTCCTGGTTGGGCAACACGAAAACATGTGCTGCACGTGAACCTGTGCCTGCGATAATAGCGCCGTGACCGAACCTGTCAAATCCGCCGTCCCCGCGCCCGCCACGCGAGCGCCTTTGCGCATCGAGTTTCCCGAGTCCCTGCCCGTCTCTGCCCGCCGGCAGGAGATCGAAGACGCCATCCGCGACCACCCGGTGGTGATCGTGTGCGGCGAGACGGGTTCGGGCAAGACCACGCAGTTGCCCAAGATCGCGCTGCAAATGGGGCGTGGCCGCCTGAACGCGAAGCCGGGCCAGCGCGGCCAGCTGATCGGCCACACCCAGCCGCGGCGGATCGCGGCCAGCAGCGTGGCCAAGCGCATTGCCGAGGAACTGAAGACGCCGCTGGGCGAGGTGGTGGGCTACAAGGTCCGCTTCCAGGACCGGCTTTCGAAGGACGCATCGGTCAAGCTGATGACCGACGGCATTCTGCTGGCCGAAACGCAGACCGACCCCGACCTGCGCGCCTACGACACCATCATCATCGACGAGGCGCACGAGCGCTCGCTCAACATCGACTTCCTGCTGGGCTACCTGCGCCAGTTGCTGCCGCGCCGGCCCGACCTGAAGGTGATCGTCACCTCGGCCACCATCGACGCCGACCGGTTCGCGCGCTACTTTGCATCGAAGAACGGGCCCGCGCCCGTGCTCATGGTCTCTGGCCGCACCTTCCCGGTGGAAGTGCGCTACCGGCCCTTCGAGGAAAGCCGCGAGTACGACCTCAACAACGCCATTGCCGATGGCGTGGACGAGTTGTGGCGCGGGGGAGCCGGCTCCGGCGGGGACATCCTGGTGTTCCTGCCGGGTGAGCGCGAGATCCGCGAGGCCGCCGACCACCTGCGCAAGCACCTGGCGCACCAGCCCGCGTTGCGCAATGCCGAGGTGCTGCCGCTGTTCGCACGCCTGTCGCAGGCCGAGCAGGACCGTATCTTCCAGCCGCACGGGCAGCGCCGCATCGTGCTGTCGACCAACGTGGCCGAAACCTCGCTGACGGTGCCCGGCATCCGCTTCGTCATTGACGCGGGCACGGCGCGCATCAAGCGCTACAGCTTCCGCCAGAAGGTCGAGCAGCTGCTGATCGAACCCATCAGCCAGGCAGCGGCCAACCAGCGCGCGGGCCGCTGCGGTCGCGTGGCCGACGGCATCTGCATCCGCCTGTACGACGAGGCTGGCTTCAACGGCCGGCCCAAGTTCACCGACCCCGAGATCCTGCGCAGCTCGCTGGCGGGCGTGATCCTGCGCATGAAGGCGCTGCACCTGGGCGCGGTGGAGGACTTTGCGTTCCTCGAAGCGCCGCAGCGCCGTGCCATCACCGACGGCTACCAGCTGCTGGCCGAACTCGGCGCGGTGGACGACGCGAACGAGCTCACCCGCATCGGCCAGACGCTCAGCCGCTTGCCGCTGGACCCGCGCGTGGGCCGCATCCTGCTGGAAGCGCAGCAGCGCGGTGCGCTGGACGAGGTGCTGGTCATCGCGTCGGCCCTGAGCCTGCAGGACGTGCGCGACCGGCCGCTGGAGAAGCAGACCCAGGCCGACCAGGCGCACAAGAAATTCGACGATGAGAAGAGCGAGTTCACCGGCACGCTCAAGCTCTGGAAGTGGCTGGAAGACAGCAAGGGCGGTCACGGCACCGACCACAAGCTCAGCCACCGCCAGTACGAAAACCTGCTGCGCGAGCACTACATCAACGTGCGCCGCGTGCGCGAGTGGCGCGACATCCACTCTCAGCTGCACACCGTGGTGGCCGAGCACCAGTGGAAGCTCAACACCCAGCCTGCGAGCTATGAGCAACTGCACCTGTCCATGCTCGCCGGTCTGCTGGGCAACATCGGCTGCAAAAACGACACCGAAGACTGGTACCTGGGCGCGCGCGGCATCAAGTTCCACCGCCACCCGGGCGCCAACCTGAGCAAGAAGCCCGGCCGCTGGATCGTCTGCGCCGAGCTGGTGGAAACCGCGCGCCTGTTCGGCCGCGGCATCGCCAACATCGAGCCGCAGTGGCTGGAACAGGTCGGCCAGCACCTGCTCAAGAAGCAGATGCTGGACCCGCACTGGGAGAAGAAGGCCGCCCG
>JBJTNV010000052.1:0-9716 GCA_046074205.1 Hydrogenophaga sp.
CACCTTGGCGTCGGCCAGGTTGAAGCGCCCGGCCTCGACCACGAACAGGATCAGGTCCACATCGGCCACCGCGCCCAGCACGGTCTTGTTCAGCGAACGGTTGAGCGCGTTGCCATGCAGCGTCTGGAACCCCGGCGTGTCCACGAACACGAACTGGTGGGGGCCTTCGGTGCGGTAGCCGGTGATGCGGTGGCGGGTGGTCTGCGCCTTGCGCGAGGTGATGCTGATCTTCTGCCCCACCAGCGCGTTCAGGAGCGTGGACTTGCCGACGTTGGGCTTGCCCACAATGGCCACAAAACCGCAGCGCTGTGCAGACGGGTCGATCACCTCGGGCTCTGCTGCCGGATGTTCAGCCCCTGTTTCGGGCTCGGTGGCTGGCTTGCCGAGGGCACGCGCCAGCATCGCGTCAAGATCGGGATTGGCGGGCGAGGATGGTGCCGCCGCGGGTTTGGATGAGGAACGCATGAATACCTTCAGGGTGAAAGGGCCGGATCGATCAGGACGCACCGCGGGGCGCCGGGGCTGACGCGACATCTGCGGCCTTGAGGTGCTGCAGCATCGCGGCCGCTGCTGCCTGTTCGCCCGCCCGACGCGAAGCACCGATGCCACGCTCGCTGTGGTTGGTCTCGGTCACCGTGCACTCGATATCGAAGGTCTGCTTGTGCGACTCACCCAAGGTAGCCACCACCCGGTACACGGGCAGTTTCATCTTGCGTGCCTGCAGCCATTCCTGCAACTCGGTCTTCGGATCTTTGCCCATGGCGCTCATTTGCGCACTGAGCTCCACACTGGCATACAGCCGCCGCACCAGCGCATCGGCTGCCGCAAAGCCTGCATCCAGGTACACCGCACCGATCACCGCTTCGAGTGCGTCGGCCAGGATGGAAGGCCGTTTGTGGCCACCGGAGCGCTTCTCACCGTCACCCAGCCGCAGACCCGCCGAAAGGCCCAGACCACTGGCAATCTGAAACAGGGTGTCCTGCTTGACCAGGTTGGCGCGAACGCGCGAGAGATCACCCTCGGGCAGCTGGCCCAGCCGCTCGAACAGCAGACCGGAAACCGCCAGGCTGAGCACTGAGTCGCCCAGGAATTCCAGTCGTTCGTTGTGATCCGCGCAAAAACTGCGGTGCGTCAGGGCGCGCTCAAGCAGCCTGGGTGTGGCGAACACATGATGAAGGCGCTTTTGCAAGGCCTGCAAATCCGGATTCAGCACCGACAGGCCCCACTGGCCGGACACACCACCGTCCAGGCCTTCATTCGAAGCGGCCGATCCGGCCCAGATCGCTGAAGTTCATCCAGACGAACACCGCCTTGCCGACGATGTTGGCCTCCGGCACAAAACCCCAGTACCGCGAGTCGAGCGAGTTGTCGCGGTTGTCGCCCATCATGAAATAGTGCCCCGCCGGCACGGTGCACACCACGCCTTCGACGCTGTACTTGCACTGGTCACGGTAGGGAAACTGGGTCGCCCCCGGAATGAAGGCTGGCCGGTCCTCGTCGTTGAGCGTGCCGTAGGTACGGTCGCCCAGACGCTCCTGGAAGGCCTTGGCGTAGCGCATGCCCTCCCCGTCGAAAAAGTCCGGCAACGCGGCCTTGGGCACCGGCTGGTCGTTGATGCGCAGTTCCTTGTTGAGATAGGACACCTTGTCACCGGGCACGCCCACCACTCGCTTGATGTAATCCAGGCTGGGCTGCGGGGGATACCGGAAGACCATGACGTCCCCACGCTGGGGATCGTGGTTGGGCACCAGCCTGGTGTTGAGCACCGGCAGACGGATGCCATAGTGGAATTTGTTGACCAGGATGAGGTCGCCCACGCGCAGCGTCGGGATCATCGAGCCCGAGGGAATCTTGAACGGCTCGAACAGGAAGGACCGCAGCACAAACACCACCAGAATCACCGGGAACAGGCCGGCCGTCCAGTCCAGCCACCAGGGCTGCTGGAGCAACTTCTGGCGCGCCGTCTCGATATCACCTTCGACCGGGCTGAAACCCTGCTGCTGCAACGCCGCCCGACGTGCCTGGTGTTCGTCGGCAAGGCGCTGCGCATCGGCACGGCGCCGGGGCAGGAACACCCGTTTTTCCAGTACCCAGTACACCCCCGTGACCAGCGTTGCCAGCAACAGCAGCAAGGCGAAATTGCCCTCGATCGCACCGGTGTACCACCCACCGGCATACGCCGCAAAAGCGGCCAGGATCACCGCCGTGACCGCACTCATCGTCGCGTCCTGCATCACTCCTCCACCTGCAGGATGGCGAGGAACGCCTCCTGGGGTACTTCGACCGAGCCAATCTGTTTCATGCGTTTCTTGCCTGCTTTCTGCTTCTCGAGGAGCTTGCGCTTGCGGGTGATGTCGCCGCCGTAGCATTTTGCCAGCACGTTCTTGCGCAGCGCCTTGATGGTCTCGCGCGCGATCACGTTCCCGCCAATGGCCGCCTGGATGGCCACGTCGAACTGCTGGCGGCTGATGATCTCGCGCATCTTGGCTGCCACCGCGCGGCCGCGGTACTGCGCCTGCGTGCGGTGCACGATGATGGACAACGCGTCCACCTTCTCACCGTTGAGCAGGATGTCCACCTTCACCACATCGGAAGGCCGGTACTCCTTGAACTCATAGTCCATGGACGCGTAGCCGCGGCTGACCGACTTGAGCTTGTCGAAGAAGTCCAGCACGATCTCGCCCAGCGGCATGTCGTAGGTCAGCATGACCTGCTTGCCGTGGTAGGCCATGTTGATCTGCACCCCACGCTTCTGGTTGGCCAGTGTCATGACCGCGCCCACGTACTCCTGCGGCATGTACAGGTGCACCGTCACCACGGGTTCGCGGATTTCCTCGATGCGGCCGACATCGGGCATCTTGGACGGGTTCTCCACCTTGATGACCTCGCCGTCGCCCTTGACCACCTCGTAGACCACGCTGGGCGCGGTCGTGATCAGGTCCTGGTCGAACTCACGTTCCAGGCGCTCCTGCACGATTTCCATGTGCAACAAGCCCAGGAACCCGCAGCGAAAGCCAAAGCCCAGTGCCTGGGACACCTCGGGCTCGTAGTGCAGCGCGGCGTCGTTGAGCTTGAGCTTCTCCAGCGCATCGCGCAGGGCGTCGTACTCGCTGGCCTCGGTCGGGTAGAGGCCGGCGAACACCTGCGGCTGCACTTCCTTGAAGCCGGGCAAGGCCTGCTCGGCCGGGCCCAGGTTGTTGGGCAGCTTCTTCTCCAGCGTGACCGTATCGCCCACCTTGGCCGCCTGCAGCTCCTTGATGCCGGCGATGATGTAGCCCACCTCGCCCGCCTCCAGCGATTCGCGCGGCTGGTTCGCCGGCGTGAACACGCCCAGGTTGTCGGCGTTGTAGGCCGCGTTGGTCGCCATCATCTTGAAGCGCTCACCCTTGCGCAGGCGGCCATCGACCACGCGCACCAGCATCACCACACCCACGTAGGTGTCGAACCAGCTGTCCACGATCATGGCGCGCAGCGGCGCGTCCGGGTTGCCCTTGGGGTGCGGGATGCGCGCGACCACGGCTTCGAGGATGTCCTCCACGCCCATGCCGGTCTTGGCCGAACAGGGAATCGCGTCCGTCGCATCGATGCCGATCACGTCCTCGATCTCGGCCTTGGCGTTGTCGGGGTCGGCGTTGGGCAGGTCCATCTTGTTGAGCACCGGCACCACTTCCACGCCCAGGTCGAGCGCGGTGTAGCAGTTGGCCACCGTCTGGGCTTCCACCCCCTGGCTGGCGTCCACCACCAGCAGCGCACCTTCGCATGCCGACAGCGAACGCGAGACCTCATAGGAAAAGTCCACGTGGCCGGGGGTGTCGATCAGGTTGAGGTTGTAGACCTGGCCGTCGCGGGCCTTGTACTGCAGCGCAGCGGTCTGCGCCTTGATGGTGATGCCGCGCTCTTTTTCGATGTCCATGGAGTCGAGCACCTGCTCGCTCATCTCGCGGTCGGACAGTCCGCCGCAGCGGGAGATGATGCGGTCGGCCAGCGTGGACTTGCCATGGTCGATGTGCGCGATGATGGAAAAATTGCGGATGTGTTGCATCGGGAAACCAACGAGGGGAAGGCGCCGGGTACGAGAGAGAAGGCCTGCGCCGGAGGCCATAAAAAAGGGCGCGTCAGCTGCTGACGCGCCCTAACCAACAATCAATGGCAACTGCGATAGTTGGGGCTTCATTTTAGGCAAAAAGCCCGGAAGACACACCCTTGAATCGCCCGCCAAGACCCGTTGCTGCGTCGCAACATTCGTAAATTTCCACAAGTTTTCCACAAGCCAGAAAAAGAACTTTGAAAACGTTGTGGATTTCTTTTGGAAAAACTGTGCACTTCTCGCATCGTGAACAACAGATGCACGCCAGTGGTCCAATTTCCAGCCAAAGCGAGGGATTCTATCGAATCTGTCGGATTCATTGCCCTCTCGGTGAGCGTCTGCCGAAGCCGGTGGCATTTCGCAGAGCCTGCGCCGTCCGTCGGGGCGTGGCAATGGCGCCACTGCACCCCCCTTGTACTGGCGCATACCCGTTGGTCGCAGACGGTTATTGCAGACCCACAGTGGAATCCCTCAACGCGCCGGCCGGATGACCGCGTACTGCGCCCAGTCTCCACGCCTGAACAGCACATTCAACGGGCGGCTTTTGTCCCAGCGGCTCACGACGGCATCCAACTCCTTGACGCTGCCCACCTCCACATTGGCCACCGCCACGATCACGTCGTCTTCACGCAGACCCGCCCGGGCTGCTGGGCCTTCCGCCTGTACAACGCGCGCGCCGCCTTTGAGCGCCAACGCTTTTTTCTGCGCTGCACTCAGGTCGGCCAGGGTCAGGCCCAGCACCTGGGCCAGTGCCGACGGTTGCACCGGTGCGGGCTCCGGCGCTGCACCGCGGCGATCGGGCCGATCGGCATCGAGCTCTGCCACGGTCACGCTGAGCTCCTTCTGACCCCCGCGGCGAAACACCGTGATGGAACTTTTGGTGCCTGGCCGGGTGTTGCCCACCAGACGAGGCAAATCGACCGACCTGTCGATGTCCTTGCCATCGAAGCGCAGGATGATGTCACCCGGCTCCACGCCGGCCTTGGCCGCGGGCGACTGGGGCTCGACGCCCCGCACCAGTGCGCCACGGGCCTGTCCGAGCCCGATGGACTCGGCCACCTCCTTGCTGACCTGGTCGATCTGCACGCCGATGCGGCCGCGTGTGACCCGACCACTCGCCCGGAGCTGGTCCGACACGCGCACGGCCTCATCGATGGGAATGGCAAACGAGATGCCCTGGAAACCGCCCGAACGCGAGTAAATCTGGCTGTTGATGCCCACCACTTCGCCGCGCATATTGATCAGCGGCCCGCCCGAAATGCCGGGGTTGATCGCCACATCGGTCTGGATGAAGGGCAGGAAATCCCCCGTGTCGCGCTTCTTGGCGCTGACGATGCCGGCGGTCACGGTGTTTTCCAGCCCGAAGGGTGAACCGATGGCCATGACCCATTCCCCCACCCGCAGGCGGTTGACATCACCGATCTTCACCGGACTCAGACCCGAGGCATCAATTTTCACCACCGCCACATCGGTGCGCTTGTCGGCTCCGACCAGCCTGGCCTTGAACTCCCGTTTGTCGGGCAAGGTGACGATCAGTTCATCGGCGCCATCGACCACATGGGCGTTCGTCATGATCAGCCCGTCTGCACTCAGCACGAAACCTGAACCCACGCCCCGTGGCTGCGCCTCCTCGGAGTTGCCACGCTCCGGTCGTCCGCGCGGCGCTGCGCCCGGGGGCACCGGAATGCCAAAGCGGCGAAAGAACTCCAGCATCTGCTCGTCACCCGCACCCCCTTCCGCCGGCGCCGGCTTTTCCAGCGTACGGATATTGACCACCGACGGGCCCACCAGGTCCACCAGATCGGTGAAATCCGGCAAACCCCGGACACTGGCCACGGGGGCGACGGGCTGCGCCAAGACCGGCAAGGTTGGCCACAAGGCCGTGCCGGCGATCAGCAGCAGCGGGGAGACCAGGCGACGGACCGCCTGAGCGGACGAGAAAACACGCGACATGTTGCGGACTCCTGCGGGACAGCCAAAAAAATGAGGACATGTCGCCAGGCTTCAAGCCCGGCGGGACGGGTGCACGTCAGCGCACGCGCTCCAGCAGCGCAGCAAAGCGCTTGAGGGTGGCTGCCGGCACTTCACCCACGGCCGTCAACCAGTGGTCACCCAGGCGCTGGGTCAGCGAATGGCTCGCCCCCATCACCGCACTGCCTTCCTTCTGATGCCGTATCGGATCAAAGGGTTCAACAAACAGCGACACCGATGCCAGTCCGTCGGAGAACACGCATTGCATCGGGGATCGTGCGCTGGACGGCACCTCCCGTGTACGGCAACTCATCCATGAAAACCCGGGCACCGAATCCCTGAACTGCCAACCCTCGGCCTGCGGCGTGGTCTTGTGCAGCACCAACCGGCGCAGGGCGTAACCCCGGACATCGGTCATCCACTGCTGCAGCTGTTCCATGCGCACCGGGGCATCAAGCTGCAACTCGGTGAACGCCACCTGCTCCAGCACAGCGCCTTGCGTGTCCAGGGTCTGCATCTTCACGACCAGACCGGTCTTCTTCTCGGACCAGATGCGGTAACCGTAGCGCAGTGCGTCCTTGGGCTGGATCTCCACCACATCGGCCAGATGGCCTGCGATGCGCTCAGCACCCCGCTCGTCGGCCTCATAAAAAGCGGCGATCTGGTGGCGCGGTGTGCGCAGCAATTCGGGGAACAAACCCAGCGACTCGCGCTTTTCCAGCCAAGCGCGCTTGGAGGACGGCACCAGGGTCACCACCTCGTCGTTGCGCCGGAGGGTGGTGCGCAGCTCACCCGTGAGGGTGTCGATCCGCTCCATCTGCTGTTTGCCATCGCACACATGCCAGATGCGGGAGGACGACAGAGCCGTTCCTGCCGTCACCACCAGCGTGCCGGTGTAAGCACGCTGGCGTGAGGCCTCATGCATTCGTACCAGCCAATCGACGACACCGCGCTGCTCGCCCTCCTGCGCCGGTGCTGCGGCGGCAACCGACACGGTCTGCACGAACACAGCCGCCATCAACGCCATCGCCCGGCGCCACCGACCGGCGCCACCGCAACGGTGCGCGGCGGGCACGGAAACACGTGAAGGCCCTTGGATCGACGACAGGGAAAACGTCATGGGGACCTCAACGCCGGGTGTCGGACAGATGGGTCGCATCGCGCAGGAAGCCCGCCGGCATCTGCAAGGCAGACATGCCCCCGTATTGGCGGTGCTCGGCCAGCAACTGCTCCAGCCGCGGATCGCGCACAACAGGTCCTCGCTCGGTGTTCACCACCACGGCAAGAGCCCCTGCCGGCAACGCATCGGGTTGCACCGCAGCCAGCTGCGGACCCGCCACCACCGCGCCCGGTGCTGCCACCAGAACGTTCCAGCTCACCGCCACCACGGCAGCCAGCGAAGCCAGACCCGCCACCAGCTTCCAGCGAAACACCGCGTCGTTGGCGGCGCTGCGACCCGACAGGCGCGTGGCCAGCACGGCGGCGGGCTCCCGTTCTGCCTGCAGACGCAGGTTCACGCCAGCCAGGAAGTCCTGCGGCGACACCGGTTGGGCGTGGATCGGCTCACCACGCAGGGCCTGTCCAATCAGCGCATAACGCCGGCAAACCGCCTGATCGGTGCCGCCGGCACCCGCGTACAAGGCAGCCGCCAGCTCATCGACCGACAGTTCACCATCCACCAGGGCGGACAGATGTTCGCCATCACCGGCTGCCTGTACGGCCGGATCATGCCCGGCCGCCAGTGCATCAGCGGCGCGGGGAATATGTGCGGCATTCATGCAGAAGCCTCCTGAACTTCAGAGTGTGCGGGAGCGGGCAAGGTCATCGGCGACTTCCTCACCAGCGTTTGCCCGACTGGCGATCGAGCATGGGCTTGATGCGCTGTGAAATCGCTTCCCGGGCGCGGAAAATGCGCGAACGGACGGTGCCGATAGGGCAATCGAGCGCCTGTGCAATGTCCTCATAGCTCATGCCTTCCATTTCCCGCAACGTGATCGCCATGCGCAATTCTTCGGGCAGCGCCTGCAGTGCCGCCGTCACCGCCTGGGCGATTTCCTTGCTGGCCAGCACCGCATCGGGGGTTTCGGCATCGGCCACCTGCGAACTTAGTTCGCGGTCGGAGGGGGAAGTTTCATCATCGTCACCGGCAGACAGCTGAGACTGGAAGACCAGCGGGTCCCGCTTGAGTTCGAGCAACTGTTTTTTGGCCGTGTTCACCGCAATGCGGTAGAGCCAGGTGTAGAACTGGGCGTCACCGCGAAACTGCGCGAGCGCCCGGTAGGCACGGATGAAGGTTTCCTGCGCAATGTCCTGCACCAGATCGACATCGCGCACCATGCGCCCCACCAGCCGTTCCACCCGGCGCTGGTAGCGGATGACCAGCAGATCAAACGCCCGCTGCTCGCCAGCCAGGGTGCGCTGCACCAACATGGCATCACTGTCTGGCGTCGGCGGGGCGTTGTGGTCAGTGGTCATGCATGGGCTGAAAAAGCCGCGGAAATATACCCCATCGCCGGGTGTCCAGACGCCAGAGGGGCTCGCTTCATCCGCCAGCGTGGGCGGTCAGGGCGCGCCGCAGATCGTCCCACCGGTGCGGCGCCTGACGAGCCTCCAGCCACAGCCACGGCAGGCGCTGACCGGCGGCCACCGGCTGCAGCAGGATCACGGACTGCATGTCCCACACCTGCGCGAATCGCTGCAGTTCGATGGACGCCCCCGCTTGGGCCTGCCAGGACCACCGCCCGGAACGTGCGTCATCGGCCAGCGCAAGGCCCATCGCATCCCACTGCAACTGACCGCTCGGCGCATGCGCCCAAGAGCCCAGCGCCAGCCCACACCACCACAGCCAGCAGGCTGCGGCCAGCGCCCACAACGCTGGCGACATGGACGGAGAACGCCACCACCACAGCAGCACCATTCCCAGCAGGCCCAACAGTCCCAGCAGGCACACGACTCGGAGGTGAAAAGCACAACGCCCCACCGGGTAGATCACCGATGGGGCGCTGCGCATGGGACGGAGCGGTGGACGACAGGCCGGTCAGACGCGCTTGAACACCAGCGTCCCGTTGGTGCCGCCAAAACCGAAGTTGTTCTTGACGGCCACGTCCATCTTCATGTCGCGCGCCGTGTTGGCACAGTAATCCAGGTCGCACTCGGGGTCCTGGTTGAAGATGTTGATCGTCGGCGGGCTCTTCTGCTCGTGCAGGGCCAGCACGGTGAACACACTTTCCAGTCCGCCGGCACCGCCCAGCAGGTGGCCGGTCATCGACTTGGTGGAATTCACCACCACTTTCCTGGCGTGCTCGCCCAGCGCTGCCTTGATGGCATTGGTTTCATTGACATCGCCCAGCGGGGTGGATGTGCCGTGCGCGTTGAGGTAGTGCACCTGGTCGGCGTTGACGCCGGCATTGCGCAACGCATTGACCATGGCGCGGCGCGGACCGTCCATGTTCGGCGCGGTCATGTGCCCGGCGTCGGCACTCATGCCATAACCGGCCAGTTCGGCGTAAATGCGCGCACCACGGGCCTTGGCGTGCTCGTACGCTTCGAGCACCATCACCCCGGCACCTTCACCCAGCACGAAGCCATCACGGTCCTTGTCCCACGGACGGGACGCGGTGGCCGGATCATCGTTTCGGGTAGACAGGGCACGCATGGC
>JBJTNV010000053.1:0-19954 GCA_046074205.1 Hydrogenophaga sp.
CCATCGGCAACACCGCCGACATCTCGCTGCGCGCCCTGCAGGTGCTCGAACTCGCCGACACCGTGGCCTGCGAGGACACGCGCCACACCGCCGGCCTGCTGCAGGGCTACGGCCTGCACAAGCCCCTGCTGGCGCTGCACGAGCACAACGAGGCCGAGGCCGCACAGACCGTGGTACAGCGCCTGCGCGAAGGCCAGCGCGTGGCCTATGTCAGCGACGCGGGCACCCCCGGCGTGAGCGACCCGGGTGCGCGGCTGTGTGCGGCCGTGGTCGCCGCCGGCCTGCGCGCCATCCCGCTGCCTGGGGCCTCCAGCCTCACCGCGCTGCTGAGCGTGGCGGGCACGGGCGGGCATGACGGCCGCTTTGTCTTCACCGGCTTCCTGTCGCCCAAGGCCACGGAGCGCCAGCGTGAGGTGCAGGCCATCGCCGCCGACCCGCGCGCCTGCCTGCTGCTGGAGGCGCCACACCGCATCGAAGCCCTGGCGCGCGAACTGGCGACGCTGGGCGAACGCCCGGTGACGGTGGGCCGCGAGCTGACCAAGCAGTTCGAGGAAGTGGCGCAGATGCCGGCAAAGGCCCTGCCGCACTGGCTGCAGGCCGGCCCGCACCGCACACGCGGCGAATTCGTGCTGCTGGTGCACCCGGCGCCGGCGACAGCGGACGGGGACGCACTGGACGCGGCCAGCCTGCGCACGCTGGACCTGCTGCTGGCCGAGCTGCCCGTGAAAACCGCGGTGAAGCTGTGTGCCGAGATCACCGGCCAGCCGCGCAATGCCCTGTACCCGGCGGCGCTGTCCCGAAAGGCCGGCGGCAGCGCGACGGACTGAGCCGGCTCAGCGCAGCCGCTCGGCCGGCGAATCGGGCACTTCGGTGGCCTCCACCTCCACGACATCGCCCGGTGCACCTGTGGTGCGGCCCGGCCAGACACCCTGGCGGTAGCGCTGCGACTGTTCGCGCAGGCGGCGGAACATCACCACCGGCGCCGGCGTTCGCCCGGTGATCAAGGCACCCAGCGAGACCAGCAGCACGACCACCACGGTCGCCAGCAGCAGGCTGAACACAAACACCGCGGCGGCAGCCACCAGCAGCAGCTTGAGGAGACCGCGGCAGGCGCGGCCCAGAACATCGGCAAATCCGGTCATGGCGATCTGAGCCCGGGGGACCGGACGCGTTCCGGCCGGACGACTTGCGGGTGGGGCCAGGAACCGCAAGCCAGGCCCGCTGATCGCGGGCGCATGCACCATGGCCGAGCTTGCCACAGTGCCGGGCAGGTGAGGGCTGGCGCCCCGAATGCAAGCCGACAGCGGGGGCTGCCCTGTCCGGGTGGCGGCAGACGCTGTTGTCGCGCCGAACGCCGCCGATCCGTCACGGGCGTGGCAACCGGCGCTGCTATGCTGAAGCGATGAGCGACACCTCCCCTCCCGAACCGCTGTTGAACCGCCTGTCCCTGTATTTTTTCCGCGGTCTCATCGCCTTTCTGCCCCTGGCCATCACGGTCTACGTGCTGGTGCTGTTCGTCACCTGGGTCGAGCGCAGCGCCATGGCGCTGCTGCACCCGGTCACCGGCGACTTCTACCTGCCCGGCCTGGGCATCGCCATCGGCGCCGTGCTCATCCTGGCGCTCGGTGTGCTGGTGTCGCTGCCGGCCACCCGCCGGCTGCTGTCCTACGTCGAGCTGCCCTTTACCAACCTGCCGGTGGTCAAAAGCATCTATTCGTCGCTGAAAAATTTTGCCGACTACTTCGCACCCCAAGGACAGGCCGCACAGCAGGTGGTGCTGCTGAAGATGCCCGGACACGACCTGGGCACCGTGGGCCTGGTCACCCGCCAGAGCATGCGCGGCCTGCCCGGGGGACTGGCCGAGCACGACGACCACGTCGCGGTCTACCTGCCCATGGGTTACATGATCGGTGGCTACACCGTGTTTGTGCCGCGCAGCTGGACCACGCCGGTTGACCTGTCGGTCGAAGAAGCCATGCGGCTGGCGCTGATCGCCTTCATGAGCAGCCCCTCCGCCACCGCCCACTCGCGCCACCCCGGTCCCTGAACGGCAGCGCCGGCCGCACCGGATCCGGCGCACACCCGCACGGCCCGGCCGTTCCACAAGGTTTTCACCATGAGCATCCGTCATCTGGACACACTCTTTGCCCCGGCCTCCGTGGCCGTTTTGGGCGCTTCCGACCGCGCGGGCCGGGTGGGCACCACCGTCTGGCGCAACCTGAACGGTCACTACCCTGGCCGGCTGTACCCGGTCAACCCCAAGCACCGGGCGCTCGATGGTGTGCCGGCCTTTGCCAGCGTGCATGCACTGCCCGAAGCGCCCGATCTGGCGGTCATCTGCACCCCGGCCGACACCGTGCCCGGGCTGATCGCGCAGTTGGGCAAGCGCGGCACGCGCGCGGCGGTGGTGGTCACCGCCGGACTGGACGCGGCCACCCGGCAGGCCATGCTGGCGGCAGCGCGGCGGCACACCCTGCGCATCCTGGGCCCCAACTGCATCGGGCTGCTGGTGCCGCACCTGGGCCTGAACGCCAGCTTTGCGCACATCGGCGCACAGCCGGGTGAGCTCGCCTTCGTCTCGCAATCGGGCGCGCTGGTCACGGCGATGCTGGACTGGGCCGCCGCACGCGGCATCGGCTTCTCGCATTTCGTGTCGCTGGGCGAACACGCCGACGTGGACTTCGGCGACATGCTCGATTTCCTCGGCAGCGACCCGAAAACCCGCGCCATCCTGCTCTACATCGAATCCATCGATGAAGCCCGGAAGTTCATGTCGGCCGCACGCGCGGCCGCGCGCAACAAGCCGGTCATCGTGGTCAAGGCCGGCCGCTCGGCGGCGGGGCAGGCGGCAGCGGCCTCCCACACCGGTGCGCTGGCCGGGTCGGACGCGGTGTTCGATGCCGCCATCGCCCGCGCCGGCATGCTGCGCGTGCTCACCCTGCCCGACCTGTTCCTGGCAGCTGAAACGCTGGCCCGCTTCCGTGACGGCCCGTGCGAACGCCTGATCGTGCTGACCAACGGCGGCGGGGCCGGCGTGCTGGCGGCCGATGAAGCGGCCGCACAGGGCGTTCCCCTGGCGCCACTGGACGCGGACATGCTCGCCCGGCTCGACGGGGTGCTGCCCGGCAACTGGTCGCGCGCCAACCCGGTGGACATCATCGGCGACGCACCGGCCGGTCGCTACGTCGCGGCCCTGGAAGCGCTGGCACACGACCGCGCGAGCGCGGTGCTGTTCATCCATGCGCCCACCGCCATCGTGCCCAGCCCCGAAATCGCCCAGGCCGTGCTGCCACAGGTGACGGCCGCGCCGCGCCGTGTGCTGGGCAGCTGGCTGGGTGACACCGCCGTGGCACAGGCCCGCCAGACCTTCCGCGCCGCCGGCGTGCCCGATTACGCCACGCCCGAAGACGCGGTGCGGGCCTTCGCCTTCCTGCGCACCTACCGCCAGCACCAGACCGAGCTGCTGCAGACGCCACCCGCGCGCGATGCACGGCACTCGATGGACCTGACGGCCATCCGGGCCATCGTCGAGGCGGTGCTGCGTGAGGGACGCGAAGTCCTCACCGAGCCCGAAGCCAAGGCCCTGCTCGCTGCGGCCGGCCTGCCCATGGTGCCCACACAGGTCGTCAAACCCTGCGCCGACGAGGCCGTGGTCGCGGCCGACGCGCTGGGCTACCCGGTGGTGCTCAAAATCCTCTCGCACGCCATCAGCCACAAGAGCGATGTGGGCGGTGTGCGCCTGGCCATTGGCAGTGCGCCCGAACTGCGCCAGGTGTGCGCCGAGATGCTCCAGCGCGTGCGTGAGCAACGCCCCGGCGCGGATGTACAAGGCTTCACCGTACAGCCCATGGTGAAGATGCGCCACGCACACGAGCTCATCGTCGGTGCCAGCGTGGACCGGCTGTTCGGCCCGGTCATCCTGTTCGGTGCCGGCGGCACGGCGGTCGAGGTACTGGCCGACCGCGCACTGGCCCTGCCGCCGCTGAACACGCCGCTGGCGCTGGCGCAGATCGCGCGCACCCGCGTGCACCGCCTGCTGCAGGGTTTCCGCGACTGGCCGGCCACCGACGTGGACGCCATTGCCCGGGTGCTGGTGGGCGTGTCGCAGCTGCTGGCCGAGGTGCCCGAGATCGCCGAGCTGGACATCAACCCGCTGCTGGCCAACGACCAGGGTGTCCTGGCGCTGGACGCGCGGGTCCGCGTCTCGGCCGGGCGGCCGGGCGGCGCGGCGAACTTCGCCATCCGGCCCTATCCGCAGGAGCTGGTGGAGGTCTGGCCCTGGAAGGAACAGGCGCTGACACTGCGTCCGATCCGCCCCGAAGACGAGCCCCAGCACCGCGCCTTCCTGGAGAAACTCGATCCCCAGGACATCCGCATGCGCGTGTTCCACAGCCGCCGCAGCATTGAACACAGCGAACTGGCGCGGCTCACGCAGATCGACTACGCGCGCGAAATGGCCTTCGTCGCCACCCGCGCGCTGGCGGACGGCGGCGAGGAGACGCTGGGCGCGGTGCGGGTGGTGATCGACCCCGACAACCGCGACGCCGAGTTTGGCGTCATCGTGCGCAGCGACTGCAAGGGCGGTGGCCTGGGCCGGCGCCTGATGCACAAGATGATCGGCCACCTGCGCGACCGCGGCACGCTGCGCATGGTGGGCACCGTGTTGCGTGAAAACACCGGCATGCTCGGGCTGGCCCATGCCCTGGGCTTCCAGGAAACCGACCCACCCGACGATCCACACGATCACGGCCTGCGGTTCGTCGCGCTCGACCTGCAAGCCCCGCCCCGCGCCTGAACCGGCGGGGCCGCCGACCACCACGGAGCCCGCCATGTTCCCTGCACGGAAGACACCCCTTCCCGCAGCGCCGGCAACGCGCGCGACTGCCTGTGGCGGCATCTGGGCGAAGCCGGGCCGGCTGCACTGACCCGGTCCTTCGTCAACACGCCGGAGGGCCCGCTGCGCATCACCAACCTGCGCACGGGCCAAGAGCCCGACTACGTGTTCAATGTCGAGCCAGCTGGTTGAAGCATGGTCTGTCGGGTGGAGGGAGACGAACTGCAGATCGTGCAGCTGCGGCTGCACTATTGAGGAGGCGCATCCCCGCTGCCCGAACCCTCAGGCCATCAGCAGCGTCAGCACGATGATCACCACGCCGATGGCGAGGTTGACGCTGACCCAGGTGCGGATGCTGGCCAGCGCGGCGCCGCCGGCCGGCCAGTCCTGCGCCACCACAGCCTTGGAGAGGCGCTTGAACAGCGCGAAGCGGATGTGGCCGAAGATGGCCATCATCACGATGCCCAGCGTGGCCATGAGGGTCCAGTCCAGCGGCATGTTGAAGGCCAGCCCGGCCTGCACCGTCTCCTTGGCCACGCGGCCGATCATCCACAGGCCGGTGGCGAGCACGACGGCGATGGCCACCAGCACCGCCGCAAAAAAGCGCTGCAGCGCGCCGTGCATCAACGCCACGCGCTGCGGCGGCGGCAGCTGCAGGGCGGCCGGTCGCAAAAAGAAATGGGCGAAGACCATGCCGCCGATCCAGACGACGATGGCCAGGATGTGCAGCAACTTGAGGGTGGCGTAGATCATGGAAGGGCGGGAATGAGGTGAAGGGCTTCGGCCAGCGCAGCCTGAACCAGGACGAGGCTCAACGGGCGACGTCGACCAGCATACCGGCGCCGTCGCGCCGCTGCAGCCGGTACGGCGGCAAGCCCTTGAGCATGCGACGGCCATAGCTCTGGCGCAGCAACCGCGCGTCGTAGCAGACCACCACCGCCTGGTCGGTCTCGGTGCGCAGGGCGCGACCGGTCCATTGCAGCAGGCGGGCACCGGTGGCGGGCACCACCAGTTCGCTGAAGGGGTCTCGGCCCTGGACCTTGAGCCAGTCGGCCCGTGCCTGGCCCACCGGGTCGCTCGGCGAAGCAAACGGCAGCTTGGTGATGAACACCCATTCGCAGAGTTCACCCGGCAGGTCCAGCCCTTCGCCGAAGGACTGCAGGCCAAACAGGATGGACACGCCACCGGCGGCCACCCGGTCAGCGTGGCGCTGCAGCAGCACGGTGCGTGAGGCTTCGCCCTGCACCAGCACGCGCTCGCGCAGCTCGCTGTGCTGGCCGCGCTCGAGCAGGTCCTGCGCGCGCTTCATCAG
This sequence comes from Hydrogenophaga sp., assembly GCA_046074205.1. Classification (GTDB taxonomy): domain Bacteria; phylum Pseudomonadota; class Gammaproteobacteria; order Burkholderiales; family Burkholderiaceae_C; genus Hydrogenophaga. Next base: position 6,147 of record JBJTNV010000053.1, read on the forward strand.
CGCCTTGGACGTGAACAGCACCAGCGCCCCACGCCGCACCTGGCGCAGGTCGTCCAGCAGCAGGCCCAGCATTTCGCGGCTGTAGCCGTCCACATCTTTCGGGTCGGCCTGCGTCTGCACCACCACCAGCCGGCCCTGTTGCGCGTGGTCAAAGGGGCTCTGCACTTCGCGCACCTTCACGTCCTCGTCGAAGGCCAGTCCGTTTTCGTGCAGGAAGTGGTCAAAACTGCCGCAGGTGACCAGCGAGGCCGAGGTGGCCACCGCCGCGCGCACCCGGTTCCAGAGCTGGCCGCGCAGCAGACTGCCGGGGTTGAGCGGGCAGGCGTGCGCGCTGAGGGTGACCAGGCCGTTCTGGATGCCGGCTTCGAGCCATTTGGCCAGCGGCGCCTGGCCGGCCACGGGGTCCTGCAGCCAGCGTTCGGCCGTGGCGGCCATGTGCTGTACGCGCGGCGCAAAACTGCCGATGCGGCTGTAGAGCTGGGCACAGCGCACGGCGTCGCCCGGGTCATCGCGCGCCAGGGTCTTGAGCTGGGTGGCCAGCGCCTCGAATTCCTTGAGCAGCGCAGTGGCGCGGGTGGCGATCTGGGCCACGGTCTCGCGCCAGTCGGCGGGCAGCTGGCCGCCTTCGAAACGTTCCGTGGCCTTGGGCACGGTGAAGTCGAAGCCGGCGCCGCCGTCGCGGCCGTTGCGCGGGCGCAGGCCGCCCTGTTGGCCGGTGATGGCCAGCCACTCGGGCGATTCGGACAGGCGGGCCATGGCCAGGCGGGCCAGCTCGCCCTGCGCGGCCTTGAGTTCACGCGCCAGCGTCGCCACGTCGGCGCCCGGCGGGTGGGCGATGGCGCCAGCCACGTCGGCCACGGCGCGGGGCAGTTTGTCCAGCCAGCTGCCGTGCACCAGGTCCATGCTTTCGGTGAACTGGCCTTGCGCCACCGCGCCCAGGTGGTGGGCTTCGTCAAACACCACATAGCAGTCGGACGGGTCGGGCAGCGCGTGCAGGCCCAGGGTGGAGAGCAGCAGGTCGTGGTTGACCACAATGACCTGCGCCTGCGCCAGCCGGTGGCGCGCTTGGTAGTAGCTGCAGCCGTTGTAGCTGGGGCAGTGGCGTGCGGTGCAGGTGTGGCGCTCGGCCGCCACCGGTGCCCACCGGGCGGCGTCGGGCGGGTCGGCCAGGCGGTCGCGGTCGCCGTCCCAGTCGCCCTGATCCAGCATCTGGCCCCACTGCGTGTAGAGCCGCGACTGTTCGGCCCAGGCACGCTCCAGCGCGTCGCCCTTGGGCTGGCGGTCCTCGGGCTCGGCGTCACCAAACAGGTCGGCCGCGGCGACGTCCCCGCCGGCCAGCTGGTCGAGCTTGAGGCGGCAGACATAGCGTCCCCGGCCCTTGGCCAGCGCAAAGGCAAAGGGTTGCGGCAACGCGGCGGCCAGCGCTGGCAGGTCTTTGGCGATCAGCTGTTCCTGCAGCGCCACGGTGGCGGTGGAGATGAGCACACGCCGGTTCTGCGCCAGCGCCAGCGGAATGACCGTGGCCGCGTAGGCGGCCGACTTGCCCACGCCGGTGCCGGCCTGCACGACCGCAATGGCGCGCTCACCGGGCGCCGGATCGGGCACCGGTTCGCCTTTGTCCGGTCGCGCCGGCCACTCCACCAGGCTCAGGGTGTTCGCAATGTGCGCGGCCATGTCGCGCTGCCCGGGGCGCGGGCGAAAGCCGGCCATGCGCCCCACCGCGTGGTCGAACGCGCCCAGGGCGATCGCCTCGCGCGCCAGCGGTCCGGCGGGTGCACGGTCAAGGTCGGGCGAAGACGGATCGGCGGTCGGTGACATGGCGCGGCGCGGGCAAACGGCGATTGTCCCAGAGCCGGCGCCGGCGCCGGTGCATGATGGCGTCTGCCACCCGGTACTCCCGCTTGCCGTGACACATCCATCCTCCTCCCCGGCCGTTCGCGGCACCCTGCCACCCGCCATCTGGGTGCTGGGTTTCGTCAGCCTGCTGATGGACGTCTCGTCCGAGATGGTCCACAGCCTGCTGCCGCTGTTCATGGTGGGCACGCTGGGCGCGAGCGCGCTGGTGGTCGGGCTGGTGGAAGGTCTGGCCGAGGCGACGGCGCTGATCGTCAAGGTGTTCTCGGGCGTGCTCAGCGACTGGTGGGGCCGACGCAAGGGGCTGGCAGTGGCCGGCTACGCCCTGGGTGCAATGACCAAGCCACTGTTCGCGCTCGCGCCGGGCATGGGCCTGGTGCTCACCGCGCGTCTGCTGGACCGCGTGGGCAAGGGGGTGCGCGGGGCGCCGCGCGATGCGCTGGTGGCCGACCTGGCACCGCCCGCGATGCGTGGGGCCGCCTTCGGCCTGCGCCAGTCGCTGGACACGGTGGGTGCCTTTCTCGGGCCGCTGCTGGCGGTCGGCCTGATGCTGCTGTGGGCCAACGATTTCCGTACCGTGTTCTGGGCTGCGGTGGTACCGGGCCTGCTGGCGGTGGCGCTGCTGGTCGCGGGGGTTCGCGAACCTGCGCGCGCGCCGGGCCAGCGGCGCAGCCACCCGATCCGCCGCGAGAACCTGCGCCGCCTTGGCCCTGGCTACTGGTGGGTGGTGGGCGTCGGGGCGGTGTTCACGCTGGCGCGCTTCAGTGAGGCCTTCCTGGTGCTGCGCGCTGAACAGATCGGCGTTCCGCTGGCCCTGGTCCCGTTGGTGATGGTGGCCATGAACCTCGTCTATGCGGCCTCGGCCTACCCCTTTGGCCGCCTGGCCGACCGCCTGGACCACCGCGCCCTGCTGGGGCCAGGTCTGGCGGTGCTGATCGCGGCGGACCTGGTGCTCGCCAGCAGCACACACTGGGCCACGTTGCTGGCAGGTGTAGCGCTGTGGGGCGTGCACATGGGCATGACGCAGGGCCTGCTGGCCACCATGGTGGCCGACACGGCGCCGGCCGATCTGCGTGGCACGGCCTTTGGTTTCTTCAACCTGGTCAGCGGCGTGGCGCTGCTGTTGGCCAGCGGACTGGCCGGCCTGCTGTGGGACCAGCTGGGACCGGCCTTTACCTTTTATGCCGGTGCAGCGTTCAGCGCGCTGGCGCTGACCGCCCTGCTGCTGCACCGGCCCCCTCCTCGAAAGACCTGCCCATGACCTGTTCCTGTTCCCACGACGCCCCGGCGGCCACGTCATCGCCGCGCTATCGACGCGTCCTGTGGCTGGCCCTGGTGCTCAACGCGGTCATGTTCGCCGTGGAGCTGGCGGGCAGCCACCACGCGCAATCGCTGTCGCTGCTGGCCGACGCCATCGACTTTGCCGGCGATGCCGTGAACTATGGTGTGTCGCTCGCCGTGCTCGGCGCAGGGCTGGTCTGGCGCGCACGCACCGCCTGGGTAAAAGCCTGGGCCATGCTGGCGTTCGGCGGCTTCGTGCTCGGTCGCGCGCTGTGGTCGGTGTGGCACGGGCCGGTACCCGAACCACTCACCATGGGCCTGGTGGGCGTGCTGGCCATGCTGGTGAACGTGTCGGTGGCAGCCATGCTGTTTTCATTTCGGGATGGCGACGCCAACATGCGCAGCGTCTGGGTGTGTTCGCGCAACGACGCGCTGGGCAATCTGGCCGTCGTGGGGGCGGCCATGGGGGTGGCCGGCTCCGGCACCGCCTGGCCCGATCTGCTGGTGGGCGCCTTCATGGCCGGCCTCGCACTGCAAGGCGGTCTGGCCGTGCGCCGGCAGGCCCGCGCAGAGCTGGCGGCCGCCCGCGCACGGCACTGAGCGCGAACACCGCCCCGCCGGTGGTGCCCGCTACCATCGGCGCCACCATGAAAGTCTTCGATGCCGCGGCCACAGAAGCCGCACTCCCTTTTACCGACCTGATCGCCGCGCTGCGCGAGCGCTTTGCGGCCGGCTGCGAGGTGCCCCAGCGCCACGTGCACGAGATCGTCAACCCCCCGGGTGAGACCGGACAGGACGCCGCCGGACGCCGCATGACCAGTCTGATCATGCCGGCCTGGATTCCGGGCCGGTACTACGGCGTCAAGATCGTCAACATCGCGCCAGGCAACGCGCGTCGCGACCTGCCCGGCCTGCACGCCACTTACCTGCTCTTTGACGCGCGCAGCGGCGTGCCGCTGGCGCAACTGGACGGCGACGTGATCACGGTGCGCCGCACGGTGGCTGCCTCGGCCCTGGCGGGCTCCTGCCTGGCACGACCGGATGCCCGGCACCTGCTGGTGGTGGGCGCAGGCCGTGTGGCCCGGCTGCTGCCGGCCGCCTGGAGGGCGGTGCGTCCGATCGAACAGGTGACGGTGTGGGCGCGGCGCGAAGACCAGGCACAGGCGCTGGCCGCCCACTGGCAGGCGCAAGGCCTGCAAGCCCAGCCCACCACCGATCTGGCGGCGGCCTGTGCGGCAGCCGACATCGTCAGCTGCGCGACGCTGTCCACCGAGCCCCTGGTGCGCGGCGCATGGCTGGCGCCGGGCACGCACCTGGACCTGATCGGCAGCTTCACACCCGCCATGCGCGAAGCCGACGACGCCTGCTTGGCCGGCGCACGCGTGTTTGTCGACACCGACGAGGCCCTGGTCAAGAGCGGCGACCTGCTGGTGCCCCTGCAACACGGTGTGTTCCGGGCCGACGAGGTGCGCGGCACACTGACCACGCTCAGCAAGGGCGTGGCCACCGGCCGCCGGAACGCCGACGAGCGCACGGTGTTCAAGTCGGTCGGCAACGCACTGGAAGACCTGGCCGCAGCGGTGAAGGTGTTCGAGTCCGCCGGCGCCTGACACCGCCACCCCGGCCACGAACAGGGCTTTGGCGCGCGCCGCACAATGCGCCCATGGATACCCAACCCACGCGCCGCCACTTCACCCTGGGCCTGCTCGGCGCCCTGGCCAGCACCGCAGGCCCGGCCGGGGCGGCCACCTGTGCGCCACTGCTGCGCCACCACTTCCCGCGCCTGCAGGACGAAGTGCCGCAGGACCTGTGCCAGTTCGCGGGCAAGGTGCTGCTGGTGGTCAACACCGCCAGCTACTGTGGTTTCACGCGGCAGTACGAAGGGCTGGAAGCCTTGTATGCACAGCACGAGAAACGCGGTCTGGTGATCCTGGGTTTTCCGTCCAACGACTTCGGTCGGCAGGAGCCGGGCAACGCGCAACAGATCGCCGAACTGTGCTTCAACACCTACGGAGTGAAGTTCCCGATGTTTGCCAAGACGGTGGTCAGGGGCGCGGGCCGCCACGCCTTCTTTGCGCAACTGGCCGCGGCCACCAACGCGGTGCCGCAATGGAATTTTCACAAGTACCTGATCGCCCGCGACGGGCAGACGGTGCGCAGCTTCGCCAGCGCGGTGGCACCGGACAGCGCCGAACTGGCGGGCGCGATCGACGCCGCGCTGCGGGCCAGACACTGACGTGGCGATGCCGCCGACACCCTGGACCTCCCGGCCCGGCATGACCCTGGCACTGGCGCTGGGCATCTGGGGGGCATGGCCTGTGGTGCAGGCCCAGGCGGTGATGGACCGTACCGAGGTCAGCATCTCGGCCTTCCGGGCTTTTGTGCAGTCCACCGGGCGCGTGACACAGGCCGAACGTGACGGCGGTGGCCAGACCTACGAAGGCGGCTGGCAGCATCGGCCGGGCTGGGTCTGGCATTCGCCCTTCGGCCGTCCGGGCGCAGACGACGAGCCGGTGACCCACGTCACCCACGCCGAGGCGAAGGCTTTTTGCACCTGGGCCGGCCGGCGCTTGCCGACCGAAGCCGAATGGCGCAGCGCCGCCTACACCGAGCAGCGCCCCGTACCACCACCCGGATTTGTCCGTGGCCGGCAGTATCCCTACCCCACCGGCGATCAACCCGCCGGCGCGCACTGCCTGGGTGACTGCGGCGACACAGCACCCGCCGTGGCCCATGCTCAGACCAGCCGGGGGCGTGGTCACGCCCCGGTGGGCCGCACGCCTGCCGGCGTGAACGGCCTGCACGACATGGGTGGCAACGTGTGGGAATGGGCCGATGGCGGCCCCGGCGCACAGCAGCCGACGCTGGGCGGCTCGTGGTGGTACGGTGCCGGGCCCATGCACCGAGACCACCGGGCCACCAAACCGGCCGATACCGCGGTGGTCTACATCGGCTTCCGCTGCATCCGGCCCTGAACAACCCAGCCCTCAGTCCGCACGGGCCAGTGCGTCACGCACCCGCAGCAGGCGCTCACGAACCTCGCCTGCCACCTGTGCCACCTCGGCCTGGTCGGTCAGCTGCAGCACGGCCTGCGGGTCCATGAAGCCGACCACCAGCTGGCCATCGGGCTCCTCGCGCACCACCACGTTGCAAGGCAGCAGGAGGCCGATGTCCGGCTCGGCCGTGAGCACGCGGTGGGCGAACGGCGGGTTGCACGCGCCGAGGATGCGGTAAGGCCGGACATCGAGACCGAGCTTGGCCTTCATGGTGGCCTGCACATCGATCTCGGTGAGCACGCCAAAGCCTTCGGCCTTGAGGGCCTCGGTGACGCGCACGAGCGCCTGCGCGAAGTCGCGCGTGTCAAGGGTGCAATGGAATCCGTAGCTCATGGGGTCTCCTGGGAAGGGGCAAGGGCGACCCCCGTCACGGGGTCGTGTCGTCAGGGCGCCGGCGGCCAGCACCCCCCGCAGGCCATTCTCGCCGAGCACCCGGGTGCGCGCCGGTGGCCCGGTGCTGCCACAGGGCAGGCTAGCATGACGACCATTGCCCCAGGAGGTGTTCATGCACGCAGACCCTGCCGGCCTGAGCAGCGCACAAGCCGCTGCACGCCGGGAGCGCTTTGGTCCCAACCAGATCCGGCCGCAGCGCCGCCGGGCAGTGCTGCAGCTGCTGGCGCGCTTTCGCAACCCGCTGGTGCTGGTCCTGCTGGTGGCCAGTGTGCTGTCGGCGCTCACCGGCGACACCGCCAGCGCCGCCATCATCCTGCTGATCGTGGCGCTGAGCGTGCTGCTGGACTTCGCACAGGAGCACCGCGCCGGCCGCGGTGCCGAACGCCTGGCCGCACAGGTGGCCCTGAGCGCCACGGTGCTGCGCGACGGCCAGCCGGGGCAACGGCCGGCCGCCGACCTGGTGCCTGGCGATGTGGTGCTGCTGTCCGCAGGGGATCTGGTGCCGGCCGATGGGCTGGTGCTGCAGGCCAAAGATTTTTTCGTCAACCAGGCCCTTCTCAGCGGAGAGCCGTATCCGGTGGAACGCCGCGCCATGCCAGGGCCTGACGGGGCGGTCAGCATGGGCTGCTCGGTGGTCAGCGGTTCAGCCCGCATCGTGGTCACACGCACCGGCCCGCACACCGCCCTGGGCCGGATCGCCACACGTCTGGACCAACCCGCCCCGTCCACAGCGTTTGAAGCCGGTACGCGCCGCTTCGGCCTGTTCATCATGCGCCTGACCATGCTGCTGGTGCTCTTCACCCTGCTGGTCAACCTGGCTTTCGAACGGCCACTGCTCGAATCCTTCCTGTTCGCGGTGGCGCTGGCCGTCGGCCTGACGCCCGAGCTGCTGCCGATGGTGGTCTCGGTGACCCTGGCACGCGGGGCCTTGCGCATGGCCCGGGCCAAGGTGATCGTCAAGCGCCTCTCGGCCATCCAGGACATGGGGTCGATGGACGTGCTGTGCACCGACAAGACCGGCACCCTGACCGAGGCCCGCATCCGGCTGGAACGCCACGTGGACGGCCTGGGTCGCCCCAGCCAGCGGGTGCTGGAGCTGGCCTGTCTCAACAGCCACTTCGAAAGCGGTCTGAAAAGCCCCTTGGACGAAGCGATCCTGGCCCACGAAACGGTCGATGTGGCGGCCTGGCACAAGATCGATGAGGTGCCATTCGATTTCGAACGCCGCCGCGTCTCGGTGCTGCTCGGGCGCGACAGCGAGCGACTGCTGGTGCTCAAGGGTGCGCCCGAGGAGGTGCTGCGCCTGTGCACCCATGGCGAGACGGGGGACGACGCCACGGAACCGCAACCCCTGGACGCGGCCGCGCGCGCACGGGCACAGGCGCTGTTTGACGATCTCGGCCGGGAGGGCTATCGCGTGCTGGCCATCGCATGGTCGCGCAAACCGTCCACCCAGACCGAGGCGTTGGTGGACGATGAGAATGGCCTGGTGTTCGCGGGTTTCACCGCGTTTCTGGACCCACCCAAAGCCAGTGCCAGACCGGCCCTGCAAGCGCTGGCCGCCAGCGGCGTGGAGGTGAAGGTGGTCACCGGAGACAACGGGTTCGTCGCACGCCACGTGTGCCGCGAGCTGGGCATGACCGTCCGCGACGTGCTCAGCGGTGCCGACATCGCGAACCTGAGTGATGAAGCCCTGCGGGCACGGGTGGAGGGAGTGAACCTGTTCTGCCGCGTCAGCCCGCAACAGAAAAACCGTGTGCTGCTGGCGCTCAAGGCACGAGGGCACGTGGTGGGCTACCTGGGGGACGGCATCAACGACGCGCCGGCGCTGCACACGGCCGACGTCGGCATTTCGGTCAGCACTGGCGTGGACGTGGCCAAACAGGCGGCGGCCATGATCCTGCTGGAGAACGACCTGCAGGTGCTGCACGCCGGCATACGCGAGGGTCGCCGTACGTTCGGCAACGTGATGAAGTACATCATGATGGCCACCAGTTCCAACTTCGGCAACATGTTCAGCATGGCGGTAGCGACGCTGTTTCTGCCCTTCCTGCCGATGCTGCCGCTGCAGATCCTGCTCAACAACTTTCTCTACGACCTGTCGGAGCTGCCGCTGCCTGCCGACCATGTGGACGAGGCCGATCTGGCCCTGCCCCGCCATTGGGACATGGACTTCATCCGCCATTTCATGATGACCATTGGCCCCATCAGCTCGGTCTTTGACCTGCTGACCTTCGGGCTGCTGATCCATGTGCTCCAGGCAGGTGAAACGCTGTTTCGCACCGGCTGGTTTGTCGAGTCGCTGGCCTCGCAGGTTCTGGTGATCTTCGTCATCCGCACGCGTGGCAACCCGCTGGCCAGCCGGCCGCATCCGCTGCTGGTCAGCACCTCGCTGGGGGTGGTGGCCCTGGCCATGCTCATCCCGTTCACACCGGTGGCGCCACTGCTGGGCTTTGCCCCGCTGCCCCCGGCTTTCTGGGCGCCACTGCTGGGCCTGATCGTGCTCTACCTGCTGACAGTCGAAGGCGTCAAACGCTGGTTTTACCGGCGCATGGCGGCGGATCCGCATCGGCACTGAAGTCCGTCGGCAACACCGGCGTCAGGGGCAGGCTGTTCCAGACACCCGGCCGCAGCGCATAGCGGGTCCGCGCGTCCTGGGCCTGCACCTCGACCTGCGCGCGCCGCCCGCCGTAGACCTCGGTCCTGAGCCAGTCCAGCTCCGCCTGCAGCGCCGGGTCGCCGCCCAGGGTGCGGCACCACACCCGGGCCTGGGCGTCCCAGCGGTACCCGCGGGTCTTGAGCAGATCCTTGCGTTCGAAGGGTGCGCCGGTGGCGCGCAGCTGATGGCTGGGCAGCGCGGCCGCCGCGATCAGACGGGCCAAGCCCGTGGGGGCCTCGCCACCCATCGGGCTGGCCAGTACCTGCAGCAGCGCATGGCAGTCCACCAGGGCGCGGTGCGCGTCATAGAACCAGCCACGGTCCTGCGCCAGCGCCCCCAGGCGTGCCGATTCCGCCCCCTGCGCCTTCCAGTCGATGTCGGCAAAGGAACAGGCCCAGGGCTTGTGCGCAAAGGCGGGGAAGCGGGCCTCGACAAAGGGCCGGTCAAAGCCGGCGTTGTGGGCGATGACCAGGTCAACACCGTCCAGCAACGCCTGCACACGCGCACCGTCCAGGCGCTGGCCGCACACCATCTCATCGGTGATGCCGGTGACCTGCCGCGCCACGTCCGGAATGGGCATGCCGGGGTCTTCGAAGCCCTCGAAGGTGTCCACCGGCCCGAACGGCCGGCCGCTCGCAGGGTCCACGGACACCCGCAGCATGGCCAGTTCGATGATCCGGTCGCTGGCGTGTGACAGCCCGGTGGTCTCGGTGTCCAGGATCAGCACACGCAGCGGTGCTGGTGCGGGCGTACCCGCTGGCGGCGCCGGTGGCGGGCCCCGGTCCAGCGCCGGCACCAGCCGGCGCAGCACGCGGTAGTCCGGATGCTGCCCGAGCAGACGGGCCATGTCGTCGAGCGTGGGTGCAACGCCGGGTACGGGGACGGGGTTCGGGGCGGGGTCCGCCGGCGGCAGGTCGAAGTCGAAGGGCAATTGGCTCATGCGCAGATCCGCGTACCGGGAGGCGGCGGGGAAGGGCGCTTAAGGCGCCTTGGCCGCCTGCAGCACGTCCCGCGTGCGCAAGGCTTCGGCCCGCGCAGCGGCGGCGAAATCGTCACCCGCCGAGGCGTAAAGCACGGCTCGCGAACTGTTGACGATGACCGGCCCGGTGGTGGCGCCGGCCTGGGTGCGGTAACCCGCCCGGATGGTGGCGACCGCGTCACCGCCCTGCGCGCCCACGCCGGGGATCAGCAGTGGCAGCGTCGGCGCCAGCTCGCGCACACGTTCGATTTCCGCCGGGTAGGTGGCGCCCACCACCAGGCCCAGCTGCCCGTTGAGGTTCCACGGCCCCTGCGCCAGGCGCGCGATGTGTTCGTACACGCGCGGCTGGCCGTCGACCGAGGCCAGGTGCTGGTTCTGCAGGTCGTCGCCACCAGGATTGGACGTTCGGCACAGCAGGAAAGCGCCTTTGCCATGGTATTTCAGGTAAGGCTGGACCGAGTCCCAGCCCATGAAGGGCGACAGCGTGACGGCATCGGCGCCGTAGCGCTCGAAGGCCTCGATGGCGTACTGCTCGGCGGTGCTGCCGATGTCGCCGCGCTTGGCGTCCAGGATCACCGGCACCTGCGGCGCCACGCGCTTCATGTGGGCCATCAGGCGTTCGAGCTGGTCTTCGGCGCGGTGGGCGGCGAAGTAGGCGATCTGCGGCTTGAAGGCGATCACGGCATCGGCGGTGGCCTCGACGATGGCGGCGCAAAAGTCGTAGATCTTCGACGCGTCGCCCTTCATGCTGGCCGGGAATTTGGCGGGATCGGGATCCAGGCCAACGCAGAGCAGGGACTGGTTCTGGCGCTCTGCCGCGCCCAGCATGTCGAGAAAGGTCATCCGTGAATTTTACGTTTCACCCCCGCGACCGCCGGGGCGGCCAGCGCCCCCTAAGATGTGCCGGATGCAACACCTCTCGCGACAGCAAGTCGTTCTGCTGATCCTGCTCACGCTGGTTTGGGGCCTGAACTGGCCGGTCATGAAGTTCGGCGTCACCGGCTTTCCGCCGCTGAGCTTTCGCACCCTGTGCATGTGGCTGGGCCTGCCCTTGCTGGGCGGCTTCCTGCTGTGGCGGCGCGTGCCCTTTGCCATTGGCCGCGAACACTGGCGCGAGCTGGCGGTGCTCACGGTGTTCAACATGTTCTTCTGGCACACGCTGGCGATCCTGGCGATCCAGTCGCTCTCCAGCGGGCGCGCGGCCATCCTGGGCTACACCATGCCGGTGTTCTCGGCCGTCATCGGCGCGCTTTGGTTCGGCCAGCGCCTGCCGACGCGCGCCTGGGGCGGCGTGGCCGCAGCGTCGCTGGGCGTGGTGCTGCTGCTCTGGCACGAGATCACCGCGCTCTCGGGCCGGCCGCTGGGCGTGGCCATGATGCTGGTGGCCGCCGCCACCTGGGCCATTGGCACGCAACAGATGCGGCGCACCCGCATCCCGGCGCCAACGCTGGCGATCAGCTTCTGGATGACACTGGCCACCACGCTGTGGATGACGCTGCTGTCGCTGCTGTTCGAGCGCGGCGCCTGGATGGCGCCCACCCCGGCGCAGTGGGCGGCCATCGTCTACAACGCCATCGGCGTATTCGCCTTCGCGCAGGTGGTCTGGCTGATGCTCGCGCGCGACCTGCCGCCCATCGCATCCACCCTGTCGGTGATGTTCATCCCCGTGCTGGGCGTGTTCAGTGGTGCCTGGTGGCTGGGCGAGGTGCTGCACTGGCAGGACTGGGCGGCCGTGGCGCTGGTGATGCTCGCCATCGCCACGGTGCTCTGGCCCTCGGCAAAGCCCGCGCCGCAGCAAAGGTGAGTCTGCGCGAGGAGGGACTTCGCTCCAGAGACACCCTGGAACCGGCTCCGCCGGGCCACAGGTGTCGTCCCCCCTCCCAGCGGCGCAGCCGCGCCAGAGAGGGGGGAAGCCGCGTCAGCGGCGCAGGGGGGTGTTCCCCTTTCAGCGCAGGGGGATGTTCGCGGTATCCATGGCCAGACACAGGTCGGCCCAGGCCTTGGCCTTGTCGGCCGGGGTGCGCAGCAGGTAGGCCGGGTGGTAGGTGACGATGACCGGCACCCCTTCGTAGCGGTGCACGCGGCCACGCAGGCGGCCAATGGGCTCTTCGGTCTTGAGCAGGGACTGCACCGCAAAACGCCCCATGGCCAGGATGATCCTGGGCTTGACCAGCGCCACCTGGCGCGTCAGGTAGGGCTCGCACTGCGCCACTTCCTGCGGCTGCGGGTTGCGGTTGGCCGGCGGGCGACACTTGAGCACGTTGGCGATGTAGGCACCCTGCGCGCCCTGCCCGGTGCGGCTGCGGCCGACGGCACGCAGCATGTTGTCCAGCAGCTGGCCGGCCAGCCCCACAAAGGGTTCGCCCTGCAGATCCTCGTTCTCGCCGGGCGCCTCGCCCACGATCATCCAGTCGGCCTGCACGTCGCCCACGCCGAACACGGTGTTCTTGCGGCTGCGGCACAGGCCGCAGGCCTGGCAGCCGGCCACCGCGGCCTGCAGAGCGGGCCAGTCCATGGTCTCGACGCCGGCTGGCCGCGCGGACCGTCCGCTTTCGGCGGTGACCGGATCGCCCGCGGCGGGTGTTGGTGGATGCGCGGCCGGGGCCACCGCCGCGCCGGGCGGGCGAACCGCCACCGCCACAGGCGCCGTTGACGGCGCAGATGCAGGGGCCGACACGGCCGGCGACGGAACCGCCCCCTCAACCGGCGCCGGCGCCGCCGGCCGGGGCGCCCAGACCTTGACGCCCATCTCGGCCAGCATGGCGCGCTGGCGCGCGTCCAGTTGCGGCACGAAGGAAGTGTCTGCGTCGTCAGGCAATGCGTGTTCGTTCACGGTGTGCTCGCTCCGTCGCTCAGGTCCAGACCCATGACCACCGCGTCTTCGCGCTGGCCGTGGCCGGCCGGGTAGTAGGCCTTGCGCACACCCACCGGGCGGAATCCGCAAGCGGCATACAACGCGCGCGCGGGCGTGTTGCCGGTCCGCACTTCGAGCCACAAGGTCTGTGCGCCCTGGGTGCGCGACCAGAACACCAGCGCGTCGAGCATGAAACGCGCCCAGCCCTGGCGCTGGTGCGCCGGTGCCACGGTGATGTTGAGCAGGTGCACCTCGTCCAGGATTTGCATGGCCACCAGGTAGCCGATCAGCACGCGGCCATCGGCCAGTGAGGGCAAGCCCACGTCGCCAGGCAGCGCTTCACCCAGCAACACCTGGGTGTGGTGGCCGGCGTTCATGGTGTCGCTGAAATGGCCCACGGTCCAGGGATGGCTGTAGGCGGTTTTTTCCACCTCCACCACCAAGGGCAAAATGTCGGCGCTCAGCGGCACCCAGTCGAAGCGGCGCGTCATGCGCCTCCCATGGCCTGGGCCAGCTTGATGGCCTCGCGCTCGGCCGTGGTCTGGGCCACCTTGTCGCGCACGTACAGGGGTTGGGCCTCGGCGGCGGTCACCGCCAAGCCACGGGCCAGTGCTTCGGGCGCCAGGCGCAACAAGGCCGTGGCGGTGGGCAGGGCCTGCACCTGGGGCAAGGCCCGCAGCGCCGGGTCAAAACGTTCGCCGTACACCGCCGCCGCGTTGCCCGCCAGCACGG
>JBJTNV010000054.1:0-11261 GCA_046074205.1 Hydrogenophaga sp.
GCAAACACCCGCTGATCAGCGAGGTGCAGCGCGACGTCTGCTTCCTGCTCAACGCCTTCGACGTGGAGCCCGGCAGCCGCACGCCGCAGGTCAACACCATGCTGGACTTCAACATCTGGGCCTGGAACAGCCGCGTGTTCCCGGGCATCAGTCCGCTGGTGGCGCGCCTGGGCGACCGGGTGCGTCTGCGCATCGGCAACCTGACCATGACCAACCACCCGATCCATGTGCACGGCATCGAGTTCGAGGTGACGGGCACCGACGGCGGCCCGGTGCCGAAAACCGCGCGCTGGCCCGAGGTGACCACCGACATCGGCGTCGGCCAGATGCGGCAGATCGAGTTCATCGCCGACGAGCCCGGCGACTGGGCCGTGCACTGCCACAAGAGCCACCACACCATGGGCGCCATGGGCCACGGCGTGCCGACCCTGATCGGCGCCGACCACCGCGGCCTGGTCGGCAAGCTGCAGCAGGTCAACCCGGACTACATGGTCATGGGCGAACGCGGCATGGCCGACATGGGCGAGATGCAGATGGAACTGCCCGCCAACACCTTCCCCATGATGACTGGCACCGGCCCCTACGGACCCATCGAGATGGGCGGCATGTTCACCACCCTCAAGGTGCGCGCCGACCAGCCGCCCGGCGACCACAGGGACCCCGGCTGGTACGCCATGCCGCCCGGTACGCAGGCGCGCGAGGTGCCCACGCCCACCGCCCGCCCCACCCAGCAAGCCCCCGCCAGCGGCACACCCGACGCCACGGTGCGCAAACCCGCCGGCCCGCACAACCACCACTGAACCCCATGACGACCCACACCACCACCCGCCGCCACCTGCTGCGACAGGCCACCCTGCTGGCCGCCCCGGCCCTGCTCCCGCTCGGCCTGCACGCCCATGGCCCCCTGCACGACGGCGCGCCGCGCGAAGTCGTGCGCGAACAGAAGCCCTGGGGCATCGCCGCCGCGCCGGCAGAGGCCCGCCGCACCGTCCACATCCGCATGGGCGACGACATGCGTTTCACGCCCGCACACCTGAACGTGCGCGAAGGCGAGACGCTTCGCCTGCGCATCGTCAACCGGGGCAAGGCCCTGCACGAGCTGGTGATCGGCACCGCCGACGAACTGGCCGCCCACGCCGAGCTGATGAAGCGCCACCCGGGCATGGAGCACGACGAGCCCTACATGGCCCATGTGAACGCCGGCCAGCGCGGCGAGATCACCTGGACCTTCAACCGCCCGGGCGACTTCGAGTTCGCCTGCCTGATCCCCGGCCACTTCGAAGCCGGCATGCGCGGCACCATCCGCGTCACCCCGAAACCCTGAGCATTTCCGACTGGAGCCCACCATGCAACGACGTTCCCTCCTCCTGGCCACCACTGCCCTGATCGGCGCCGCCACGCTGCCGGCCCGCGCCACCACCCCCTCCAACGCCCTGCCCGTTCTGCAGGTCTGGAAAGACCCCAACTGCGGCTGTTGCAAGGACTGGATCAGCTACCTGCAGCGCGACGGTTTCCAGGTCCAGGTCTTCGACACCGGCAACACCGCCGTTCGCCAGCGACTGGGCCTGCCGGTGAAGTACGGGTCCTGCCACACGGCGCTGATCGGCGGCTATGTGGTCGAGGGCCATGTGAACGCGCGCGAGATCCGGCGCCTGCTGGCCGAGAAACCCAGGGCCATCGGCATTGCGGTGCCCGGCATGCCCGTGGGCAGCCCCGGCATGGACGGCCCCGAATACGGCGGCCGCCAAGACGCGTACGACGTGCTGCTGGTGCAGCACGACGGCCATGCGCGCGTTTACCAGTCCTACCCGGTGGCCCAGGCGGCGGTTCCTCCGGCCGCCAGCGCCCCCGCCACCGACTGGACCGAGGCCGAGATCCGGCGCATCGACACCGCAGCGGGCCAGATCAGCCTCAAGCACGGCGAGATCAGGAACCTGGACATGCCGCCCATGACCATGGTGTTCCAGCTGCAGGACCCGACCCGGCTGGACGGACTGAAGGTCGGCGACAAGGTGCGCTTCACCGCCGACAAGCTGCGCGGCGCCTACACCGTGCTGCAGATTGAAAAGAGACCCTGACACAGCCGTCGGCCTGCGTCTGACGGCCCAGGACCTGGCGCCCAGACCAGACCGGCCGGGCCGGGCATGCTAAGTTCAGCCATGCCCCACAACATCCGCCATTCCTTGCTGTCCCTGCGGGATTTGCTGGCCTCCGTCGGCCCCTTCGTGCTGCTGACGGCGGCGCTGCTGGCGCTGGCCTACGCATGGCTGGAGCCCACGCCGCCCCGACGTGTGGTCCTGGCCACCGGGCCGGCGCAAAGCGCCTACGACGCCTTTGGTCAGCGCTACGCCGACGCGCTGCGGCGTTACGGCGTCACAGTCGAACTGCTGCCCACGCAAGGCTCTTCCGACAACCTGGACAAGCTGCGCAGCGGTGAAGCCGACCTGGGTTTCGTGCAGGGCGGCAGTGCCGACATCGGTTACGACGACGAGTCGTCCATCGTCTCGCTGGGCAGCCTGTTCGTCGAGCCCCTGTGGCTGTTCTACCGCGAGGACTCGGCCCGCCGCCTGAACCGGCGCGCCACGGTGGCCAGACTCACCGACCTGCAGGGCTGGCGCGTGAACGTGGGCACGGCAGGCAGCGGCGTGCCACGGCTGTTCGGCACCTTGCTGGACGTCAACCGCGTGGACCGGCAACGGCTTGAACTGAGTGAATGGGAGCAGACGCCGGCCACCGTGGCGTTTCTCGAAGGCCGGCTCGATGCCCTGGTCTTTGCCTCGGCACCGGAATCGCTGATGGTGCAGATGCTGCTGCAGACACCCGGCGTGCGCCTGATGGACTTCGCACAAAGCGAGGCCTATGCCCGGCGGTTTGGCTACCTCACCCCGGTGCTCATGCCGCAGGGTGTGGTGGATCTCTCACGCAACATTCCCGCCCGGGACGTGCGGCTGGTCGCCTCGACCACCAGCTTGCTGGCCGGAGCGAAAACGCACCCGGCCATCCTGCAGCTGTTCGCGCAGACGGCCACCGGGCTGCACAGTGGCGCCAGCTGGTTCAACCGGGCCCGCGAATACCCCAGCCTGGCGCACAGCGAGGTCCCCCTGTCCCCCGAGGCGGTGCGTGCCATCGGCAACGGCCCGCCCTTTCTGCAGCGCTACCTGCCGTTCTGGCTGGCCAACCTGGTGGAACGGATGTGGCTGGCCATGGGCCTGATCGTGGCGCTGGCGCTGCCGCTCTCACGCATCGTGCCGCCGCTCTACAGCTTTCGCATCCGTTCCCGGGTGTTCCGCTGGTACGCGCAACTGCGCGACATCGATGCCCGGCACCAGCAGCACGACACGCCCGTGGAGGAGCTGCTCGAACAGCTGGCGAGCCTGGAAACCAGGGTGGGACAGGTGGTGGTGCCGCTGTCCTACGCCGACGAGCTGTACGCGCTGCGCAGCAACATTGCGCTGGTGCGGCAGCAGCTGCAGCGCGCACCCACGCAGCGCTGAGCCCGCGCGCGCGGGCCCTGAAGCGGCTGGCTCACGGCCGCAGGAGCGCCTTCCAGCCCTCGGGGCCCAGCCCGCGAAGGGTCTCGATGTTGCGCTCGACGATGGCCTGGGCGTCCCCACCCGCCGAATCCACCGCCCGTTCCACACTGTCCTCGCGCAGCAAGTGCAGCACAGGGTAGGGCGCGCGGTTGGTGAAGTGGCTCATGTCACCTTCGGGCTCGCCCTCGAACCGGAAGTCCGGGTGAAAGCTGGCCACCTGGATCACGCCTTCGAGTGCGTGCTCGGCCACCACCTCGTCCACCACGTTCATGAAGTCGTTGAAGACCTCAAAGTCGGGGAACAACGTGGGGTGCACCAGCAGCGTGGTGTCAAGCTCTTCGGCCGGCGTGTTCTGCAGCAGGTCCAGTTCGCGGTCCAGTTCATCCAGAAACGCGTCCAGGTGCCGCGCGCGGCTGACCACGATCCGCACCTGGTTTTTGACGTACACCGCACGCGCAAACGGACACAGGTTCAACCCGATCACCGCCTTCTCGATCCAGCGGCGCGTGTCGGCCAAAACGGTGTCGTCAGAGAGTTCCATGGAGCAACGAGTGAGGGGGAGTTGATCGAGGATGCGGCGGGTCCGGGTTTCCCGGCCCGCACGCATCGTCCCCCAGTGGGGGGTGACGCACCGCAAGACGCGGCGCGGGGGGCGTCTTGTTACTTCAGGGACTTGAAGCGGGCCCGCTTCGGACGCGCACCCTCTTCGCCCAGGCGCTTCTTCTTGTCGGCCTCGTACTCGGTGAAGTTGCCGTCGTAGAAGTACCACTGGCTGTCGCCCTCGTAGGCCAGGATGTGGGTGCAGATACGGTCGAGGAACCAGCGGTCATGGCTGATGACCATGGCCGAGCCGGCGAACTCCATCAGCGCCTCTTCGAGTGCGCGCAGGGTTTCGACGTCGAGGTCGTTCGAGGGTTCGTCGAGCATCAGCACGTTGCCGCCCTGGGCCAGGGTCTTGGCCAGGTGCAGGCGGCCGCGCTCACCGCCCGAAAGGTTCTTGACCAGCTTTTGCTGGTCATTGCCCTTGAAGTTGAAGCGACCGATGTAAGCGCGGCTGGGCATGACGAACTTGCCCACGGTGATGTTGTCCAGACCGCCCGAGACGTCTTCCCACACGGTCTTGTCGCCTTCCAGGCTTTCGCGGCTCTGGTCGACGAAGGCCAGCTTGGCGGTCTGACCGATGACGATCTCGCCCGCGTCCGGCTTTTCAACGCCCTGGATCATGCGGAACAGCGTGGACTTGCCAGCGCCGTTGGGGCCGATGATGCCGACAATGGCACCGGCCGGCAGCTTGAAGCTGAGGTTCTCGATCAGCACGCGATCACCGAAGGACTTGGTCACGTTGTTGAACTCGATCACCTGCGCGCCCAGGCGCTCGGCCACCGGGATGAAGATCTCGTTGGTCTCGTTGCGCTTCTGGTATTCGACGTCGCTCAGCTCCTCGAAGCGGGCCAGGCGCGCCTTGCTCTTGGCCTGGCGGCCCTTGGCGTTCTTGCGCACCCACTCCAGCTCTTCCTTCATCGCCTTGCGGTGGGCGTCCTCGGCCTTCTGTTCCTGGTCCAGGCGCTTGCCCTTCTGGTCCAGCCACTCCGAGTAGTTGCCCTTCCAGGGAATGCCGTGGCCGCGGTCGAGTTCGAGAATCCACTCGGCCGCGTTGTCCAGGAAGTAGCGGTCGTGGGTGATGGCCACCACGGTGCCGGGGAAGCGCTGCAGGAACTGCTCCAGCCAGTGCACGGATTCGGCGTCCAGGTGGTTGGTCGGTTCGTCGAGCAGCAGCATGTCGGGCTTGCTCAGCAACAGGCGGCACAGGGCCACGCGGCGCTTCTCACCACCGGACAGGTTCTTGATCACGGCATCCCAGGGCGGCAGGTTCAGCGCGTCGGCGGCCAGTTCCAGCTGCAGATCGGAGTTCTCGGAACCGCTGGCGGCGATGATGGCCTCCAGCTCGGCCTGCTCGGCGGCCAGGGCGTCGAAATCGGCGTCGGGTTCGGCGTAGGCGGCATACACCTCTTCGAGGCGAGCCTTGGCCTTGAGCGCACCGCCAATGCCCTCTTCCACGGCCTGGCGCACGGTCTGATCGGGGTCCAGCTGGGGTTCCTGCGGCAGGTAGCCGATCTGGATGCCGGGCATCGGGATGGCTTCACCCTCGATTTCCTTGTCCACACCGGCCATGATCTTGAGCAGGGTGGACTTGCCCGAGCCGTTGAGGCCGAGCACGCCGATCTTGGCGCCGGGGAAGAAGGAAAGGGACACGTCTTTCAGGATCTGCCGTTTGGGCGGCACGGTCTTGGAGACGCGGTTCATGGAGAAAACGTATTGGGCCATGTCAGTCTGCAAAGGGAAGATGGGGCACAGGCGGCTGTGCCGGGCGGGCCGGGCCCACAGCGAAGGTGGCGGCGCCAAAAGGTCGATTATCGCCCGGCAGCGAATGCGGTCCGCCGGCCCCGGACAAGCCGTGCGACAATACACACCGCTCGGACACCCCAGTCGGTCCGGCGCCAGCGCTCTCGCTGGGGTGAAGGCCCAAGCCAAGGTTTTCACCCACCCCCTTGAATCCATCTGCCCGTTCTGGACCGTCTGCTTGCCGCCGGCGGGTGCGGCCGATGTCCCCAGCGCCCTGGAAGGGCGCCTCCAAAGCCCATGACATTCGAAGAACTCAACCTGGCCCCGGCCATTGTGCAAGCCGTGCGTGAGCAAGGCTACACCACCCCGACCCCCATCCAGGCCGAAGCCATCCCGGCCGTCCTGGCCGGTCGCGACCTGCTCGCCGGCGCGCAGACCGGCACCGGCAAGACCGCCGCCTTCACCCTGCCACTGCTGCAGCTGCTGAGCCAGCGCGAGCGCGGCGCCAGCCGCTTCGGCGGCATCGCCATCCGCGCCCTGGTGCTCACGCCCACCCGCGAACTGGCGGCCCAGGTCGAGGAGTCGGTGCGCACCTACGGCCAGCACCTGTCGCTGACCTCCACCGTGGTGTTCGGCGGCGTTGGCATGAACCCGCAGATCAACGCCATGAAAAAGGGCGTGGACGTGCTGGTCGCCACCCCCGGCCGCCTGCTGGACCTGCAGGGCCAGGGCTTCCTGGACCTGTCTCAGGTGCAGATCCTGGTGCTCGACGAGGCCGACCGCATGCTCGACATGGGCTTCATCCATGACGTCAAGAAAGTGCTCGCCCTGCTGCCGCAGAGCAAACAGAGTCTGCTGTTCTCCGCCACCTTCAGCGACGAGATCCGCGACCTGGCGGGCAACCTGCTCAAGGAACCGCAGAGCATCCAGGTGACCCCGCGCAACACCACGGTGCAGCGCATCAGCCAGGTGATCCACCCGGTCGGCCGCGGCAAGAAAAAAGCGCTGCTGGTGCACATCATCCAGCAGCACAACTGGAGCCAGGTGCTGGTGTTCACACGCACCAAGTTCGGCGCCAACAACGTGGCCGATTACCTGACCAAGAACGGCATCAAGGCCATGGCGCTGCACGGCAACAAGAGCCAGGGTGCCCGCACCCAGGCGCTGGCCGACTTCAAGAGTGGCGAGCTGCGCGCCCTGGTGGCCACCGACATCGCGGCCCGCGGTATCGACATCGACGACCTGCCGCACGTCGTCAACTATGAAATCCCCAACGTCTGCGAAGACTACGTGCACCGCATCGGTCGCACCGGCCGTGCCGGTCGCGAGGGTCAGGCCGTCAACCTGGTGAGCCTGGACGAAGAAGGCTTCATGATGGCCATCGAAGCCTTCACCAAGCAGCAGATCCCGGTGCAAATCTTTCAGGAGTTCATGCCCGAACCGGGGGAGAAGGCCGAGCCCATTGCCATGGGTCGCCAGACCCTCTGGGGCGGCGCCGGCAAACCGCCGGGGCGCGATGTGATGGCTGCGGCCGCGAAAGCCGCACGCCAGGAGATGATGACCCGCATCCGCGACAAGAAGTCCACCGAAGGCCAGGCCCGGCCCCCGCGCCAGGCCCGCGCCGAGCGGCCGCAGGCGGCACACCCGCCGTCGTTTGACGAGAACAGCAACGAACTGCCGCGCGGCCAGAACGCAGGCCAGCCCAACGGCAACCCGAACAAGCGCCGCCGCCGTCGCGGCAAGGGTGGTCAGGGGGGTGGCCAGGGGTTCCAGGGCAACGGCCAGCCGTCTCAAGCCCAGGGCCAGCGCCAGGACCGTCCGCCACGCCAGGAGCGCGGTCCGCGTGAGGATTTCGATGGCGAGCGGCCGGAGCGCCAGCCCGGCGCGAATGCGCACCTGGGCCAGATGCGCATTCGCGAACCGCGACCGCGTGCCGCTGCACCCGGCGGACAGCCCGATCCCTTGCGCACCGGCATCGATGCCATGCGCACCAGCAAGCACCGCGACAAGAACAAGGGCAACAAAAAGAACGGCAACGGTGGCCAGCCGGACCCGTTGCGCACCCGGTTCGGGCATATCGGGTAAGGTGCCCCCACGCTGCGCCGCTGCACGGATCGCGGCCTCCCACGGAGGCTGATGCGTCTTGGGACGGCCCAGCGGCGAATCGGCTCAGGCGAGGGGCTGCTCCAGCGTCCTCCCGCCCCCGTACCCCACGCCCTCGTGCAGTTCGCCACCGGCGCTGACCTGCACCGCGCAGTACTTGAACTCCGGGATCTTGCCGAAGGGGTCCAGCGCCGGGTTGGTCAGCAGGTTGGCCGCCGCTTCGGCGTAGGCAAAGGGAATGAACACCGTGCCCGGCGGTGTGCCGTCGTCGCGCCGCGTGCGCAGCGCGACGCTGCCGCGGCGTGAACGCACCGTCACCACGTCACCGGCCTGCAGGCCCAGGCGCTGCAGCTCGGCGCCGTTCAGGCTCACGGTCGGGTGCGGCTCGACCGCGTCCAGCACCTGGCTGCGGCGCGTCATGCTGCCGGTGTGCCAGTGTTCCAGCTGACGGCCGGTGATGAGCACCATCGGGTAGTCGGCATCGGGCGTTTCAGCCGCGGGCCTGAAGGCCGCCGGCACCAGCTGCACACGCCCGTCGGCGGTGGCGAAGCGCTCGCTGAAGACGATGGGCTGGCCCGGGTCGTCGTCGCTCAGGCAGGGGTAGGTGACGCTGCCCTCGCGTTCCAGCCGTTCCCAGCTCACGCCCGCGATCACGCCGTGCATGGCCTGGCGCATTTCTTCATACACCTGCGCCACGCCGTGCTCCGGGCCGTCGTAGTGCCAGTTCAGGCCCGCCGCGCCGCCGGGCTGCCCCAAGGCGCCGGCAGCCCCCTCGGGGGGAAACGACCCGTGCAGCGGTGCAGCGTGGGGGCCCAATCGTTGTGCGATCTGCTGAATGATCCACAGATCGGCCCTCGCGTCGCCGGGCAAGTCCAGCGCACGCCGCCCCATCTGCACCATGCGGTCGGTGTTGGTCACGGTGCCGGTCTTCTCGGGCCAGGCACTGGCGGGCAGCACCACGTCGGCCAGCCAGGCGGTTTCGGTCATGAAGATGTCCTGCACCACCAGGTGCTGCAGGCTGGCCAGACCGGCGCGTGCGTGTTTGAGGTCCGGGTCGCTCATGGCCGGGTTCTCGCCCATCACATACATGCCGCGGATCTTGCGCGGGTCGTTGTCGGGCGCCTGCGCCTTGTGCAGGATCTCGACCACCGTCAGGCCGGGCTCGGTGTCCAGCGGCGTGTCCCAGAAGGCCTCGAACCAGGCGCGCACGGCGGGGTCGGCCACGCGCTGGTAGTTGGGGAACATCATGGGGATCAGGCCCGCGTCGCTCGCGCCCTGCACGTTGTTCTGCCCGCGCAGCGGGTGCAGGCCGGTGCCGGGCCGGCCGATCTGCCCGGTGAGGCTGGCCAGCGCGATCAGGCAGCGCACGTTGTCGGTGCCGTGGGTGTGCTGGCTCACGCCCATGCCCCAGAGGATCATCGACGCTTTGCTCGTTGCGTAGGCACGCGCCACCTCGCGCAGGGTCTGCGCATCGATGCCGCAGATCGGCGCCATGGCCTCGGGCGTGGTGTGCTTCACCTGCTCACGGATGGCGTCGAAGTGGTCCACGCGGCGGACGATGAAGTCGGCGTCGGTCAGGCCCTCTTCGATGATCACATGCAACAGCGCGTTGAGCAGGGCGACGTCGGTGTCGGCACGGAACGGCAGGTGCCGCCAGGCGTGGCGGTGCAGGTCGGTGCGGCGCGGGTCGGCCAGCACGATCTTCGTGCCGCGCGCGGCGGCGTTTTTCATCCAGGTGGCGGCCACCGGGTGGTTGCTGGTGGGGTTGGAGCCGATCACCAGCACGAAGTCGGCGTGTTCCACATCGCCCACCGGGTTGCTGACCGCGCCCGAGCCCACGCCTTCGAGCAGCGCCGCCACGCTGGAGGCGTGGCACAGGCGGGTGCAGTGGTCGACGTTGTGGCTGCCAAAGCCGGTGCGCACCAGCTTCTGGAACAGGTAGGCCTCTTCGTTCGTGCCCTTGGCCGAGCCAAAGCCGGCCAGCGTCTTCTTGCCGTGGGTGTCGCGCAGCTGTTGCAGCCCGCCGGCCGCGAAGGCCAGGGCCTCTTCCCAGCTCGCTTCGCGGAACACGGCGCGCCAGTCGTCGGGCCGCGCGGTGCCCGCCGGGTCCTTGGCCACGCCGGGCTTGCGGATCAGCGGCTTCGTCAGGCGCTGCGGGTGGTGTGGGTAATCGAAACCGAAACGCCCTTTCACACACAGGCGGCCCTGGTTGGCCGGCCCGTCACGCCCGTCCACGGCCACGATGGTGTTGTCCCGGACCTTGTAGCTCAGCTGGCAGCCCACACCGCAGAACGGGCAGACCGAGTCCACGGTCCTGTCCACACGCTGGTCGCCCATCAGCGTCCTGGGGCTGAGCGCGCCTGTCGGGCAGGCCTGCACGCATTCGCCACAGGCCACGCAACTGCTGGCGCCCATGGGGTCGCCCAGGTCGAACACGATCTGTGCCTGGCCGCCGCGGTGGGCAACGCCGATCACGTCGTTCATCTGCGTTTCGCGGCAGGCGCGCACGCAGCGCGTGCACTGGATGCAGGCGTCCAGGTTCACCGCCATGGCCGGGTGGCTCTGGTCGGGCAGCGGCGCCTGCGCACGCAGGGCTTTCAGCTCGGGCCGCACCGCCACGCCCAGGGCATCGGCCCACTGGCTCAGTTCGCCGTGCGGCCGATCGGGCTGGCCATCGACCCACTGGTGCCCAGCTTCGGGCCGGTCGGCCAGCAGCAGTTCCAGCACCAGCTGCTGGCTCTTGAGGGCACGCTCGCTCTTGGCGTTGACCACCATGTCGGGGGTCACGGCACGGCAGCACGAGGGTGCCAGCGAGCGTTCGCCCGCCACCTCCACCACGCAGGCGCGGCAGTTGCCGTCGGGGCGCAGGCCATCGCGGTAGCAAAGGTGCGGAATGTCCACACCGTGGCGCTGCGCGGCCTTGAGGATGGTTTCGCCTTCGTAGGCCTGCAGCGCCATGCCGTCGAGGGTGAAGGGAACGCTCATGCCAGCTCTCCGGAGACTTCCTGCGGGAAATACTTCAAGACCGAACGCATCGGGTTGGGCGCCGCCTGGCCCAGGCCGCAGATGGACGCATCGACCATCACCGTGGCCAGATCGCCCAGCGTGTCGGCGTCCCAGGTGTCGGCTTGCATCAAGGTAGCAGCCTTGCCGGTGCCCACGCGGCAGGGCGTGCACTGGCCGCAGCTTTCGTGTTCAAAGAAGCGCATGGCGTTGAGTGCGGCGTCGCGCGCACGGTCGTGCTGGCCCAGCACCACCACCGCGGCCGAGCCAATGAAGCAG
>JBJTNV010000055.1:0-21802 GCA_046074205.1 Hydrogenophaga sp.
TGACCCTCGGACATTTCTTGTCGCTCGGCGCCATGCTGTTTGCATTGGCCGTGATCGGCATCTTCTTGAACCGCAAGAACCTGATCGTCTTGCTCATGGCCATCGAATTGATGTTGCTGGCCGTGAACATGAACTTTGTGGCCTTCTCGCACTACCTGGGTGACATGCACGGCCAAGTGTTCGTGTTCTTCATCCTGACGGTGGCGGCGGCTGAATCGGCCATTGGCCTGGCCATCCTCGTGCTGTTGTTCCGCAACAAGAACAGCATCAACGTGGACGAACTCAATTCGCTCAAGGGTTAATAAGAATATGAGTCAAACCCTCAACGCAAGCACGCTGCTGGTTGTGCCGCTCGCGCCCCTGGTGGGCTCGGCACTGGCCGGTATTTTTGGTACGCAATTCGGTGGCAACTGGATTGGCCGTCGCCTGTCGCACACCCTGACCATTCTGGGCGTGTTGGTGGCCTTCATCCTGTCGGCCATGACGCTCAAGAGCGTGATCGACGGTGCCCGATTCAACGAGACGCTCTACACCTGGATGGTGGTGGGTGGCCTCAAGATGGAAGTGGGCTTCTTGGTCGACAGCCTGACCGCCATGATGATGTGCGTGGTGACCTTTGTGTCGCTGATGGTGCACATCTACACCATTGGCTACATGGAAGAAGACGAAGGCTACAACCGGTTCTTCGCCTACATCTCGCTGTTCACTTTCTCCATGCTGATGCTCGTCATGAGCAACAACATGCTGCAGCTTTTCTTCGGCTGGGAAGCCGTGGGCCTGGTCTCTTACCTGCTGATCGGTTTCTGGTTCAACAAGCCGACAGCGATTTTTGCCAACATGAAGGCCTTCCTGGTCAACCGGGTCGGTGACTTCGGCTTCATCCTGGGCATCGGCCTGATCGTGGCCTACACCGGCACGCTCAATTACACCGAAATCTTCGCCAAGGCTGGCGACCTCGGCCAGATCGGTTTTCCCTGGTACGTGTTCGGTCAGGAAGCGATGCTGATCACCGTCATCTGCATCTGCCTGTTCATCGGCGCCATGGGCAAGTCCGCCCAGTTCCCGCTGCACGTCTGGTTGCCGGATTCGATGGAAGGCCCGACCCCTATCTCCGCGCTGATCCACGCCGCCACCATGGTGACCGCCGGCATCTTCATGGTTTCGCGCATGTCGCCGTTGTTCGAGCTGTCGGACACCGCGCTGAATTTCATCATGGTGATCGGCGCCATCACCGCCCTGTTCATGGGCTTTCTGGGCATCATCCAGAACGACATCAAGCGGGTGGTGGCGTATTCCACCCTCTCCCAGCTGGGCTCCATGACGGTCGCCCTCGGGGCCTCGGCCTATTCGGTGGCGGTTTTTCACCTGATGACGCATGCTTTCTTCAAGGCCCTGCTGTTTCTGGCCGCCGGCTCGGTCATCATGGGCATGCACCACAACCAGGACATCCGCTGGATGGGCGGCCTGCGCAAGTACATGCCCATCACCTGGATCACGTCGCTGCTGGGCACCCTGGCCCTGATCGGTACGCCGCTGTTCTCCGGTTTCTATTCCAAGGACTCGATCATCGAGGCGGTGCACTTCAGCCAGCTGCCGGGCAGCGGTTTTGCCTACTTTGCGGTGCTTGCCGGCGTCTTCGTCACGTCCTTCTACTCGTTCCGCCTGTACTTCCTGGTGTTTCACGGGCATGAACGCCATGACCAGAACCCGGACGCGCACCATGACGACCACCACGGTCATCATGGTGATGACAAGCCGCACGAGTCGCCATGGGTGGTCACCGTGCCACTCTTGCTGCTGGCCATTCCCTCGGTGGTCATTGGTTATCTGACCATCCAGCCCATGCTGTTCGGTGATTTCCTCAAGGACGCCATCACGGTTCATGGCGAGCTGCACCCTGCCATGGAGACCTTCGCGGAAGAGTTCCACGGTGCGCTGGCCATGGCCGTGCATGCCCTGTCCACGGCCCCGTTTTACCTGGCCCTCGGCGGTGCAGTGGTGGCCTGGTACATGTATCTGATCAATCCCGCTGTGCCGGCGGCCATCGCGCGAGTCCTCCAGCCGGTGATCACCGTGCTCGACAACAAGTACTACCTCGACTGGTTCAACGAGAACGTGCTGGCCCGTGGAGCCCGCTTGCTGGGTGTCGGTCTGTGGAAAGCAGGTGACCAGGGTGTCATTGAGGGCGGTGTGGTCAATGCCAGCTGGAAGGTGGTCGACCTGTTCTCCGCTGCCGTCCGGCGGATGCAAAGCGGCGCCCTTTACCACTACGCGCTGATGATGATCGTGGGCGTGCTGTTGCTGATGACGTATTTCGTCTGGCTCGCCAAATAAGGAGAAGAACAAGATGGGTTTGCTGAGCCTTGCGATCTGGACGCCGGTGTTTTTCGGCGTCGTCCTGCTGGCACTGGGGCGCGATGAACAGGCGGGCGCCGTGCGCTGGCTGGCGCTGGTCGGTGCGCTGGTGTCCCTGGCGGTCACCGTGCCGATCTACACCGGCTTCGAACTGGGCACTGCTGCCATGCAGTTCGTCGAGAAGTCGGTCTGGATCGAGCGTTTCAACGTGCATTACCACCTCGGGGTGGACGGTATCTCGCTCTGGCTGGTGCTGCTGACGGCCTTCATCACGGTGATTGTGGTGATCGCCGGCTGGGAGGTGATCACCGAGCGTGTGAACCAGTACATGGGTGCATTCCTGATCCTCTCGGGCCTGATGATCGGCGTGTTCACTTCGCTCGATGCGATGCTGTTCTACGTCTTCTTCGAAGCGACGCTGATCCCGATGTACCTGATCATCGGCATCTGGGGTGGCCCGAACAAGATCTACGCGGCGTTCAAGTTCTTCCTCTACACGCTGCTGGGCTCGCTGCTCATGCTGGTGGCGCTGATCTACCTGTACACGCAGTCCGGTGGCAGTTTTGACCTGGCGACCTGGTACCGGCTCCCGCTGGGTGCCACGGCACAGACCCTGCTGTTTTTCGCTTTCTTTGCGGCGTTTGCGGTGAAGGTGCCCATGTGGCCGGTCCACACCTGGCTGCCGGATGTGCACGTTGAGGCACCCACAGGTGGCTCGGCCGTTCTGGCGGCCATCATGCTCAAGCTCGGCGCCTACGGTTTTCTGCGTTTTTCGCTGCCCATCGTGCCCGACGCCGCCCATGAGTGGGCCGGTCTGGTCATCGGCCTGTCGCTGGTGGCGGTGGTCTATGTGGGCCTGGTGGCCATGGTGCAGCAGGACATGAAGAAGCTGGTGGCCTACTCCTCGGTTGCCCACATGGGTTTCGTTACGCTCGGATTCTTCGTCTTCAGTGACCTTGGCGTGTCCGGTGCCATCGTTCAGATGATCGCCCACGGCTTTGTTTCTGCGGCCATGTTCCTGGGCATCGGCGTGCTCTATGACCGCGTGCATTCGCGGCAGATTGCCGACTACGGCGGTGTGGTCAACACCATGCCCCGGTTCGCCGCCTTTGCGCTGTTCTTCACCTTGGCCAACTGCGGCCTGCCGGGCACTGCCGGTTTCGTGGGCGAATGGATGGTCATCCTGGCAGCCGTGAAAGCCGATTTCTGGGTAGGCGTGCTCGCCGCCAGCGCCCTGATTTTCGGGGCAGCCTATTCGTTGTGGATGTTCAAGCGCGTGTACCTCGGTGCGCCCGGCAACCAGCATGTCAAGGAATTGGCCGACATCGGCGCGCGTGAGTTCCTGGTGATGTCGCTGCTGGCAATCATGGTGCTCTACATGGGGGTCCATCCCAAGCCCTTTACCGACGTGATGGACGCCTCCGTGGCCGAACTGTTGCGCCACGTGGCCCTGTCCAAACTGCACTGAGCCCAGCCTAGACAAGAAGCGAGTTTTCACATGATCGACAACCTCAGCTGGGTCGTGGCCTACCCGGAAATCCTGTTGCTGGTGATGACCTGCGTGATCGCGCTGGTCGATCTGGCGGTCAAGTCCCCCCTGCGCGGTGTCACCCACGGGTTGAGCCTGCTCACCCTGGCGGCCGTGGCTGTGCTCACCGGCATTCATGCCAGTTCCGGTCAGGTGGCCGTGGGTTTCGGCGGCATGGTCATCAGTGACCCGATGGGCAACTGGCTCAAGTGCTTTGCTGCCGTGGCCATGATGGTGACGCTGGTCTATGGGCGGGCTTACGCGGGTGCACGAGACATGTTGCGCGGAGGCGAACTGTTCACGCTGGCCCTGTTCTCGCTGCTGGGGATGTTCGTCATGATCTCCGGCCACAACCTGCTGGTGATTTACCTGGGGCTGGAACTGCTGACACTGTCGAGCTATGCCCTGGTGGCCCTGCGCCGCGACGACGCCCAGGCGACCGAGGCCGCGATGAAATACTTCGTCCTCGGGGCGTTGGCGTCGGGCTTTTTGCTCTATGGCATGTCGCTGGTTTACGGCGCCACCGGTACGCTCGACCTGGGCCAGGTGGTGCGGGCCATCGCTGGTGGTGAGGCCTCCCTGGCCGGCTCCCCGCGCGTTCTGATGCTCGGACTGGTGTTCCTGGTGGCCGGGCTGGCGTTCAAACTGGGCGTCGTGCCCTTCCACATGTGGGTGCCGGACGTCTACCACGGGGCGCCGACCGCCATCACGCTGATGATTGGCGGAGCGCCCAAGCTGGCGGCGTTTGCCATCGTCATCCGCCTGCTGGTGCAAGGTCTGTTGCCGCTGGTCGTTGACTGGCAGCAGATGCTGGCGGTTCTGGCGGTGGCTTCGCTGCTGATCGGCAACCTGGCGGCCATCGCGCAAACCAGCCTCAAGCGCATGCTGGCCTTCTCCACCATCGCCCAGATGGGCTTCATGCTGCTGGGCCTGCTGGCCGGGGTGGTGGGCGGACAGGGGGGCAACCTTGCCAACGCCTATGGATCGGTCATGTTCTATGTGGTCAGCTATGTGCTGACCACGCTGGGAACCTTCGGCGTGATCCTGCTGCTCTCGCGACAGGGTTTCGAGTCCGACAACATCAGCGATCTGGCGGGCTTGAACCAGCGCAGTCCTCTGTATGCCGGTGTCATGGCGGTCTGCATGTTCTCGCTGGCGGGTGTGCCCCCGCTGGTGGGCTTCTATGCCAAGCTGTCGGTGCTCCAGGCCCTGCTGGCAACGCCGGAACCGGTCTACATCGGGCTGGCGGTGTTTGCCGTGCTCATGTCGCTGATCGGCGCCTTCTACTACCTGCGCCTTGTCAAGATCATGTACTTTGACGCGCCGACACAGACCGCCGCGCTGGAGGCCGGCGCCGATGTGCGGGCGGTGCTGGTGGTCAACGGTGGTCTGGTGCTGTTGCTGGGCATCCTGCCCGGCGGACTGATGGATCTGTGTGCCCGGGCGATTGCCGCCCTGATCGTCTGACCGGTTGAAGGCGAGGCCGCCGGGAACCCCGGTGGCCAGCGCTGATCGCAACACCATGTCACACAACCTGTCCGTCTGGCTCGTCCTGCTGGCCGCGGTGATCGCGGCCAACCTGCCTTTTGTCAATCAGCGCTGGTTGGCGCTCATTCCTCGCCAGGGACGCAAAACGCTCTGGATGCACGCCGCCGAACTGGTGCTGCTGTACGCCGTGGTCGGTGGTATCGGCCTGGCGCTGGAACAGTCCGGGGGACAGATCTATCCGCAGGGATGGGAGTTCTACGCCACCACCGCTGCGCTGTTTCTGACGCTGGCTTTCCCCGGCTTTGTCTTTCGTTATCTGTTCCACCGCCGTGGCTGAAGGTGGCGGCGATGTCCGTTGAGGCATGAACCCCGCTGACGAGCATCTGCGCGAGCAGACCGTGTCCCGCACGGGCTTGCTGCGCGGGCACTTTCTGCACGTGGTGCGCGATACCGTGCGTCTTCCTGCCGGCGGTCAGGCCACACGTGAATATGTGTTGCATCCCGGTGCGGTGATGGTGATCGGTCTGCTCGGCGACGGGCAGGTGGTGCTGGAGCGGCAGTACCGCCACCCGATGGGACAGGTCATGCTCGAGTTTCCGGCGGGAAAACGGGATCCGGGCGAAAGCAGCCGTGCCTGTGCCGAGCGCGAACTGCGCGAGGAAACCGGGTACCGGGCTCGGGAGTGGGCTTTTGCCGGACGGCTGGCGCCCACGGTGGCGTACTCCGACGAAATCATCGACCTCTGGTTTGCGCGCGGGCTGGTACCGGGCGAGCGGCAGCTGGACGAGGGCGAATGTCTTGACGTGATCAGCGTCTCGCCCCAGGCCGTGCTGGATGCCTGCCGCAGCGGGGCCATCGTGGACGGCAAATCGTTGGTCGGTGCGCTGTGGTTGCAGAACGTCCTGGCCGGTGTGTGGACGCTGGACTGGACTGGCCAGATACCGGAATCCGTTGCCGGATCATGTCCATGAAGGTCCTGAACCTGCAGTGCGAGCTGGAGCATGCCTTTGAAGGCTGGTTTGCGTCCGAGGATGATTTCAGCCGGCAGCTGTCCAGCGGCTTGCTGAGTTGTCCTGTGTGTGGTGCATCGTCGGTGCACAAACTGCCCTCGGCGCCACGCCTGAACCTGGGGCATGCGCGCGCGCCCGAGGCAGATCGGGTGCCGGGCGGTGATCTGCCGGCTTCGGCGGCTGCCACCGACTTGCCCGCTGCCCAGGGCCTGATGCTGCGTGCCTTGCGCCAGATCGTGAACACGTCCGAGGATGTGGGCGAGCGTTTCGCCGAAGAAGCACGGGCCATGCACCAGGGAAAGATCGAATCGCGTGCCATCCGCGGACGCACCTCCCCCGGGGTGGCGCTGGAGCTGATCGAGGAAGGCATCGACGTGCTGCCCTTGCCCGACCTGCCAGCGCTCAAGGAAACGCTGCAGTAGCGGGCTTTGCAGGTCGCAAGGGGCCCATCAGGGGTACAGGCCGCGCAGATCGCGAGCGTGCAGGATGCGCTTGCACGCCACGATGAAGGTGGCCGTGCGCAGGCTGACCCGGTTGTCCTGCGCCACCTGCCAGACGGCAGCGAAGGCGCCCTTCATGATGCGGACCAGGCGCTCGTTGATTTCTTCCTCGCTCCAGAAGAAGCTGGAGAAGTCCTGCACCCACTCGAAGTAGCTCACCGTCACGCCACCGGCGTTGGCGATCACGTCCGGCAGCACCAGCACCCCGCGGTCGTGGAGGATGTCGTCGGCCTGCGGTGTGGTGGGACCGTTCGCGCCCTCGATGATCATCCGGGCCTGGATCTGGCCGGCATTCGCCTCGGTGATCTGGGCCTCCAGCGCTGCCGGGATCAGGATGTCGCAGGGCACGCCCCAGAAGGCCCCGTCGTCCAGCACTTCACCGCCCGAAAACCCCGCCACGGTACCGGCGTTCGCTACATGCGCCAGCAGCGCGGGCACGTCCAGACCAGCCTCTCGGTAGACCGTGCCACCGTGGTCCTGCACCGCCACCACGCGGGCGCCTGCTTGCGCAAACAGCTTGCCGGCCACCCCTCCCACGTTGCCAAAACCCTGCACCGCGACCCGGGCGGTGGCAACGTCCAGGCCAATGTGCTGGGCGGCTTCAACGCCCACGGTGAACACACCGCGGCCGGTGGCCTCGCGCCGTCCGAGCGAACCGCCCAGGTCCACCGGCTTGCCGGTAACCACCCCGGTGGCCGTCGATCCTTCGTTCATCGAGTAGGTGTCCATCATCCAGGCCATCACCTGCTCGTTGGTGTTGACGTCGGGTGCGGGGATGTCCTTGGTCGGGCCGATGATGATGCCGATCTCGCTGGTATAGCGGCGTGTCACCCGTTCGAGTTCGCCGCTGGACAGCTGGCGTGGATCGACCCGTATGCCGCCCTTGGCACCGCCGTAGGGAACGTTCACCGCGGCGTTCTTGATCGACATCCAGGCGGCCAGCGCCATCACCTCGGACAGCGTCACGTTCTGGTGGAAGCGCACGCCACCCTTGCCCGGTCCGCGGCTGGTGTTGTGCTGGACGCGGTAGCCCTCGAAATGGGCGACGCTGCCATCGTCCAGGTGAATGGGTACGTCGACGATCAGGCTGCGCTTGGGGCGCTTGAGCGTGTCGACCCAGCGCGCCAGGTTGCCCAGGTAAGGGGTGACGCGGTCGACCTGCTGCAGGTAGATGCCCCAGGGACCGAGATTGCCCGGGTCCAGGTAGGAGGGGAGGGCACTGGTGAAGGCGGCGGGGCTGGTGGCGGCGGTGCCGGTCGGGTGTGGTGCGCTGGACATGTGGCGGGCTTCCTGGTGGGAGGGGTGATCGCTCCCGGGTTGGAGCGATGGGCGCGACTGTAAGGACCGGGTGTGGTGCGTGTCCAAGGCCGAGTTTCCATCCGGTCATGCGTCTGGCGCATAACCACACGCCCTGCCGTCAGGCGGCGAACTGCAGCGCTGCCAGACCGGCGTACACACCACCGAGCGCCAGCAGCTCGGCGTGCGTGCCCTGTTCGACGATCCGCCCGTGCTCGAGCACCACGATGCGGTCGGCGCGCTGCACCGTGGCCAGACGGTGAGCAATGACCAGCGTCGTTCGGTTGCGCATGGCCGATTCCAGTGCTGCCTGCACCATGCGCTCGCTCTGCGCGTCCAGCGCGCTGGTGGCCTCATCCAGCAGCAGCAGCGGGGGATTCTTGAGCATGGCACGCGCGATCGCGATGCGCTGGCGTTGCCCGCCCGACAGGCGCACGCCGCGTTCGCCCAGGAAAGTGTCATAGCCCTCGGGCAGGCGGCGGATGAACTCGTCCGCGAAGGCCTCGCGGGCCGCAGCGATCACTTCCTGGTCACTGGCCTCGGGGCGCCCGTAACGGATGTTTTCCATTGCATTGGCCGAGAAGATCACGGCGTCTTGCGGCACCGTGCCGATGCGAGCGCGCAGGTCCTGCAGGGCCATTCGCCCCAGGGGCACACCGTCGAGCACGATCTGTCCGGCCGATGGGTCGTACCAGCGCAGCAGCAGGCTGAACACCGTGCTCTTGCCCGCGCCGCTGGCACCCACCAGCGCGACCGTCTGTCCGGGTTCCACCGTCAGTGAAACACCGCTGAGCGCCCACTGCCCCGGGCGCGAGGGGTAGCAGAAGTCGACGCCCTCCAGGCGCAGCGCACTGCCACCCGCCGGACGGCAGGCGGACACCGGCTGCGCCGGTGACTGCACGGGCGACTGCTGTGCCAGCAGCTCCGTCAGCCGTTCGCTGGCACCAGCCGCACGCAGGAGGTCTCCGTAGACCTCGCCCATCACCGCGACCGACCCGGCAAACATCAGCACATAGACGACCGCCTGGCCCAGTTGTCCGGCGCTCAGTTCGCCCGCGAGCACCGCCTGCGTGCCCTGGTACAGGCCCCAGAGAACCAGCATTGCGTTGGCAATGATGACGAAGGCCACCAGGGCGGCCCGGGCCCGGCTGCGCTGCACCGCGGTGATGAAGGCGTTTTCGGTGGCCTCGGCAAAGCGCCGGGCCTCCCGGCCTTCGGCCGTGTGACTTTGCACCACCGAAACGGCGTTGAGCACCTCGGCTGCGATGGCGCTGGCATCGGCCACGCGGTCCTGGCTGGCGCGGGAGAGTCTGCGCACACGGCGGCCGAAGGCCATGGCCGGCCACACCACCAGCACGACGACGGCCAGTACCTGCAGCATCACCGACGGGTGGCTGATCACCAGCATCGCCAGCGCGCCGGCCCCCATCACGGCGTTGCGCAGGCCCAGGGACAGGGAGGACCCGACCACGGTCTGCACCAGGGTGGTATCGGTGGTCAGGCGCGAGAGAACCTCTCCCGTCCGGGTGGTTTCGAAAAACGCCGGACTCTGTTGCAGCACATGGGCGTAGACCCTGTTGCGCAGGTCGGCGGTGATGCGCTCGCCCAGCCAGCTGACCAGGTAAAACCGTGCGGCCGAGAAGACGCCCAGCGCGATGGCCACGCCCAGAAGCGCCAGGAAATGCCCTCTCAGGGCCAAGGTCTGGGCGTCACGGCTGGCAGGCACCAGGCCGCTGTCGATCAGGTCGCGCAGCGCGATCGGAAACAGCAGCGTGGCCGCTGCGGCCAGGACCAGGAACAGCCCGGCCAGTCCGATTTGCACCCGGTAGGGCCGGACAAACGGCCACAACGCGCGCAGGGTCCCCGGTGTGCCGGGACCCGACTGGGGAACGACCGGGGCGCTCATGGTCCGATCCGTTGCTCGTCCAGGCTGCGCGGTGGCGGTGGGCGGACCGGAGCGGCGCGCGATGCGGTGCCGTGCTTCAGGCCGTGGCCATGTCAGGGCAGGCGCACAGCCGCTGGTGGGCGTTTTCCAGGCCGGCGATCAGGTCATCGATCACCGCCATGAACTGTTCCCGGCTCACCGGCGGCGTGCGCGTGACCAGTTCGGTGGAGCGCTCGGCCAGAGCGGGTTCGCCGGCCTGCCGTGCCCAGCGACGGACTTCACAGTAGGCCAGCAGGGCCAGGCGGCTCAGGTCTTCCTGGCGCCGGGCGTGTTGCAGTTCACCCAGCAAGTCTTCCAGGCTGAGCTGAAGGGACGAGGAATTGGTGTTCATGTTGCGGCGCAGCATAACGCATAAACAGCGGTTTTCGCCAGTGGGCGATGCCTGCGCGCAACAAGCGGGTGTCCGGGGCCGGGTCACCGGTGGGGCAGACACCCGGACCCGCAGCGCCCCCGGCCTCACAGGCGCAAGGCCTGTGCATAGCCGGTCATTTCCAGGTAGCCACGGCCCACACGGTGTCCGCGGGCATCCAGCAAGTCTGACAGGCCTTCCCAATACACCGTGCCCGCGCTGCGCCGGCTGTCCAGTTCCTGTGCGTCAACCGTGGCCCGCACGGTGTACCGGCCCGCCGGCGTTTCTACCCCCCACTGCACCGGGTAGCGGGCATGGGTGAGGGGGCTGGTCCAGTGGCGCAGCGCCGTGAAGCGGACTTCATCGGGACCGAAAGGCCGGGCAGCAAGGGGTTGTCCGCTGCCAGCGGCGGTGCGCCAGGAGCCGCCGGCCCAGACCGCACTGCCATCGGACCGCCGCAGGCGGAACGCGGTCAGGCTGCTGCCGTCGTCGAGATTCATGCCAATCCAGTCCCAGCCCACGGCCTGCGGGGGCATCAAGGTGTTGCTCCATTCGTGGTCGAGCCAGGCCATGCCCTGCACGCGGTGCTGCCGGTTGCCCAGGCGCAGCATGCCCCGCACGGCCAGCTGCGGATGGCTGACATAAAAGCTGGCATGCCCGGTTTCCGGCCCCTTGCGTGAAAAGCCCGCGTCGCCCTGCAGCAGGATGGCCTGGCGCGGTGTGACCTCCAGTGCGATGCCCAGCCGTTCGCCCTGCACACGGGTGCTGTAGCTGTCGTCGGCATGGCGCTGCAGGAACCAGTCGCGCAGCTGTACCTGCAGGTCGTCGCTGCGCGCCCAGACGCCGCCCTCGCGCGTCGGTGGCGGTTCGCCGTTCCAGCGGGCGATGCGCTGGTCGTGCACCAGCTGGCCGGCCTGCACGTCGGTGATGGCGGCATGTGCGAACAGCAGCTGTCGTGCCGCCAGCCGGCCGGGCAGGTCCTGCGCCACGTCCACCCGGCTGCGGAAGAAGGTCACCTGGAAACCGAAGGCGCGTCCACGGTCGTCCCGCGCGTCACCGGTCAGGTACCACCACTCGGTGCGCGTGTGAGGGTGCGATCCGTGATCGCGCGGGAAGTGCAGTGTGCGCGGCTGCAGCGGCGTCTGTGCCCATGGGGTCAGGGGCAGCGCCAGTCCGGCCGACAGCAGGGCGCGGCGCAGGGGGTTGATCGTCACCAGTCCTCCTTCACGGCCTGCACCGCGTCGCGGCTGGCGGCGGCTCGACCGGCCAGCCAGGCCGTCAGCGTGCCGGCCAGCACCACCGCCACGCACAACGCCACCAGACGGCCCGCGGGCAGGACCATGTCCATGGTCCAGTGAAAGCTCTGCGGATTGACCACATGCACCAGCACCACGCTCACGGCCAGGCCCAGCGTCAGCCCGGCCAGTGCGCCCAGCGAGGTCCAGGCCAGGCCTTCCAGGGCGACCAGGCGCAGGATCTGCTGCCGCGCCAGGCCCAGGTGGGCCAGCAGGCCGAACTCCTTGCGCCGCGCCAGCACCTGTGCGCTGAAGCTCGCGGCCACGCCGAACAGGCCGATACCGATGGCCACCATCTGCAGCCAGTGAGTGACCGCAAAGCTGCGGTCGAAAATGCGCAGCGAGGTGGCGCGGATCTCGCTGGCCGAAGCGAAGCTGATGAGGTCCTGGGCGCCCAGGCGCCGGGCGATGGTGCGCACCGCCTCGCGCACGGTGGCCTCGTCCGCATCTTCGCGCAGGTGCAACGCCAGATCCTGTACACCGGGTTCGCCGCCCAGCCGGTGGTGGTCGCTGCGGTCCATCACCACGCTGCCGTGCTGGCGGGCGTAGTCGCGCCAGACACCCGCGACGAAAAAGCGCGTGGCCGTGGCGGTCGGGAAGGCGGTGTGCAGCGTGTCCCACCACTGGCCTGGCTGTATGCCATACAGGTCGCGCACCGCCTCGCTCACATAGATCCGAACGGCTGGCGGCTCGACCCGTGGTGTGTCCAGGGCAGGCGCGAGCAAGGGCAGTGTCTGGCCGTTGTGACCCGAACCGTGGGCCAGCGGGCGCACCAGCAGCGTGACGGCGGGCAAGGCGGGGTCCAGCTGCAGCGGCTCCGTGCGCAGCGCTTCGGTGCGTGCCACGCCGTCCACCTGTGACACGGCGGTCACCAAGGCGTCGGGCAGGATCAGACGGTCGCCGCCCGCACTGCCCGCCTGCACATACAGCTGCGCCGGCAGCACGCTGTCGAGCCATTGCGTCACCGAGCTGCGGAAGCTAGCCACCATCACGGTCAGCGCCACCGACAGGGCCAGGCTGGCCACCACGCCACTGGTGGCCACGGCGGCGGCGTCGGGCAGGCGGCGTGAGCGTTCCACCGCGAGCAAAGGCAGGGCGCGGTGTGCCAGGCTCGGGGCCACCCTGCCGAGCAGCGTGCCCACGGCCAGTGGCAGGGCGGCAATGCCGCCCACCAGCAGCAACCCGATGGACACATAAGCCGCCAGGGGCACACCGGCCACCGGCGGCGCCCAGGCCAGGCCCGCTGCCAGCAGCACCAGGCCCAGCGCCAGCCCATGGTGGCGGTGGGCACCGGTGCCAGCGCTGCCGAGACCCTTGAGCGCCTGCGCCGGCGCCAGGCGTGCGCTGGCGCGCGCGGGCCACCAGCCACCGGCCACAGCGGCCAGCACCCCGAGTGCGCCATGGAGCAGCGCGGCACCGGGGCTCCAGTCAAGGGGAGGCGATGCTCCGGCAAAGTAGCCCCCACCCAGGTCGCCGCCCAGCCACCGCAGGGCCAATGCCGCCAGGCCCGTGCCCAGGGCGACTCCCGCAACGCTGCCCAGCGCACCCAGCAGCGCAGATTCGGCCAGCACCAGGCGCATCCGTTCGCGTGCCGACAGGCCCAGCACCCCCAGCAAGGCAAACGACGGCTGGCGCCGCGCCACCGACAGCGACAGCACCGAGAACACCAGAAACCCGCCGGTGAACAGGGCCACCAGGGCCAGGACGGTCAGGTTGACACGGTAGGCGCGCGAGAGCTGGCTGGCGCGCTCGCCCGTTTGTTCCGGCCACTGGGCCAGCACCTCGGGCGGCAGGTCCAGGGCTTTGAGCACGGCCTCGGCCGATGCGCCCGGGCGCAGGCGCAGGTCGATGCGGCTGAGGACGCCGTGCCGACCGGTCAGCGCCTGTGCCGCTGCCACATCCATCACCAGCAGTGGCGGGCCCGGTGCCGGCACGGTACCGGCCACGCGCAGTGTGTGTGGCTGCCACCCGGCTTGAACCGTCACCTGTGCTGCCGTGCCAGCCAAGGCCTGTGCCGCCGGGTTGAGGAAGACGGCATCGGGGGCGAACAGATCCATGCGGTCGGCGCGGCTGCCCGTGGCTGGCAGCAGCGCGGGTGAAACCCCCGCCACGGCCAGCGCATCCACGCCCAGCAGCCGAACGGGGGTCCAGCGGCCCTGAGCATCTGCCAGTCCCGTGCTGGTCTCGAGCACCGGACTGGCCAGCGCCACATCCGGTTGGGCCGCCACGCGCGCATGCAGCGCGTCGTCCAGCCATCCCTGTCGGGCGCGCAGGCTCAGGTCGGGCTGACCGTTGACGGTTTGCACCGCGCCGGCAAACGCTGCCAGTGCCGAGGCGTTGATCAGCTGCACCGCCAGCGCCAGCGCCACCCCCAGCATGACCGCGACCACTGCGGCCGCGTGCCGCCACGGGTGGTGGCGCCACTCGGGCCAGGAGCATGCGGTCAGCAAGGCGATCATGACCACAGCTTAGCGGTACACGGTCCGGTTCGTCGCTGTCAGGTCTGTTGGTGCGTCGACTGTGGTCCAATACCGGGGTGTTCAACCCCGCATGAAGTCCGAAACCGCCATGGGCAACAAAATCTTCACCGAAGCCGATCGCAAAGCCACCCCCCGTCCCGCCGCCGCCAACGGTGTCGTGCTGCCCACGCCCGGCCGTGGCCAGCGCAACAGCCTGGAGCGCGGGGTTGCCACCCGCAGCAAAAAGAACCCGGGCAAGCGCACCCACAAGGGCGGCTGAGCGTTCCTTGCTCCATCTCCGGAAAGGCCCGTCAGGGCCTTTTTCTTTTTGGGGGTTTGGGCAAAAGGGTTTTCCGGCAGGGGCCTGCGTCCACCTACAATGGCCGCTTCACCGGGGGTGCGTGCCGGTCCTCAGGACCGGTCTCGCTGAGAAATACCCCTTTCACCTGATCTGGGTTGTGCCAGCGTAGGGAGCGTGTCAGACCGGTCCGCCGTGTGCGGGTGACCGCGTTTTCAATCGCTGGCCTCGCGGCTTTGTTGAAATGAAAGGCGGTCTTGCATGCAACGGCGTTTTCTGTGCTCGGTTCTGTTTTCCCTGGCGGGGGCTGCTGTGCTGCCCGCCACCGCTTCGGCGGCTCCCCTGACCCTGCGGGTCCTCACCCACAGCAGTTTCGATCTCCCCCCGGAGCAGCTGGCGCGCTTTGAAAAAGACGCCGGCGTGAAGCTCCAGCTCGTCAAGGCCGGCGATGCCGGCGAGATGACCAACAAGCTCATCCTGACCAAGGCGCGGCCCATCGCCGATGTCGTGTACGGCATCGACAACACCCTGCTGCCCCGGGCGCTGTCGGCGGGGGTGATCGATCCCTACACGGGTGCCGCGGCCCAGCGTCCGTCGGTGGCTGCTCTGGACGCCGGGGTCGTGCCGGTGGACCACGGCTATGTCACCCTGAACATCGACAAGGCCTGGTTCGCCCAACGCGGCCTGGCCCTGCCCACGACGCTGGACGATCTGACCAAACCCGCTTATGCCCGCTTGCTGGTGGTGCAGAACCCGGCCACGTCCAGTCCGGGCATGGCGTTCCTGCTGGCCACCATCGGCGGTCTGGGCGAGGACAAGGCCTTTGACTGGTGGAAAGCCATGCGCGCCAACGGCTTGAAGGTGGTCAAGGGCTGGACTGAGGCTTACTACACCGAGTTCTCCCTGAACGGCGGCACCCGGCCCATCGTGGTGAGTTACGCCACCAGCCCGGCGGCCGAGGTGTTCTACAGCAAGGACAAGCCCACCGCGTCGCCCACCGCCAACCTGTTCCTGCCCGGCGGCGTGTTCCGTCAGGTCGAGGGGGTGGCCCTGGTCAAGGGCGGCAACCCGGCCGCGCGCGAAGCCGCAGGCCAATTCATCGAGTTCCTGCGCTCGGCGCCGGTGCAGCAATCGCTGCAGACGGCGATGTGGATGTACCCGGCCGAGGCCGGCGCGGCACGGGTCGATGTGATCCAGCGGCATGCCTCCGAGCCAGCCCGCCACGACAGCCCGCCCGCGGCCGACATCCCGGTCAAGTCCAGGGCTTGGGTGCAGCGCTGGACGCAGACCGTGCTGAAGTGACCGGGCTGCGCCGCTGGCTGCTGCCCGCAGGGCCGCTGCTGTTCCTGGCAGTGGTGCTGGTGGCCCCGGTGCTGCGCCTGCTGGCCGAGGGGCTTGCGCCCTCGGTGGATGCCGGGCCCCTGCGCTGGCTTGAGGTCTGGCAGGACGATTTTCTGCGCTGGCGCGTGCTGTGGTCCTTGGCACAGGCGGCGATCACCGTCGGGCTG
This sequence comes from Hydrogenophaga sp., assembly GCA_046074205.1. GTDB lineage: Bacteria > Pseudomonadota > Gammaproteobacteria > Burkholderiales > Burkholderiaceae_C > Hydrogenophaga. The sequence goes on from JBJTNV010000055.1 coordinate 16,032, forward strand.
TCCCTGCTGCTGGGTCTGCCCATGGCCTGGGTGCTGGCGCGGCTGGACTTTCCCGGTCGGACGCTGGTGCTGCGCCTGCTGATGCTGCCCTTCGTGGTGCCCACGCTGGTGGCGGCGCTCGGGGTGCTGGCCCTCTGGGGGCCCAGAGGGGTGGTGGGGGCGCCGTTGGCCGAGGCCGGTATTGAACTGGTCGACACGCCCTGGCTGCTGCTGTATGGCAACCTGTTTTTCAACCTGTGTGTGGTGGTGCGGGCGGGCGTGAACGCGCTCGAACAGGTCAGCGCCGTGCGCCTGGCCGCAGCGCGCACCCTGGGCGCCACGCCCTGGCGCGCGTTCTGGCGCGTCGAATGGCCGGCCATCGCACCCTGGCTGGCCTCGGCCCTGTGCCTGGTGTTTCTGTACTGTTTTGCCGGCTTTGGTCTGGCCCTGGTACTCGGTGGCCAGCGCTACGCCACGGTGGAAGTGGAGATTTACACCCTGGTCGCGCACGAACTGGCTCTCGGGCAGGCCAGTGTGCTGGCGGTTTGGATGCTCGGCCTGACCAGCCTGGTCGCGCTGGGTCACGCAGCCATTGAACGCCGTCTGGCGGCACCCGGGCGGATCACGCCCGTGTTGCGCCGCCGGCCACAGGGGACCGGGCAGTGGGCCGCGCTGTGGCTGGCAATGGCGCTGCTGGCGCTCATCTGTGCCGCGCCGCTGCTGGCCATTTTCTGGCGTGCCGCGCAGGCGCTGCTGGCGGGGCAGGGTGTCGATGTGCTCACCGGAGCCCCCACCCGGCAAGCGCTGTGGAACACGCTGCGCTTTTCGGGCCTGGCCCTGGCGGTGGCCACCGCACTGGGTGTGCTGCACGCGTTGGGCGTGCGCGCGCTGGACGCGGCCGTGCCGGCGCACTGCGCCCGACGGCTGCCGGTGGCGCTGGCCCTGGTGTGGCGCGCAGCCGCCTTTCTGCCCTGGGTGGTGTCCGCCGTCACGGTGGCCTTCGGCCTGTTGCTGCTGTATCCGCAGGCCAGTGCGAGCCTGGCGCTGCTGATCGCGGCGTACGTGTTGATGGCCTACCCCTTTGTGGCCCAGCCGATCACCGCCGCGCTGGACAGCATGCCCACCAGCTTGGCACAGGCTGCGGCCACGTTGGGCGCCCGGCCGTTGCGGGTGTTCTGGCGCGTCACACTGCCGCTGGTGGCCCCGGCGCTGCGCCGTGGCATGGCGTTTGCCGCTGCCACGGCCCTGGGCGAGTTTGCGGCCACCCTCTTTCTCGGCCGGCCCGAATGGACCACGCTCACCACCCTGATGTACCAGCACCTGGGGCGTCCCGGTCAGGCCCATCTGGACGCCGCGTGGGTATTGGCCGCGCTGCTGATGCTGCTGGCGCTGCTGGCATTCACCCTCATCGAAGGTCGCCCCCGCCAGAAAGAACACCATGCTTGAGTTGCACGACATCGCCAAACAATGGGATCAGCGACCGCTGCTGGCCGGCGTGGATCTGCGCGTGACCGCGGGACAAACGGTGGCATTGCTGGGGGCCTCGGGCAGCGGCAAGAGCACGCTGCTGAAGATCGTCGCCGGACTGGAAGCGCCCGAGCGTGGCCACATCCGGCTTGACGGGCGCGACATCAGCACATGGCCGCCCGAGCGCCGCGGCGTCGCCCTCATCTTTCAGGACTTCGCGCTGTTTCCCCACCTGAACGTGCAGGACAACGTGGCCTTCGGTCTGGTGGAGCAGGGCATGCGCAAGGCCCCGGCGCGCCAGCGTGCGCGCGACATGCTGGTCCGCTTCGGGCTGGACGGTCATGCCACCGACCGGGTGTGGACCCTCTCCGGCGGTGAACAGCAACGCGTGGCGCTGGCCCGAGCGCTCATCACCGAACCGCGTGTGCTGCTGCTGGACGAGCCGTTTTCGGCGCTGGACGCTGACCTGCGGGAACGGCTGCGGGCCGAGTTCAGCCAGCACATCCGGGCCGCGGGCATGGCCGCCATCCTGGTCACCCACGACGAGGCCGACGCCCGGGCCATGGCCGACCATGCCTGGACCCTGCAGAACGGTTGCCTGCAGCCGCGCTGGTGAGCGTCCGGGCTGTCGCACAATGCCGGCCATGGACGCCTACCTGCTCATTGGCAACGCCAACACCCGCAAAACTTCGATCATCCGCAGCCTCACGGGCTGTTTCAACCGCAGCGTGCGCGACATCCAGCTGCAATCCGGACGGCCGCTGCGCTTTTATGCCCGCGTCGGCGCGCTGCAGAACACCCGCACCACGCCGGACGAATTCGTGCAGGAAGTCAACCGCTCGCGCTGTGACGCGGTGGTCTTCAGCCTGCTGCCCACCGCGGTGCAGACCGACCTGATGGACTACCCCGACGCGCAGACCTATGTGGCCAGGCTGCGTGAGTGCGGCTGGCGCTTCAAGGGGGTGGCTGTGCTCGGGCAGGACGGTGGCGGCGTGCGCGCGCCGAACCTGCGCCAATACGTGCAGGCGCCGACCGCGCCGGTCAACCTCACGGCGCGCGACGTGCGTTCGCAGTTCGGCTGGCTCTGAGCATCAGCCGCCGCGCAGGGCGCGCAGGATCTTCTGTCCCCCGCGCCCGTTGGCATCGTGCCCGAGCCGCTGTTGCTCGATGCGGATGGCGGCGCGGCTTTTTTCGCCCAGCGCACCATCGATGACACCGATGTCATGCCCCCGCAAGACCAGCAGACCCTGGAGCTCGCGGCGCTCGGCGCGCGAGAGGCCGGCGTCGTCCGTGGGCCAGGGCGTGGCGAACGCGCTGCCGCCGCGCAGCCGGTCGCTCAGGTGGGCAATGGCCAGGCCATAGCTTTCGGCGGCGTTGTAGCTGTAGAGCGCGTCAAAGTTGCGCAGCACCAGGAAGGCCGGGCCTTGTGGACCGGCAGGCGTCATCAGGCCGGCGTTGCCCAGTTGTGCGGGCAGCGCCGAGCCGTCCACCTGTCGCAGGCCGCGTGCGATCCAGTCGCTCATGGGGCGTTGGGTGCGGCGACCCTCGCCGGCGGTCTTGAAGCCGGCGGGCAGTTTCACCTCCAGTCCCCAGGGCTGACCGGTCTGCCAGCCCGCCCTGGCCAGGAAGTGGGCGGTGGAGGCCAGTGCGTCGGCGGTGTTGTCGATCAGGTCGCGTTGTCCGTCCCCGTCGCCGTCCACCGCCAGTCGCTCAAAGGTGCTGGGCATGAACTGTGTGTGGCCGAACGCGCCAGCCCAGCTGCCCGTCAGCCGCTCGGGCGCGATGTCGCCGGACTGCAGGATGCGCAGCGCCGCGAAGAACTCGCCGCGAAAGAAGGCCTGGCGCCGACCGAAGCACGACAGGGTGCCCAGTGACTGCACCAGGGGATAGGTGCCGAAGTGGCGGCCGAAATTGCTTTCCACCCCCCAGACCGCCACCACCGTGGCCGGGTCCACGCCATAGCGTTCGCTCACGCGTGCCAGCACGTCAGCGTGCTGCGTCAGTTGCGCCTGGCCATCGGCCACACGTTCCTCGTCCACCAGCATGGCCAGGTAGTCCCAGATCGGCAGCCTGAACTCGGGTTGCTGGTCCAGCTTTTCGATCACGCTCATGTCGGGCTGCAGGCCCTGAGTGAAGCGGGTGAAGGTCGCGTCCTGCACGCGGGCTGCGCGGGCGCCGGCCCGCAGGCCTTCCATGCAGCGGGTGAAGTCGGATGGTGCGGTCTGTGCGGCAGCGGGCAGAACGGCGACCGCGGCGGTCAGCAGGAGGGCTTGTTTCATCAAGGACATGCGCGCGAGCGTAACCCGTCCGGCGCGCGTGCCTTCAGTCCAGGAGGGCTTTCACACACTCCAGGTGGATCCGTGCTCGGGCACCAGGGAGCGCCAGCGCAGTTCGCGTTCGATGCGCTGGCGCAGCACGTCCGAGGCCCCCGGTTCACCATGGGTCACGAACACGCGGTGAGGCGCACGGGGCAGGGCGCGCAGCCAGGCCATGAGCTGGCCAGCGTCTGCATGGGCCGATGCGGACTGCATCGGGACCACCTCGGCGCGCACCGGTACATCCTGCCCGTGGATGCGCAGGGTCCTGGCGCCGGCCGCCAGCGAGGCGCCGCGGGTGCCGGGTGCCTGATAGCCGGTGAGCACGACCATGTTGCGGTGGTGGCCGAGGTAGGCTGCCAGGTGGTGCAGCACGCGGCCACCGGTGGCCATGCCGCTGGCGGCCAGAATGATCTTGGGGCCATGCTGCTGCGCGATGGCCTTGGACTCGTCCACGCTGCGCGCCATCTTGGCCACGTGCTCCATGTGGTGGCACTGGGCGGCGTCCAGGCGGTGCTCGCCGAGGTGGTGGTCGTACAGGTCGGTGGTGTGGATGGCCATCGGGCTGTCCAGGTACACCGGCAGCGCCGCGGGCAGCACGCCGTTGGCCTTGAGCAGCCCGATGGCGTGCAGGATTTCCTGCGCCCGGCCGACGGCAAACACCGGCAGCACCGCCGTGCCGCCGCGTGCGGCCACGCGCTGCAGGGCAGGGCCGAGTTCGGCCAGCACGTCCTCGTCAGGGTGGTCGCGGTCGCCGTAGGTGGACTCGATCACCACCGCGTCGGCTGCCGGCGGCGGGTCGGGCGGGAGCATCAGCATGTCGTCGGGCCGGCCGAGATCGCCCGAGAACAGGATCGTCCGGCTGCCAACTTCCAGCAGCAGGCTGGCTGCGCCGAGGATATGGCCGGCGCGGACAAAGCGCGCCGTCCACCCCGGCAACGGCTCAAAGGTCTGCCCCATGGGCACGGCGCGCAGCAGCCGCAGGCTGTCCAAGGCATCGGCCTCGGTGTAGAGCGGCAGAGCCGGCGCGTGTTTGCTGAAACCTTTGCGGTTGGCGAAGGCCGCGTCTTCTTCCTGAATGTGTCCGCTGTCGGGCAGCAGGATCTGCGCGAGGTCGCGTGTGGCCGGCGTGCACCAGACCTTGCCGTGAAAGCCTTCCTTGGCCAGCAGCGGCAGGTAGCCGCTGTGGTCCAGGTGGGCATGCGTGAGCAACACGGCCCCGATGTGGCCGGGCAGCACCGGCAGCGGGTCGCGGTTGCGCAGGCGCAGCTGCTTGTAGCCCTGGAACAGCCCGCAATCGACCAGCAGGCTCTGGCCCTTGTGCTCGACCAGGTATTTGGAGCCGGTGACGGTGCCGGCGGCACCCAGGAAACGGAGATGGACGGTCATGCGGAACATGTTAACCCTGCGTCTTGCGGGGCGCAGACGGCGCCCCCATCGCCATCTTCAGTTGTTTTTGTAATAAACAACTGAGAACGTATTCGTTCCGGTTTTGTGGATGGGCTTTCATGATTCGCCCCGTTGTCATTCATTTCGGAGCAAAACCATGAACACCCGCCGCCATTTCACCGCCGCCGTCATCGCGTCCACCCTGGTCGCGACCACCGGTCTGGCCTTCGCCCAGCCCGCCCCCGTCACCCTGCTCAACGTGTCCTACGACCCGACGCGCGAGCTCTACGTGGAATACAACGCCGCGTTCACCCAGTACTGGAAGGCCAGGACCGGGCAGGACGTGACCATCAAGCAAAGCCATGGCGGCTCGGGCAAACAGGCCCGCTCCATCATCGACGGCCTGGACGCCGACGTCGCCACCCTGGCCCTGGCCGGTGACACCGATGCGCTGCACAACAACGGCGGCTGGATCCCGAAAGACTGGCAGAAGCGCCTGCCGCACAACAGCTCGCCCTACACCTCCACCATCGTGCTGGTGACCCGTGCCGGCAACCCCAAGAACATCAAGGACTGGGACGACCTGATCCGCCCGGACGTCAAGGTCATCACGCCCAACCC
>JBJTNV010000056.1:0-13735 GCA_046074205.1 Hydrogenophaga sp.
GCAGGGTGATGGCTTTTCACCGGCCGAGCGCAAGGCGGTGGCCGATGACGTGCGCCAGCGCCTGCTGCGGGTCAAGGACGTCAACAAGGTCGAACTGTTCGGCGTGCAGGACGAGAAGCTCTACATCGAAGTCTCCAACCGGCGCCTGGCCACCATGGGGCTGGACATGGGCCAGATCCTGGCGGCGCTGGGCCAGCAGAACGCACTGGAATCGGCCGGCGCTGTGCAGGGCCCCCAGGACGTGGTGCAGGTGCGCGTGGGTGTGCCTTCAACTCGGTCGAGCAACTGCGGGCCATGCCCATCCGCGCGGGCAACGGCACCCAGATCCGGTTGGGCGACATCGCCGACATCCGCCTGGGCTACGCCGACCCGGTGCAGCCCATGGTGCGCCACAACGGAAAGGACAGCATCGCGCTGGGCATCTCCATGGCCAAGGGCGGCGACATCATCGCGCTGGGCCAGGCACTGAAGACGGCGGTGGCCGACATTGAAACCGGTGTGCTGCCCGCCGGGATGCAGCTGGTGCAGGTGCAGGACCAACCGGCCGCGGTGAGCCGTTCGGTCAATGAATTTGTCAAGGTATTGATCGAGGCGGTGGTGATCGTGCTGGCGGTGAGCTTTCTGGCGCTGGGACTGCACCGGCGCGAAGGGGGTACCGGACTGCGCCGGTACATCCTGGACATCCGCCCTGGTCTGGTGGTGTTCATCACCATTCCCCTGGTGCTGGCCATCACCTTCCTGGTCATGCACTACTGGGGCATCGGACTGCACAAGATTTCGCTGGGCTCGCTGATCATTGCGCTCGGCCTGCTGGTCGACGATGCGATCATCGCCGTGGAAATGATGGTGCGAAAACTGGAAGAAGGCCATTCCATGTTGCGCGCCGCCACGTTCACCTGGGAGGCCACGGCCATGCCCATGCTCACCGGCACGCTGATCACGGCCGCCGGCTTCCTGCCCATCGGCATGGCGCGTTCCACGGTGGGCGAATACACCTTCGCCATCTTTGCCGTCACGGCGGCGGCGCTGCTCATCTCATGGGTCGTGGCGGTGATGTTCGTGCCTTACCTGGGCGTGAAGCTGCTCAAAGTCAAACCCCACGTGGGACCGGCGAACGAAGTGTTCGATGGCCCGTTCTATGTCCGCTTTCGTGCGCTCGTGAACTGGTGCGTTCAGCACCGCTGGATCACCATGGGTCTGACCATTGCGACCTTTGTGCTGGGGCTGGCCGGTATGGGCAAGGTGCAGCAGCAGTTCTTCCCCGATTCCAGCCGACCCGAGATCCTGGTCGACCTGTGGCTGCCCGAAGGGGCGAGCATGGTGGCCAACGATGAGGTGACGCGCCGTGTCGAGCAGCGGCTGTCGCAGGAGCCGGGCGTGACCAGCGTGAGTGCCTGGGTGGGCACGGGTGTGCCGCGCTTCTACCTGCCCATCGACCAGATCTTCCCGCAAAGCAACGTGTCGCAGCTCATCCTGCTGCCGCAGGACCTGGCCACACGAGAGGTGCTGCGCAAGAAGCTGCCTGCCCTGCTGGCGACCGAGTTCCCCGAGGTGCGCGGCCGTGTCAAGCTGCTGGCCAACGGACCGCCGGTGCCTTACCCGGTGCAGTTCCGCGTCGTGGGCCCTGATCCGGCGGTGTTGCGCGGGCTGGCCGACGAGGTCAAGACATCCCTGCGCGCCAGCCCCAACATGCGCGGCGTCAACGACAACTGGAACGAGTCGATCAAGGCCTTCCGGCTGGAGATTGACCAGGCCAAGGCCCGGGCGCTGGGCGTGAGCAGCCAGTCCATCGCGCAGGCCAGTCGCACCCTGCTGTCGGGCAGCACCGTGGGGCAGTACCGCGACGGCGACAAGCTGATCGAGATCGTGCTGCGCCAGCCGCTGGCCGAACGCGATGCGCTCACCAGCCTGGCCAATGCCTACCTGCCGACCACCAGCGGCCGCAGCATTCCGCTGCTGCAGATCGCACGCCCCGTGTTCGACTGGGAGCCGGGCGTGATGTGGCGCGAGAACCGCGAATACGCCATCACGGTGCAGGGCGACGTGGTGGAAGGCCTTCAGGGCGCCACCGTGACCGGCCAGTTGCTGCCAGCCTTGCGCACGGCAGAACAGCGCTGGCACCAACAGGGCCTGGGTGCCTACCGGGTGGAGGTGGCGGGGTCGGTGGAGGAGAGCAGCAAGGGGTCTGCATCCATTGCCGCCGGCATGCCGGCGATGCTGTTCATCGTCTTCACCCTGCTGATGCTGCAACTGCAAAGCTTCAGCCGCTCGCTGCTGGTGTTCCTGACCGGCCCGCTGGGCATGGCGGGGGTTGCCGCGTCTTTGCTGGCGCTCGACAGGCCATTCGGTTTCGTGGCGCTGCTGGGTGTGATTGCCCTCATGGGCATGATCCAGCGCAACTCGGTGATCCTGATCGACCAGATCGAACAGGACCGCGCCCGCGGCGTGCCGGCCTGGGACGCGATCGTCGAAGCCGCGGTGCGCCGCATGCGCCCCATCGTGCTGACGGCAGCGGCAGCGGTGCTGGCCATGATCCCGCTCTCGCGCAGCGTGTTCTGGGGCCCGATGGCGGTGGCCATCATGGGCGGCCTGATCGTCGCCACGGTGCTGACCCTGTTGGCGTTGCCGGCCATGTACGCGGCCTGGTTCCGCGTCCGGCGGACCGCCTGACCCCGGATACAATAGAAGGTTGCCGTCAGCGGTGCCCGTCAGACGGGCACCCGCGTGTCAGGCGCGCGGGTGGCGAAATTGGTAGACGCACCAGGTTTAGGTCCTGACGCCAGCAATGGTGTGGGGGTTCGAGTCCCCCCCCGCGCACCACCTCACCGACGACCAGATCCTCATCGGCCAGCCCCCCGGGGCAGGCCGCCTTCCCTGATTGGAGATAACCATGACCGTGACCGTTGAAACGCTGGAGAAGCTGGAGCGCAAAATCACCCTGACGCTGCCTGCCGACACCATCCAGAGCGAAGTGACCCGGCGCCTCAAAGAGGTGGCCCGCAAGGTCAAGATGGACGGATTCCGTCCTGGCAAGGTGCCCATGAACGTGGTTGCCCAGCAGTACGGTTACTCCGTGCATTACGAAGTGATGCAGGACAAGGTGGGTGAAGCCTTTGCCAGTGCCGCCAACGAAGCCCAGCTGCGTGTGGCCGGTCAGCCCAAGATCACCGAGAAGGAAGGTGCTCCCGAAGGCCAGCTGGCCTTCGACGCCGTGTTCGAGGTGTACCCGGAGGTCAAGTTGGGTGATCTCGGTGCCGTGGAAGTCGAAAAGGTGTCGTCAGAAGTGACGGATGCGGCCATCGACCGGACGCTGGAAATCCTGCGCAAGCAGCGCCGGACCTTTGCCCAGCGTGCTGCGGAGCAGGCGGCGGTCGACACTGATCGCGTAACCATCGACTTTGCCGGCACGATCGACGGCGAGCCGTTTGCCGGTAGCAAGGACGAGGGTTTCCCGTTCATCGTTGGCGATGGCCAGATGCTCAAGGAGTTTGAAGATGCGGTGCGTGGCATGAAGGCTGGCGAAAGCAAGACTTTCCCGCTGGCTTTCCCGGCCGATTACCACGGCAAGGACGTGGCCGGCAAAACGGCCGACTTCCTGGTCACCGTGAACAAGATCGAAGCCGCCCACTTGCCGGAAGTCAACGAAGCCTTTGCCAAGTCGCTGGGCATCGCAGAAGGCTCTGTCGAATCGCTGCGCGCAGACATCAGAAAGAACCTGGAGCGTGAGGTCAAGCACCGTGTGCTGGCTCGCAACAAGCAGGCTGCCATGGACGCTCTCTCGGCGGCGGCCGAGCTGGATCTGCCCAAGTCGGTGGTTCAGGCAGAGCTGGACCGACTGGTCGAAGGTGCGCGGGCCGATCTGAAGCAGCGTGGCATCAAGGACGCCGATAAGGCGCCCATTCCCCAGGACCTGTTCCGTCCCCAGGCCGAGCGCCGCGTGCGCCTGGGTCTGGTGGTGGCCGAAGTGGTGCGTGCACACGGTCTGCATGCCACGCCTGAGCAGATCAATGCCCATATCGAGGACCTGGCCGCGTCCTACGAGCGTCCTGCGGACGTGATCCGCTGGTACCAGGGTGACAACCGGCGCATGGCGGAAGTCGAGGCCGTCGTCATCGAGAACAACGTGACCAACCATGTGCTGTCGCAGGCCAAGGTTGTCGACAAGACCGTCGCTTTCGACGACCTGATGGGTCAGGCCTGATCAGCGCCAGTCTTCCGGGACGCAGGGCGGAGCGATCCGCCCTTTTTTTCGGCTGTTCAGGCCCCACTTGCCGTCATGACCGCACCCGGTTCGAGGGCTCGGCGGGTTGGGTACAGTAGTGGCCTGACTTTGTCGCTACACACGGAGATACAAGCAATGAGCGCAATGGATATTCAGGGGCTGGGCATGGTGCCCATGGTGATCGAGCAGTCCGGTCGTGGCGAGCGTGCCTACGACATCTATTCGCGTTTGCTCAAGGAGCGCGTGATCTTTCTCGTGGGGCCGGTCAACGACCAGTCGGCCAATCTGGTGGTGGCCCAGTTGCTGTTTCTTGAAAGCGAGAATCCCGACAAGGACATCTCCTTCTACATCAACTCACCTGGCGGTTCGGTGAGCGCTGGCATGGCGATTTTCGACACCATGAACTTCATCAAGCCGGATGTCTCCACCCTGTGCATCGGCATGGCGGCCAGCATGGGGGCTTTTCTCCTGGCGGCCGGCGCCAAGGGCAAGCGTTTTGCGTTGCCCAACAGCAAGGTCATGATCCACCAGCCGCTGGGCGGCACTCAGGGCCAGGCCACCGAGATCGAGATCCATGCACGCGAGATTCTCAAAACCCGCGAGCAGCTCAACCGCATCCTCGCCGAGCGCACCGGGCAGCCGCTGGAGCGCATCGAACGCGACACTGAACGCGATTACTACCTGACCGCGGCCGAGTCGGCCGACTACGGCCTGATCGACAAGGTCATCGACAGGCGATCGGTCTGAGGCGCTGTGTCAGGCCCTCCCGGCACCGGGGATCCTATTGATGCAACGGTTGCCGTCAGGGTGCTCCAAGCCTTGGACTATCATTGTTTCCGACGTTTTTCCCACCGTATTCCCAGACCCACTCCATGGCCGACAAGAAAGCTGCCTCAGGCGAAAAAGCGCTCTACTGCTCGTTTTGTGGCAAGAGCCAGCACGAGGTCAAGAAGCTGATCGCCGGTCCGTCGGTGTTCATCTGCGATGAATGCATCGACCTTTGCAATGACATCATCCGCGACGAGCTGCCCGGTCTCGAGTCGGTGAAGGGGCAGGGCGATGAGTTGCCCACGCCGGCGCAGCTCAAGGGCAATCTGGACCATTACGTGATCGGCCAGGATGCCGCCAAGCGTGCCCTGGCGGTGGCGGTGTACAACCATTACAAGCGCTTGCGTCACAAGCAGGGCGCGCGCAAAGATGATGTCGAGCTGGCCAAGAGCAATATCCTGCTCATCGGCCCTACCGGGTCAGGCAAGACCTTGCTGGCCCAGACCATGGCTCGCATGCTCAACGTGCCGTTCGTGATGGCCGACGCCACCACGCTGACCGAAGCCGGCTACGTGGGTGAGGACGTCGAAAACATCGTGGCCAAGCTGCTGCAAAGCTGCAACTACGACATTGAACGAGCCCAGCAAGGCATCGTTTACATCGACGAAATTGACAAGATCACCCGCAAATCCGACAACCCGTCGATCACCCGTGACGTCTCTGGCGAAGGTGTTCAGCAAGCCTTGCTCAAGCTGGTGGAGGGCACCATGGCCAGCGTGCCGCCTCAGGGCGGACGCAAACACCCGAATCAGGATTTCCTGCAGGTCGACACGACCAACATCCTGTTCATTTGCGGCGGGGCTTTCGCCGGACTGGAAAAAATCATCGAGAACCGAACCGAGGCGTCCGGCATGGGCTTTGGTGCGGTGGTCAAGAGCAAGCAGCAGCGCAGCCTCACCGAGTCTTTCCAGGACATCGAGCCCGAGGATCTGATCAAGTTCGGCCTGATTCCGGAGCTTGTCGGTCGACTGCCGGTGATCGCCAGTCTGGCGGAACTGAGTGAGGATGCCCTGGTCGAAATCCTCACCGAGCCCAAAAACGCCGTGGTCAAGCAGTTCTCCCAATTGCTGGCCATGGAGGGTGTTGAACTGGAGGTTCGTCCTCCAGCGCTCAAGGCTATTGCACGCAAGGCGCTGGCCCGCAAAACCGGCGCTCGCGGATTGCGGTCGATACTGGAAAACGCGTTGATCGACACCATGTTCGACCTGCCAGGCATGAGCAACGTCGAGAAAGTGGTGGTGGACGAATCCACCATCGAGGAAAGCAAGGCACCTCTGCTGGTGTTCCGCGAAGCGGCCCGACAGGCCTGATCGCGCATCCGTCGAAGCACCGGGACTCAGCCGTGTGGCCATCGGGCCCGGCGAATGCCCCTTTTTGTTGAGGTACACACATGTCCGGACAAGTCCCCCTGCCCAGCACGCCGGTCGAGCTGCCCTTGTTGCCCCTCCGTGATGTGGTGGTGTTCCCACACATGGTCATCCCGCTTTTCGTGGGGCGCCCCAAGAGCATCAAGGCATTGGAGTCGGCCATGGAGTCCGAGCGCCGCATCATGCTCGTGGCCCAAAAAGCGGCAGCGAAAGACGAACCTTCGACAGAGGACATGTTTGAGATGGGGTGCGTCGCCACCATCCTGCAAATGCTCAAGTTGCCTGACGGCACCGTCAAGGTGCTGGTCGAGGGTGTCCAGCGCGCCAAGGTGCTGGCCATCCAGGAAGGAGAGAACCACTTTGTGGCCCAGCTCACGCCGGTCGACCCGGCCGCGGAGCGGGCGGATGCGTCCGATACCGAGCTGGAGGCGCTCCGCCGCGCCGTCATGCAGCAGTTCGACCAGTACGTCAAGCTCAACAAGAAGATCCCGTCGGAAATCCTGACATCCATTGCCAGCATCGACGACCCCGGTCGCCTGGCGGACACCATCGCTGCCCACCTGCCACTCAAGCTGGAGTCCAAGCAGGTGGTGCTTGACATCGATCCGGTCAGCAAACGGCTGGAGAATCTGTTTGAGCAGATCGAGCGCGAGGTCGACATTCTCAATGTCGACAAGAAAATCCGGGGCCGCGTCAAGCGCCAGATGGAGAAGAACCAGCGCGACTTCTACCTGAACGAGCAGGTCAAGGCCATTCAGAAGGAGCTGGGGGAAGGCGAGGAGGGCGCTGATCTCGAAGAGATCGAGAAGAAGATCAAGCTGGCCAAGATGCCGGCCGAAGCGCGCAAGAAAGCCGAGGCCGAGCTCAAGAAACTCAAGCTGATGTCCCCCATTTCGGCCGAGGCCACGGTGGTGCGCAACTATATTGATGCACTGGTGGGATTGCCGTGGAGCAAAAAGACCAAGATCAAGCACGATCTGGCTCACGCCGAGGGTGTGCTGAACGAAGACCACCACGGTCTTGAGAAAGTCAAGGATCGCATCCTTGAATACCTTGCTGTGCAGCAGCGGGTGGACAAGGTCAAGGCGCCGATCCTGTGCCTGGTCGGGCCGCCCGGCGTGGGCAAGACCTCGCTGGGCCAGTCGATTGCCAAGGCCACCGGTCGCAAGTACGTGCGCATGGCACTGGGTGGCATGCGCGACGAGGCCGAGATCCGTGGACACCGCCGCACCTACATCGGTGCCATGCCCGGCAAGGTCCTGCAAAGCCTGGGCAAGGTGGGCACCCGAAACCCGCTGTTTCTGCTCGACGAGATCGACAAGCTGGGCACTGATTTCCGTGGTGATCCGTCTTCGGCCTTGCTGGAAGTGCTGGACCCGGAGCAGAACCACACCTTCGCAGATCATTACGTGGAGGTGGACTTCGATCTGTCGGACGTCATGTTTGTCGCGACATCGAACTCCATGAATATCCCGCCAGCCTTGCTGGATCGGATGGAGGTCATCCGCCTGTCGGGTTACACCGAAGACGAGAAGACCAGCATTGCCATGCGCTATCTGCTGCCCAAGCAGATCAAGAACAACGGCATCCAGGACGGTGAACTGGAGGTCACGGAAGCCGCAGTGCGCGACATCGTGCGCTACTACACCCGCGAAGCCGGTGTGCGATCGCTCGAGCGAGAGCTCTCGAAGATCTGCCGCAAAGTGGTCAAGGGACTGCTGCTCAAGCAGTACACCCCCCGGGTCGTGGTGGATGAAGGCAACCTCAGTGATTTCCTGGGTGTTCGAAAGTACAGCTACGGCAGGGTCGAACAGCAGAACCAGGTGGGTCAGGTGGTGGGGCTTGCCTGGACGGAGGTGGGCGGTGATTTGCTGACCATCGAGGTGGCCATCATGCCCGGCAAGGGCGGCATCATTCGCACCGGCTCGCTGGGTGACGTGATGAAGGAGTCGGTCGAGGCCGCACGAACGGTGGTGCGCAGCCGTGCCCGCCTGTTGGGCATCAAGGATGAGATGTTCGACAAGCGCGACATCCATATTCATGTCCCCGATGGGGCTACCCCCAAGGACGGCCCCAGTGCCGGTATTGCGATGACCACAGCGCTGGTCTCCTCACTCACGGGCATTCCGGTGCGCGCCGATGTGGCGATGACCGGCGAGATCACGCTGCGTGGCGAGGTCACGGCCATTGGCGGGTTGAAGGAAAAGCTGCTCGCTGCGTTGCGCGGGGGGATCAAGACCGTGATCATTCCCCATGAGAACGTCAAGGATCTGGCGGACATCCCGGACAACGTCAAGCAGGGCTTGGACATCGTGCCGGTCAGGTGGATCGACCAGGTGTTGTCCATGGCTTTGGAACGTCAGCCTGTACCCTTGAGTGACGATGAGGTGGCTGCCCAGCTGGCTGCGGCCGCTTCTGCCCCAGCGTCCGCTTCAGAGGCGATGAAGCACTGATCAAAAAATGCTGCGGCACTTGAAAAGTCTGTGTTTTTGTCGCTATAATTTCAGCTTCTGACGGAAGACACCAAACGTCAGGTCCAAGCGGGAATAGCTCAGTTGGTAGAGCGCAACCTTGCCAAGGTTGAGGTCGCGAGTTCGAACCTCGTTTCCCGCTCCAGTTTGAGAAAAGGGAAGCCCGGCTTCCCTTTTTTGTCGGTTGCTGTGGGGTGGCAAAGCCCTTTGGCATCGGGCGCGATAGCAAAGCGGTTATGCAACGGATTGCAAATCCGTCTAGCCCGGTTCGACTCCGGGTCGCGCCTCCAGTCTCACTGGTTGTTTTTGCGGGAATAGCTCAGTTGGTAGAGCGCAACCTTGCCAAGGTTGAGGTCGCGAGTTCGAACCTCGTTTCCCGCTCCAGTCACATCCAAACGGGAAGCGCTGCTTCCCGTTTGTCGTTGTGGAGCCTGCGTGGTGGCCGTGTGTCGCAGGCTGAACCTGCGACAATGCCGCGCCGGCCTCGATGGTGAAATTGGTAGACACAGCGGACTTAAAATCCGCCGCTTTCCCGAGAGGGAGCGTACCGGTTCGACCCCGGTTCGAGGCACCAGCCGGCACTCGGTTTATTTTCGGCACAGCCGGTGGAGAGAGCTTCCATGACACGACACAACGCGCCCTTCGAAATTCACGTCCACGGCGACGTGCCGCTGCGCGAAGACGTGGCCTACCAGCAAATTCAGGATGCCCTCAAGCCCGTGTGGCAGTACGCGGGTGCTCGGTCGCTCGCAGCGGCTGCGGAGAGTGCCTACGAAGACGAGCCAGGCATTCGTTTTGATGCAGACGTGCACTTGCTGCGCATTTGCTGGACGGTTGGTGGTGATGAGGATTTCCGCCAAGTCATTGAAGAGGCTTGCATGGGGCTCAATGAGATCAGCGCTGCCGGTGCGCCTCTGGAAGTGTCTTTTTATGACACCGAGTTCGATGAAGAAGAGGCCCCCGAGGAGGAGGAAGCCCGTGACGACTTCATGATGTGCTTCGTGGGCCCGACGCCTGCGGCCATCATGCAGGTGCAGCGTGATTTGCTGGTGCAGGACGTGGTGCAACTCATGGAGCGTCATTTCGATGCATCGGAGTTGGGAGAGGTGGTCCACGCTATCGACGCGCTCTTCACACAGCGCTTTGACGCGTTGGTGAACTCCATGCAGCTCGGACGTCCACCCCGCGGGCACGGTGGAATGAGTGGCCATGGCGGACCGCGCAAGCCGCGCCATCTGCACTGAGTCCACGGAGGATTGGATCGGGTGGAGCAGATCACGGAGCTGTCGTGAAACTGTTTTCTCCTGAGGATCTCAACCCCGGCGTACAGCCTCGCGAGGTGTTGGCCTGGGCGATGTATGACTTCGCCAACTCGGGCTACACCACGGTGGTTCTGACCGCGGTGTTCGCTGCCTACTTTGTCGGTGTGGTCGCTGGCGGCCATGACTGGGCAACGTTTGCCTGGACGCTGGCGCTGGGCGTTTCCAACGCGATGGTGATGTTCACCATGCCGCTGATGGGCGCCTGGGCTGACCGGTATGGGGCGAAACGACGCCTGCTGATCCTCTGCACGATCGGCTGTGTGCTCGGGACCGCTGCGTTGGCTGGCGTGGGGCCGGGAGCGGTTGTCCTGGGCATGGTTCTGGTGGCAACGTCCAACCTGTTTTTTGCCTGGGGTGAGTCGCTGGTGGCTGCCTTTTTGCCGGAGCTGGCTCGACCCTCAGCGATGGGGCGTGTCAGTGGCTGGGGCTGGGGCTTGGGCTACCTGGGCGGCATGCTGGCACTGGGGGCTGGTCTGGCATACGTGCTGTGGGCACAGTCGAAGGGGCAGCCGGCCACCATGTTTGTTCCGGTCACGATGTGGATCACAGCAGGCCTGTTCGCTCTGGCTGCATGCCTGAGTTTGGCCGGCCTGCGTGAGCGTACCAGCCCGGTTTCCCGGGCGCGTGAGCCCTTTCAGTGGGTCCGGTCGTGGCGTCTTCATGGCCGCCTGGCATGGGGCTACCCGGACTTCATGTGGCTGTTGGGCTGCGCGGTGGCGTATCAGGGTGGGGTGGCAGTGACCATCATGCTGGCCGCCATTTATGCCGAACAGGTGATCGGCTTCGCACAGTCGGAAACCATGACACTGATCTTTGTGCTGAACCTGGCCGCCGCGATCGGGGCTTTCGCCTTTGGCTATGGGCAGGACCATCTGGGGCACAAGCGGATGCTGGCCGTCACATTGATCGGCTGGATACTGGCCTGTGTGCTTGCGTCGCTCAGCACCACCCAGGAGGCGTTCTGGTACGCCGCCTCCATTGCCGGTGTCTGCATGGGTTCCAGCCAGTCGGCCGGCCGAGCCATGGCGGGGCTTCTGGCGCCGCCCGACCGGCTTGCGGAGTTTTATGGTCTCTGGACTTTTGCCACCCGTCTGGCGAGCATTCTGGGTCCGTTGGGCTACGGCGCGATCACATGGGCCACAGGCGGGAACCAGCGTGTGGCGATCGCGGCCACGGCCATGCTGTTTTTGCTGGGGCTGGTGTTGCTGCTGCCGGTGGACATGGCGCGCGGCCGGCAGCAGGCATTGGCGACACCGCCCGTGCCGGCGTGATCAGCGTGCGTCAGCACGACCAGAGGATCGCTGGCATGTCAATGGCCAGCCAGCGTTGTGAAACGGCGCTCAGGGCTTCGGGTTCGCGGGTGGACAGCAGGGTCAGCCGCTCCAGTGCTGGCTCCAGAGCGCGGGGTCGATGCGCCTGCAGGACTTCCCGTGTGCGTCGAGCCACGGGTATGCCGGTGTCCACCAGTGATACGCCGGGTCCGCACAGGGCCCGCAGAAACGGGGTAGCAAACGGGTAGTGCGTGCACCCCAGCACCAACGTGTCGATCGGGGTATCTGCCGGCGCCTGCTGCTCGAGCGCCCTGACGTAGTGCTCACACAGCCGGTGCGTCAGTTCGGTATCACCCTGCTCGATGGCATCGGCCAGTCCGTCGCAGGGCTGATTGTGAAAGTGGGGCGGGTGTGTCGGGCTGCTGTGTTCGACGCGTTGCTGCAAACGCCGATAACGCTCGCTGTCGAGTGTGCCACGCGTGGCCATGACACCAATGTGGCGCGTGCGACTGAGGGTAGTGGCCGGTTTGAGCGCTGGTTCCACCCCGACAAACGGAAGATCGTGGTGGGTGTGTCGCAAGGTGTCGATGGCCAAGGCGGTGGCGGTGTTGCAGGCTACCACCATGGCGTCGATGGGGTAGTCTGCACGCAAGCGGTCGACAATGCGCTCGGAGCGGTCGGTGACCGCCCCGGGTGTGCGTTCGCCGTAGGGGGCGTACGCACGGTCAGCGACGTAGATGAAGCGCGTCTGCGGCAGTTCGTCCAGCAGGGCGCGCAGGACGCTCAGGCCGCCGACCCCGCTGTCGAATACCCCGACCGTGTGGACCGGCGGTTTCAAGCGCTGGCGACCGCGATGCCCTTGAACTCGCCGCTGGCAATGCGTTTTTCCCATTCGGCCGGACCCGTGATGTGGGCACTGGTGCCTCCGGCATCCACTGCCACCGTCACCGGCATGTCCACCACGTCGAATTCGTAGATGGCTTCCATGCCCAGGTCGGCAAAACCCACCACCTTGGCGCCCTTGATGGCCTTGGAGACCAGGTACGCAGCACCGCCGACGGCCATGAGGTAGGCCGACTTGTGCTTCTTGATGGCTTCGATGGCGGTCGGGCCGCGTTCGGCCTTGCCCACCATGGCGATCAGGCCGGTTTGCGCCAGCATCATGTCGGTGAACTTGTCCATACGGGTGGCAGTGGTCGGGCCGGCGGGGCCGACGACTTCGTCACGCACCGGGTCGACCGGGCCGACGTAGTAAATCACGCGGTTGGTGAAGTCCACCGGCAGTTGCTCGCCCTTGGCCAGCATGTCCTGGATGCGCTTGTGTGCTGCGTCGCGGCCGGTCAGCATCTTGCCGTTGAGCAGCAGGGTCTGGCCGGGCTTCCAGCTGGCGACCTGTTCCTTGGTGAGCGTGTTCAGATCGACGCGCTGGCTCTTTTCGGTGTCGGGCTGCCAGTCCACTTTGGGCCACAGGTCCAGGCTGGGCGCATCCAGATAGACGGGGCCGGAGCCGTCCATCACGAAGTGGGCGTGGCGGGTGGCCGCGCAGTTGGGGATCATGGCCACGGGCTTGGAAGCAGCGTGCGTGGGGTACATCTTGATCTTCACGTCCAGTACGGTGGTCAGACCGCCCAGACCCTGTGCGCCGATGCCCAGGGCGTTGACTTTCTCGAACAGCTCCAGACGCAGCTCTTCGACCTGGTCCAGCTTCTCGCCACGGGCGCTCTTGGCCTGCAGCTCGTACATGTCGAGGTCGTCCATCAGGCTTTCCTTGGCCAGCAGAACGGCCTTCTCTGCGGTGCCGCCGATGCCGATGCCCAGCATGCCCGGCGGGCACCAGCCGGCGCCCATGGTGGGCACGGTCTTGAGCACCCAGTCGACCAGGTTGTCGCTGGGGTTCATCATGATCATCTTGGACTTGTTCTCCGAGCCGCCGCCCTTGGCCGCCACGGTGATGTCCACTTTGTCGCCGGCCACGATCTCGGTGAAGATCACGGCGGGGGTGTTGTCCTTGGTGTTCTTGCGGGCAAACAGCGGATCGGCCACGACCGATGCGCGCAGCGCGTTGTCGGGGTGCATGTAGCCGCGGCGCACGCCTTCGTTGATGGCGTCTTCTAGGCTGCCGGTGAAACCTTCCCAGCGCACATTCATGCCGACCTTCAGGAACACGTTGACGATGCCGGTGTCCTGGCAAATCGGACGGTGGCCCAGTGCGCTCATCTTGCTGTTGGTCAGGATCTGTGCCATCGCATCCCTG
>JBJTNV010000057.1:0-24167 GCA_046074205.1 Hydrogenophaga sp.
CGCTCCGGCCAAGAAAGCCGCTCCGGCCAAGAAAGCCGCTCCGGCCAAGAAAGCCGCTCCGGCCAAGAAAGCCGCTCCGGCCAAGAAAGCCGCTCCGGCCAAGAAAGCCGCTGCCCCCAAGAAGGCAGCACCCGCAAAAAAAGCTGAGCCGGCCAAGAAGCCGGCAGCCCCTGCGGCACAAACCAAGCTGACGCCTCAGGCTGCCTGGCCGTTCCCCACGTCCAGCAAGCCCTGATCGACGTTCTGGCGTGATCAAAAAAACCCGGTGCTCTCGCACCGGGTTTTTTTATCCTCAGCGAATGGCGGCGCCTGCGGCGCGGAGCCTTCATGCACTGAAGCGGAAATTCTGGCCACCTCGGCTGGCGATTTTGGCAGCGCCCATGCGGTTACCCAGCTCGGCGCAGCGCAGCACATCCCATCCTTGCGACAGACCATGCAGGAGCGCGGCACGGAAGGCATCGCCGCAACCGGTCGGATCGACCACGGCAGCGGCCCTGACCGGCTCAACGAGTGTCTTTCTGCCGTCAGACCAGACCGCACAACCCTGCTCACCCAAGGTCACGATCAGACCCTGCACCTGTTGTGCGATGGCCTCGAAGTCCAGTCCCGTGCGGTCGCTGAGCATCTTGCCCTCATAGTCGTTGACCGTCACCCAACTTGCCAGTCCGATCAAGTGGCGCAGTTCCTCGCCATTGAACATCGGCAGGCCCTGCCCCGGATCGAAAACAAAGGGAATGCCGGCGTCGTGCAACTGTTGGGCGTGCTCCAGCATGGCGTCACGCCCGTCGGGTGAAACGATGGCCAGGCGAATGCCTGCGTCCACCGGCACCCTGTTCAGATGGGCCAGCGACATGGCGCCGGGATGAAAAGCGGTGATCTGGTTGTTGTCACGATCGGTCATGATCATGGCCTGTGCGGTGTAGCTGTCGGCGGTGGTGCCAACGAAGCGCGTGTCCACCCCCAGGCTTTGCATGCGCAGCAAGTAGTTCTGCGCGTCGTTGCCCACCATGGCCAATGGCACCGCAGGTGAACCGAGCTGACGCAAACCATAGGCAATGTTGCCGGCACAGCCGCCGTACTCCCTGCGCAGGCCCGGCACCAGGAACGACACATTGAGGATGTGCAGCTGGCTGGGCAGGATCTGCTCGGCAAACCGCCCCTCGAACGTCATGATGGTGTCGAATGCCAGCGAACCGCAGATGAGAATGGACATGTTGTGAGGGCCGAAAACAAAAAGTCAGGGGTAGAAAACCAGCGCGCGGTAGCCCGACATCGGCACACCGTCCACCTCGGCAATCGACAAACGCAGGTGCAGGGGTAAAGCCGCCTGCGGCGGGATGACGGACGGCGCACCAGGCAACTCTGGTGGCAGAAAAACACGGCGTGCGATCGGACGGTCCTGGTGATCGGTCAGACTCAGTTCCAGCGCTGGCATGGACACCACCGTCGTGGCGGTGTTTTTGATGACCAGGTCGAAGGCATAAAAATTCCCCAGGCGACGGGCCAGTGTCGAACTCTCGATCACCACGGCTTCGATCTGTCGCGGAGCCTCGATGCGGTACCCCATCGCGGCGCACAGCGGCTCCAGCAAAGGCAACAGCGCCGGCTGGCGTGCAGCCAGCCAGTGGCGTTCCTGCACCGCCCACTGGAGCACCAGCAAGCCCAGCAGCAGCAGCACCAGCACACTCATCACCGCGCGCACGGGCCACGAGCGCCAGAAGGCCTGACGACGGGCCCGACGCATGAACCCCGGTTCACCAGGGTCCGGCGCATGCTCCGCGCCGGACGCACCGGGAACATCCGCCCCCCATGAAGGGTCCACTGCATCCGCAGCACTGGTCTCCACCACCACTGCGGCCGTGTCGTGCTCCGGGGTCGACGGCGGCACCACGGGTGATGGCACCTCTGCAGCCGGCGCTTGCGCTGCACCCTGTCCTCCGACATCGACCGACACCGGGTCGGGGGCAGCCACCTCTTGCAGGGTCGGGGGCGGATTCCATGGGGCCAGATACAGCGAGGCATCAAACACCTCGGCGCAATGACCGCAGCGAACCCAGCCATCCGATATCTTCAGCTGGTCGGTCACGACCCTGAAGATCGTTCCACAGGCCGGGCAGCGGGTGGTGTAGCTCATGTCCGGATTATGGCAACAGCCACCGGTTCGACCGGGACGACCCAGGCAGGGTGTTCAGGTCCGGACGGCGGTCATCAAGACCCAGCCGTCGTCCTCATCGCTCACACCCAGCGTCATCCAGGGCGCATACGCCTCGCGCAACTCTTCGGTCTGGCGCGCCAGGATGCCGGCCAGAACCAGGTGCCCCCCGGGTCGCACATGCGCACACAACAGCGGCGCCAGCACCTTCAGAGGCGTGGCCAGGATGTTGGCCAGCACGAGATCGAAAGCGCCCTGGGCGATGTCAGGCAGACCGCTTTGCAGCCGCACGTGGTTGTTCTCGGCGTTCAGCCGGGTCGATTCGACGGCCGCAGGGTCGATGTCCACCGCCACGATCTCGTGTGCGCCGAACTTGGCCGCCCCCATTGCCAGAATGCCCGAGCCACAGCCATAGTCGAGCACGCGCTGGCCCTGCGCACCGTGGCGCGCCATCCAGCGCAGGCACATGCGGGTGGTGGGGTGCGTACAGGTGCCGAAGGCCAGACCCGGGTCCAGTCGCAACACCTGCTGCGCGCCGGCCGGCGGCTCGTGCCAGCTGGGCACGATCCAGAAGGTGGGCGTGATCTCGACCGGGTCAAACTGCGATTGGGTCAGTCGCACCCAATCCTGCTCGGCCACGGCACGTACGCCCAGCACCTGCCCATCACCCCAAAAGTCCTGCAGCGCCAGCAAATCGGCCGCTTCACGCGCCGCAGCTTGCGTGCCGAACAGGGCCACCACACGCGAGCGGTTCCAGCCTTCTTTGGGCGGCGGCATACCCGGCTCGCCAAAGAGCGCCTGCTCGGCTGGCGTCAGGGCATCTGCATCCTCGACCGACACGCTCAGCGCATCGAGCGCGTCCAGTGCGTCACTGACCGGTTCGACAGCGGCCTCGGCCAGCAGCACAACCAGCTCAAAAAAAGACCCAGCCGACGGCTGGGTCAGGACTTGCTCATCAGCGCTCATGTTGGGAGAGCCACTCTTCGAGGTAATGGATGTTGGTCCCGCCGGCCACGAAGCTGGCGTCCACCATCAGTTCCCGGTGCAAGGGGATATTGGTCTTGATGCCTTCGACCACCGCCTCGGCCAGCGCTGTGCGCATGCGGGCCAGCGCCTGCTCGCGCGTGTCACCGTGCACGATCAGCTTGCCGATCATGCTGTCGTAGTTCGGTGGCACGAAGTAGTTGGTGTAGGCGTGCGAGTCCACGCGCACGCCAGGCCCGCCAGGCATGTGCCAGGTGGTGATGCGGCCGGGCGACGGCGTGAACTTGTAGGCGTCCTCGGCATTGATGCGGCACTCGATGGCGTGGCCCTTGAGCTGGATCTGACGCTGCGTGAACGGCAGTTTTTCACCAGCAGCCACCGCGATCTGGGTGCGCACGATGTCCACGCCGGTGATCCATTCGGTCACCGGGTGCTCCACCTGCACGCGGGTGTTCATCTCGATGAAGTAGAACTCGCCGTTCTCGAACAGGAACTCAAAAGTGCCGGCACCGCGGTAACCGATCTTCTTGCAGGCCGCGGCGCAGCGCTCGCCGATCTTCTCGATCAGGCGGCGCGGAATGCCCGGCGCCGGCGCTTCCTCGATCACCTTCTGGTGGCGACGCTGCATGGAGCAGTCGCGCTCGCCCAGGTAGACCGCGTTGCGGTGCGTATCGGCCAGCACCTGGATTTCAACGTGGCGCGGGTTCTGGAGAAATTTCTCCATGTAAACCTCGGGGTTGCCGAAGGCGGCGCCCGCCTCCGCCTTGGTGGTCTGCACCGCGTGCAGCAAGGCTGCCTCGGTGTGGACCACACGCATGCCGCGCCCACCGCCACCACCGGCAGCCTTGATGATCACCGGGTAGCCAATGGCCTTGGCCGTGCGCTTGATCACCACCGGATCATCCGGCAGGGCGCCCTCGGATCCGGGCACGCAAGGCACACCGGCGCGAATCATGGCCTGCTTGGCCGAGACCTTGTCGCCCATCAGGCGGATGGACTCGGGCGTCGGGCCAATGAAGGTGAAGCCACTTTTCTCCACCCGCTCGGCGAAGTCGGCGTTTTCCGACAGGAAACCATAGCCGGGGTGAATGGCCTCGGCGTCGGTCACCTCGGCGGCCGAGATGATGGCGGGCATGCTGAGGTAGCTCTGGCCAGACTGGGCCGGGCCGATACAGACCGCCTCATCGGCCAGTCGGATGTACTTGGCATCGCGGTCGGCCTCGGAGTAGACCATCACCGCCTTGATGCCCATCTCGCGGCAGGCGCGCTGGATGCGCAGCGCAATCTCGCCGCGGTTGGCGATCAGGATTTTCTTGAACATGAGGCGCCGCCCCTTATTCGATGACGAACAGCGGCTGACCGTACTCGACCGCCTGGCCGTTCTGGATCAGGATCTGGGTCACGGTGCCGGACTTGTCGGCTTCGATTTCGTTGAGGATCTTCATGGCCTCGACGATGCAGATCGTCTCACCTTCCTTGACCGTGTCACCCACTTCCTTGAACGGCTTGGCCCCTGGAGCCGAGGCGCGATAGAAGGTGCCGACCATCGGCGACTTGACAAGGTGGCCGCTGGGCGGTGCGGCCTCCACGGCAGCTTCAGCCACCGGCGCGGCACTGGCCACGGCTGGTGCCGGCGCGGCCACCGGGGTCGCAGCCATCGCATAGGTCACCGGGGTGGCCTGGGCCAGGGGAGAGGCCTTGACGATGCGGACCTTGCCTTCGGCTTCGGTGATCTCGAGTTCGGAAACGTTCGATTCGGACACCAGATCGATCAGGGTTTTCAGTTTTCTCAGGTCCATGGTTTTCTCCAACGAATTTCACTCAATTTGATGCGATTTGCACCGAACTTCATGAAATGAGCACCTCTTCATCAGGCAGGGTGGCGCAGTGTACACGAAGGTCGACCGACACCAGGCCGGGGACATTTCACGAAAAACGCCGCACTCTACCCCGATTTGGCCGCACGTTGGCAGCCGTTGGGGCAATCAGGCCAGTTTCGCCCACTGCTCGAGATCGGCTGCATCGAGTTTGCCCACCTTCTGGCGCTGCACTGCGCCGCTGCGGTCCAGCACCAGGCTGAATGGCAGACCGCCGCCCAGGTTGCCCAGACTGCGGCTGAGTTCGGTGCCAGCCAGGCCCGCCATGCCCACCGGGAAGTTCAGCGGCAGTTTCTGCAGGAATTGGCGCACGGGCGCAGCCTGGTCCACCGCCAGCCCCAGTACCTGCCAGCCACGGGCACCCTGCTCGGCCTGGAAGGCATTGAGCAGGGGCAACTCTTCCACACACGGCGGGCACCAGGTCGCCCAGAAGTTCACCAGCAGGGGACGCCCGCGGAAGGCCTCCATCACCAGTGGCTCACCCTGTGGGCCCTCAAACCGGCTGGCCCAGAAGGCGGCCACGGCGGGGGATTGCGCTTCACGCGGCGCCAGGCGCCACCAGGCCACCCCCGCGCCCAGGGCGCAGGCGGCCATCGCGACACCTCCCGTCAGAAGATTTCGTTTGTTCATGTGATGCATGGTCTCAAGGAACCCTGGAACCGGCCAGCAGTGCGCCCAGCGCTCGGGCGTCGCCACGCGGCTTGCGCCCTTGCCCGTCGGGTTTGAGTGCGCCGCGCAAAGCGTCACGGTCGTGTACCAGCAGGTGCACCAGCACCCACTGACCCAGTGGTTCGCAGCGGCAGCGCAAGGTCAAGGCATCCACCGGTTCCCCGCGCCAGCCACGTCCGGTGCCCGGCGCATAGTCCACCCGGTGGTCGATCAACAGCAACTCGGCTGCCTTGGGGTCGTCACAGAACAGGTGCAGGTGGATGTCGCTGTGGCGGGTGGCGGTGCCGTGCCAGACCGCCCCGCCCAGAAGGGGCTCGAAGACCTGCAGGCGCTCCATCCACACCAGGGCCAGCTCACGCAGGGCCAGCAGTTCGCTCGCCTGGGCCTCAGGGCAGAACACGGCGATGTAGTCCCGCACGGCCGCTTCCATGACCACGTTGTCGGGCCAGGGCACGCGGGCGGACAACCCCATCTGCTGGCCGGCCTGGCGCTTGGCCGCGGCGTAATCCATGCCATCTTCGACCACGAAGCGGGCGGCGACAGCGGCGATTTCACTCGCCAGGTCATTGCAGAAGGCGTCCATGGGCCCGGATTGTGCACGGGGCGCCACCTAGAATCGACGCATGCACATTCACATCCTGGGCATTTGCGGCACTTTCATGGGCGGTCTGGCCGCCCTGGCCCGTGAGGCCGGCCACCGCGTCACCGGCTGCGACGCCGGCGTCTACCCCCCCATGAGCGACCAGTTGCGCGCCCTGGGCATCGACCTGATCGAGGGCTATGGCGCCGACCAGATGGCCCTCAAGCCCGACATGTTCGTGATCGGCAACGTGGTCAGCCGAGCCCGACTGCCCGACGGAGCGCCGAAGTTCCCGTTGATGGAAGCCATCCTCGATGCCGGTTCGCCCTACACCAGTGGCCCGCAGTGGCTGGCCGAGCACGTGCTGCAAGGTCGCCACGTGCTGGCCGTCGCCGGCACCCATGGCAAGACCACAACGACGTCGATGCTGGCCTGGGTGCTGGAAGCCAATGGCCTGAACCCGGGCTTTCTGGTCGGCGGCGTGCCGATGAACTTCGGGGTATCGGCGCGCCTGGGTGATGTGGCCCCCACGCTCCCCGCTACGCGTGGTTCGCTGTCCCCCGAGGGGGCTGTTTCGCCTTGGGGCGGCCCGGCGGCGAAACGGTCGGCGCCCCTCTTCGTGATTGAAGCGGATGAATATGACACCGCTTTTTTCGACAAGCGCAGCAAATTCGTGCACTACCGCCCGCGCACGGCCATCCTGAACAACCTGGAGTTCGACCACGCCGACATCTTCGACGACCTCAAGGCCATCGAACGGCAGTTCCACCACCTGGTGCGCACCGTGCCCGGTTCCGGACGGGTGGTGGTCAACGGCCTGGAAGAAAGCCTGGACCGCGTGCTGCACCAGGGCTGCTGGAGCGAAGTGCGCAGCTTCGGCGCAGCGGTCAGCGACTTCACGGCCGTGGGCGAGCCCGATGCCTTCGACGTGCTGATGCGCGGTGAGAACGTTGCGCGAGTGGAATGGGCCCTGACCGGTGTGCACAACCAGCTCAACGCACTGGCGGCCATCGCCGCGGCCGAACACGTGGGCGTGGCCCCGGCCGATGCGGCCCGGGCGCTGGGCCACTTCCAGAACGTGCGACGTCGCATGGAGGTGCGGGGCACCGCCGCACGCGACGGCGGCGACATCACCGTCTACGACGATTTTGCCCACCACCCCACAGCCATCCGCACCACGCTCGATGGCCTGCAGCGCAAGCTCCGCGCCAGCGGCGACACCGGTCGCATCGTGGCGGTCTTTGAACCGCGCAGCAACACCATGAAACTGGGCACGATGAAGGCGCAACTGCCCTGGAGCCTGGAGGTAGCCGACCTGGCCTTCTGCCACAGCGGCGGACTCGACTGGAATGCGGTCGAGGCGCTGGCGCCGATGGGCGCCCGTGCACAGGTGGCACCGGACATCCCGACACTGATCGGACAGGTGGTCGCTGCGGCCAGACCGGGCGACCACGTTGTCTGCATGAGCAATGGCGGCTTTGGCGGCATCCACGACCGCCTCCTGGCCGCGCTGGCCAATCAGTAGACGATCGACTGGCCGGGCAGGTCTACCGTGATCACCGGTTTGGCCAGCGCCGAACTGGCGGCACGGGCGAACGCCTGCGCCCAGGCACGGTGCTCGGGTTCGCGAAAGCGCAGCTCACCCGCCGCCTGGGCGACGCACAGCACCTTGTCAGCTGTCAGCACCTTGCCTGTCAGCCGGATCGGCTCGCACTGCAGGGCGGTGAATTGCTCGTCCAGCCAGGCGCGTGCCTGCTCGTGGGGCAAGGGCTGGACTTCCTCCAGATCAAATCGGTAATCGGACGAATCGTTCCACTTGACGATGACCTGACTGTGCATGTGCGCTCCTGGAAATGACAACGGTTGACGAACTCCATTGTGCCGCCCACCCTGCCCTGTCAAGTCCGATCAGATCAAAGGACCGAGCGATCCCTGAGGCCGGGACCGCCTCCATCGGCACCCAGTGCCGGCGGGGGCAGCCCCTTCGACATGGAAAATCCCCTCAGCGCCCTGTCCGGCGCGCTGCCGCAACCGCCTGCGACAACACGTCCAGCGCCCGAACCGAGTCGTCCCAGCCCAGACAGGCATCGGTGATGCTTTTGCCGTACTCGAGCCGACCCACTTCGTCCTTGCCCGGCGTGAATTTCTGCGCACCAGCTTCGATGTGGCTTTCGATCATCACGCCGAACACACTGCGCGAACCACCCGCAATTTGCCCCGCGATGTCGCGCGCCACGTCCAGCTGCTTCTCGTGCTGCTTGCTGCTGTTGGCGTGGCTGCAGTCCACCATCAGGCGCGGCGTCAGCTTGGCGGCGTCCAGTTCCTGGACCGCGGCGGCGACATGGGCTGCGTCGTAGTTGGGTGCCTTGCCGCCGCGCAGGATGACGTGGCAGTCCTTGTTGCCCTTGGTCTGCACGATCGCAACCTGGCCGTTCTTGTGCACCGACAGGAAGTGGTGCCCGCGCGCCGCGGCCTGGATGGCGTCGGTCGCGATCTTGATGTTGCCGTCGGTGCCGTTCTTGAAGCCGATCGGCGCCGACAGGCCCGAGGCCAGTTCGCGGTGGACCTGGCTTTCGGTGGTGCGCGCGCCGATGGCGCCCCAGCTGATCAGGTCACCGATGTACTGCGGGCTGATCACGTCCAGGAATTCGCTGCCGGCCGGCAGGCCCTGGCGGTTGATCTCGATCAGCAGCTGGCGCGCAATGCGCAGGCCCTCGTCGATGCGGTAGCTCTCGTCCAGGTAGGGGTCGTTGATCAGCCCCTTCCAGCCCACCGTGGTGCGCGGTTTCTCGAAGTACACCCGCATCACGATCTCCAGCGTGTCGGCGTATTGCTCGCGCAGGGGCTTGAGGCGCCGAGCGTAGTCCAGCGCAGCGGCGGGGTCGTGGATCGAGCACGGACCGATGATGACCAGCAGGCGGTCGTCCTGGCCGTGCAGGATGTCGTGGATGCGGCCGCGGGTCTGCTTGATCAGGCCCTCGACCGGCGTGCCGGCAATCGGGAAAAAGCGGATGAGGTGTTCGGGCGGCGGGAGCACGGTGATGTCCTGGATGCGCTGGTCGTCGGTCTGGCTGGTCTTGTCGGCCGGGTGCGCATGCCAGGCATCGCTGGCGACGGTGGTTTTGGCGTTCATGGAAGGCTCCTCGCGGGGTGGGTGAGAAAAGGTGAAAAAAAACCGCCGGGCTGCGGGCCCGGCGGTTTGGAGGGATTCGGTTGCTTTGCGCGCTTACACCGTTGCCTCTCGTCCGCCGGGGACCGAGAACCAAAAGTAAAAGCCAAAGAAGATGGGGGCGCGGAATCGCATAGGTCGCGAATGTAGCACAGGGCTTTTGACAGGCGTCTTACAAATGGGTGCCCCCTGCGCCGCTTCGCGTCTTCCCCCGGTGGGGGACCACACCAGCGGCCCGGCAAAGCCGGTTCCGCGGTGTGCGCTGGAGGACTCCCCTGCTCTCAGGCTGTGCCACCCACCGTGAGACCGTCGATGCGCAGCGTTGGCTGCCCCACACCCACCGGCACGCTCTGGCCTTCCTTGCCGCAGGTCCCCACGCCGCTGTCCAGGCGCATGTCGTTGCCGATCATGCTGATCTTCTTGAGCGACTCGGGCCCGCTGCCCACCAGCGTGGCGCCCTTGACCGGGTACTGGATCTTGCCGTTCTCGACCCAGTAGGCCTGACTGGCCGAGAAGACGAACTTGCCGCTGGTGATGTCGACCTGGCCACCGCCGAAATTGGTGGCGTACAGGCCCTTCTTGATGCTGGCGACGATCTCCTCAGGTGCCCGGTCGCCGCCTGTCATGTAGGTATTGGTCATGCGCGGCATCGGGACGTGGGCGTAACTCTCGCGCCGGCCGTTGCCGGTGGGCTTGACGCCCATCAGGCGGGCGTTCATCGCATCCTGGATGTAGCCCTTGAGGATGCCGTCCTCGATCAGCACGTTCTTCTGGGTCGTGTGGCCTTCGTCGTCCACGTTGAGCGAACCGCGGCGGTCGGCGATGGTGCCGTCATCGAGCACCGTCACGCCCTTGGCCGCCACGCGCTGGCCGATACGGCCACTGAACGCGCTGGACCCCTTGCGGTTGAAGTCGCCTTCCAGGCCATGACCCACGGCTTCGTGCAACAGTACGCCGGGCCAGCCGGGGCCCAGCACCACGGTCATTTCGCCGGCCGGCGCCGGGCGCGCGTCCAGGTTGACCAGGGCAGCCTCGACCGCCTCGTCCACATAGTGCTGCACCAGCGCATCATCGAAATAGGCCAGCCCGTAGCGGCCGCCACCGCCGGAGGAGCCCACTTCGCGCCGGCCGTTCTGTTCGGCGATCACCGTGACCGACAGGCGCACCAGCGGCCGCACGTCGGCGGCCAGCGTGCCATCGGCGCGGGCCACCAGCACCACATCGTGCTCGGCGGCCAGGCCGGCCATGACCTGCACCACGCGCGGGTCCCTGGCTTTGGCGAGTTTTTCCACTTTTTCCAGCAGCGCCACCTTGGCCGTGCTGTCGAGCGTGCCGATCGGGTCCAGACCGGGGTAGAGCGAGCGAGACTTCGACACCCGGGTCTTGCCGGCCTTGACCTTGCGGTCCTGCCCCTGGCCGGTGATGCTGCGCACGGTGCGTGCAGCGTCCAGCAGGGAATCCCAGGACAGGTCATCGGAGTACGCGAACGCCGTCTTTTCGCCGCTGACGGCACGCACGCCCACGCCCTGATCGATGCTGAAGCTGCCAGTCTTGACGATACCCTCCTCCAGACTCCAGCCTTCGCTGCGCGTGGTCTGGAAATAGAGGTCGGCGTCATCGGCACCGCGGGCCATGATCTCGCCCAGCGCCTTCTTCAGGTGCTCGGGCGTAAGCCCGAAGGGATCGAGCAACAGACTCTGGGCGGTGGCGAGACGGGCGAGGGTGGGTTCGGCAGCAATCATGCGGCCATTTTAAGAAACCGCCCGCGCGCGTGCGGGCCTGAGGGTCTTGGGGACATCAGCCGCCGCGCTGGCGCAGCCACAGCAGCAGGGCGGCATCGTCCCGGTCGGCCAACCCGGCGGCATGCGCCTGGGCAAAGGCTTGGGCCGCGCGGGCACCCAACGGACCGTCAAAGCCAGCGGCCTGCGCGGCCTGCACCGCCAGCCGGGTGTCCTTTTCCAGTAGGGTGACATGGGCACGCGGCTCAAAGTCGCCCGCAATGGCGCGGCGCATGCGGTCGGACCCGATCCAGCTCTGGCCGCTGGACTGCCCGATCACGTCCAGCGTGGTCGGCAGGTCCAGCCCCAGGCGCTCGGCCAGGGCCATGACCTCGGCGGCGCCCACCAGGTTGATGCCGGCCAGCAGGTTGTTGACCAGCTTGGTGCGGGCACCGTCACCCACCCGCTCGCTGATGACGAAACGCCGCGCCGACAGGGCCTGCAACAGCCCGGCGTGACGGTCCAGCAGGGGCTGCGGTGCGGCCAGCATCAGGCTCATGGACCCGTCCCGGGCGCGGGCCGGACCGCCGGACATGGGGGCGTCGATGCAGCCGATGCCACGGTCGGCCAGCCGGGCCGCCAGGGTTTCGGTGTCCTGCGGGGCGATGGTGGGGCACAACAGCACGGACTGGCCCGGCCGCATCGCCGCCAGCGCACCCTTGTCGCCCAGCAGCACGTCATGGGATTGGGCCGCATCGACCACACAGACAATGAGCACACCGTCGTCCGCCAGCGTGGCAGCGGCCAGGTTCGGGGTGTCGGCCAGTTCGGCACCGGCGGCCAGCGCCTGCTGCTGCCGAAGGGGATCGATGTCACAGACCACCACGGGCCAGCCCAGGGTTCTCAGGCGCCCGACCATGGCACCCCCCATGTTGCCGGCGCCGATGATGGCCACGGAACAGACCCGGTCCGTCATGACTGCATCAGCCGCTTGGCCTTGGCGATCGACATCAGGATGCCCAGCATCACGCCCAGGGTAACCATGGCGGTTCCGCCATAACTGATGAACGGCAATGGCACGCCGACCACCGGCAAAACGCCGCTGACCATGCCGATATTGACAAACGCATAGACAAACAGGTTGAGCGTCATGGCACCGGCCATGAGCCGCGCAAACAGCGTGGGCGCCTCGAGGGCGATCACCAGGCCCCGGATGATGAGAAACATGAAGCCCCCCATCAGGCCCAGGGTTCCGACGAGGCCGAACTCCTCGGCATAGGCCGCGTAGATGAAGTCGGTGGTGCGCTCGGGAATGAATTCCAGGTGGGTCTGCGTGCCCTGCATGAAACCTTTGCCCCAGAGCCCGCCGGAGCCGATGGCGATCATGCCCTGGATGATGTGGAACCCCTTGCCCAGCGGGTCCTTGGACGGATCGAGCAGCGTGCACACCCGCTGGCGCTGGTATTCGCGAAGCACATGCCAGTCCACATCGGGCGCGCACCACTGCGGCTCCATGGCGATGAGCACCACGACACCCACGGCGACCAGCACCACCGGCGGCACGATGAGCTTCCAGCTCAGGCCGGCAAAGAAAATCACGGCCAGGCCGGAGGCCAGCACCAACAGGGTGGTCCCCAGGTCGGGCTGCTTGAGAATCAGCACCGCCGGCACCGCCAGCAACACACCCGCGACCACAAAGTCCAGGGGTTTGAGCACCCCTTCGCGGCGCTGGAACCACCAGGCAAGCATCAGCGGCATGGCCACTTTCATGAGCTCGCTCGGCTGGATCACGACCCCGAGATCGATCCAGCGCGTCGACCCTTTTTTGGTGATGCCGAAAAGCTCCACCCCCACCAGCAGTGCCAGGCCCAGGCCGTAGAGCGGAATCGCCAGGGACATCAGGCGTTGCGGCGGCACCTGGGCCAGCAGGAACAGTACCCCTGCGGCCAGCAACATGTTGCGGGCATGGGCCACAAAGCGCGTGCCGTGATCAAAGCCAACCGAATACATGGTGACCAGACCCAGGCAGGCCATGAGCACAATGCCCAACGCCAGCGGCACATCAAACCCCTGGAAAACCGGGAGGATGCGCTGCCACAGAGATGGTTTGTCGAATACGGCGGCCATGGAACCGTGATTATCCTTCCCGAACCCCAAGGTTCCACACCGCACACGGCCAACATGTCCACCACCCACCTGCTGTACCTGCACGGTTTCCGCTCCTCCCCCCGCTCGATGAAGGCACAGAAGGTCGCGGCGCGGGTGGCCGCGCAGCACCCGGACGTGACCTGGTGGTGCCCGCAGCTACCGCCCTCGCCCGCCGAGGCCATGGCACTGGTGATGGACGGTGTGCGCGACTGGCCGCGTGACACCATGGCCGTGGCCGGGTCATCGCTGGGCGGCTTCTACGCGCGCTGGCTGGCGCTGCAAACCGGCTGCGCCCGGACCGTGCTGCTCAACCCCGCCGTGCACCCGGCGCGCGACCTGCAGCGGTACATCGGCGAACAGGCCGCCTGGCACGACCCGGCCGAGCGCTTCTTCTTTGAACCGGCCTTCGTGGACCAGTTGCGGGAACAGGAGCAGGACATTGCGCGGCTGGCCGCGCAGCACCCGGTCACAGCGCAGCGCCAGTTCGCCATCGTGGCGCAGGGCGACGAGGTGCTGGACTGGCGCGAGATGCAGGCTTTCTGCGCCGGCGGCCAGGTCCGGCTGCTGCCGGGCAGCGACCACGCGATCAGCGATTTCGACGCGCACATCGACGCCGTGTTCAGCTTCCTGGACCTGAAAACGGAGCCCCCACGCTCCACCGCTGCGCGGGTCGCTGCCCCCCACGGGGGCTGACCCGCCTTGGGGCGGCCCGGCGGCGGGTCGTGTCCTGCACCCATGGGACAATCCCGCCCCATGCACATCCTGTTCGACGAGGCCGGCAAACTGATGACCGGCCGCCTCCTCTCCGAAGCCGAAAGCTCCCTGCAGGTGGAGCTCGATTCGGGCAAGCGCCTGAAGCTCAAACTGGCCAACACCCTGTTGCGTTTCGAGAAGCCCGCACCGGCCCAGCTCATGGCCGCCGCCGCGGCCCTGGCCACCACCATGGAGCTGGAGTTGGCCTATGAGTTCGCGCCCGAGGACGAGTTTGGCTTTGCCGACCTGGCAACCGACTATTTCAGCGACCCGCCCAGTGTGGAACAGCAGGTCGCGGCGCTGATCTGCCTGCAAGGCGCGCCGCATTACTTCCGCCGTGCCGGCAAGGGCCGCTACAAGAAGGCCCCGGCCGAGATCGTGGCCCAGGCACTGGCCGCCATCGAGAAGAAGAAACAGGTTCAGGCGCAGATCGATGCCTGGACGGCCGAACTGGTGGCCGGCACCTGCCCCGAGCCGGTGCGTGCGCAGCTCTACAAAATCCTGTTCAGGCCCGACAAGAACGCGCCCGAGTACAAGGCCGTGGTCGAAGCCGCGCGCAGCAGCCACCTCAACCCGCTGGCCCTGCTGGAAAAGGCCGGCGCCATCTCCAGCGCCTACCAGTTCCACTGGCAGCGCTTCCTGTTCGACCAGTTCCCCAAGGGCACGGGCTTCCCGGCCCTGCAGGCACCAGCCATCCGCGACACGCTGCCCGTTGCACCGGTGCAGGCCTTTTCCATCGACGATTCGCACACCACCGAAATCGACGACGCGCTCTCGCTGCAGGGACTGGGCAGCGGCACGGTCACACTGGGCATCCACATCGCGGCACCCGGGCTGGCCATCCAGCCCGATGACGCCATCGATCAGGTGGCACGCCAGCGCCTGTCCACCGTCTACATGCCGGGCCACAAGATCACCATGCTGCCCGACGCGGTGGTGCAGACCTACACGCTCGAAGCCGGGCGCGATTGCCCGGCCGTTTCCCTGTACGTGAGCTTTGACGAAGCGACGCTCGAACAGAAGGACAGCCACACCGCGCTGGAGCGCGTGCCGATCGCGCACAACCTGCGCCACGACCAGCTCGACAGCGTGATCACCGAAGCCTGGCTGACCGGTGAGGCGCCGGTGGACAGCGCGAGCGACGAAATCGCCGCGCTGCAGCCCCAGCTGGCCTTCATTTTCCGCCTGGCCAAGCACCTGAAAGCGCAGCGCGAAGTGGTGCGCGGCAAACCCGAGACCTTCAACCGCCCGGACTACACCTTCAAGCTGCAGGGCATGTCCGGCAGCGAACCCGATGGCAGCGAGACGGTGCTCATCGGCACCCGCTCGCGCGGCGCACCGCTGGACCTGATGGTGGCCGAGGCCATGATCCTGGCCAACAGCAGCTGGGGCCAGTGGCTGGCCGCCTGTGGCGTGCCCGGCATCTACCGCAGCCAGGCCAGCCTGGCGCCGGGCATGAAGGTGCGCATGGGCACCAAAGTGGCGCCGCACGCGGGCATCGGCGTCAAGGCCTACGCCTGGAGCACCTCGCCCTTGCGTCGCTACGTGGACCTGGTCAACCAGTGGCAGATCATCGCCTGCGCACGCCACGGGGCCACGGCCGCACTGGTGGCGCCGTTCAAGCCCAAGGACGCGAACCTCTTTGCCATCATCAGCGGCTTCGACGCCGCCTACACCGCCTACAACGGTTTCCAGAACGGCATGGAACGGCTCTGGACGCTCAAGTACCTGCAACAGGCCGGCATCAGCGAACTGACCGCCACCCTGATCAAGGACAACCTGGTGCGCACCGACACGCTGCCGCTGGTGCTGCCGGTGCTGGGTGCCGAAGGCCTGCCGCGCGGCGCGCATGTGCGCGTGCGGCTGGGCCTGATTGACGAGATCGCACTGGAGGTCTCGGGCACCGTGATCGAGCGGCTGGACCTGCCGGTTGAAGCGCTGGACGAGAACGCAGAGGGGGACGAAGACGCGTCGCTGGCCGCACCACTGGCGCTGGCCATTGACCTCAACGAGCCGTCGGACGCCAGCGAAGGCCCTTCGGCCGCCTGACGCCTGCGCCAGCCTGCCTCTGCCGTGAACACGCTGCCGGGCTTTCTGAAGCGACTGGGCACCCTGCGACTGGCGCTGGGGGTCTCGCTGCTGGTGCACGCGGCCCTGCTGACGCTGCGCTTTGTCGATCCCGAGGGTTTCAACCGGGTGTTCCAGGACAGCCCGCTGGAGGTGATCCTGGTCAATGCCAACAGCGAGGCCTTGCCCCAAAAGGCCATGGCCATTGCCCAGGCCCGCCTGGCGGGCGGCGGACAGGCTGCCCAGGGCCGGGCCACCTCGCCACTGCCCCCGGCTGCACAGCTGCGCGCCGGCGACACCGCCGAGGCAGCGGAGCGTCGCATTCAGGCACTGCAGGAGCGGCAGGCGCAGCTGCTCACCCAGGTGCGCCAGGCGCTGGCCACCCTGCCACCGCCGCGCCCGCAAGCCGATGAAGAGACGCCCGCAAAGCCCGAGCAGGAACGCCAGCGGCAGGTATTGCTGAAAATGCTGGCCGAGATTGAAAAACGCATCAACGAGGAAAACGCCCGGCCGCTCAAGCGCTACATCAGCCCGGCCACCCGTGAGGAAGTCTATGCCCTCTACTACGATGGCCTGCGGCGCAAGATCGAGGACCGCGGCACGCGAAACTTCCCCGAAGCCGGCGGCCGCAAGCTGTATGGCGAACTGACCATGGTCATCACCATCAACCACACCGGGCAGGTGCTGTCCACCGAAGTCGTCCAGTCCTCGGGTCAGGCTGCCCTGGACCGGCGAGCCCAGGCCATCGTTCGAAACCTCACGTTCGGCCGTTTCGACGAGGCCATGCGCCGACGGGCGGATCAGATCGTGGTGGTTTCGCGCTTTCGCTTCACCCGCGACGATGGCCTGCAAACCCAGTGGGGCAGCCCGTGAACGCCAACGGATTCCTCGACATCGGTTCAGCCGGTCTGCGCACATGAAACCACTCATCCGCTGGCTGTTGTGGGTCCTGCTCGCCGGCCTGGCCTTGCAGCTGTTTTTCGTGGGGCGCATCGCACTCATGGCGGTGGTCGCCCCCCAAAGCACGGCCTTCATGCGCTCGGAAGCCTGGCGCGTGGCCGGGGAGGCCCTGGGCACGCCCAAGGCCTGGCACTGGTCGGCGCAGTGGGTCGACTACGAACGGATCAGTCCACACCTCAAGCGTGCGGTGCTGGCCTCGGAAGACGCGGGGTTCACCGACCATGGCGGCGTCGACTGGGCCGCCATCGAGTCGGCCTGGCAGAAGAACGAACGGCGCCAGGCACAAGCGCAGCGGCGAGCCGAGCAAATTGAACAGCGCCTGGGCCACAACCCCGAAGCCGCCGAGGCGGCGCGCAAACGGGTTCGGCCGCCCAAAATCGTCGGCGGCTCCACCATCACGCAGCAACTGGCCAAGAACCTGCTGCTCTCGGGCGAGCGCAACCTGTTGCGCAAAGGACAGGAGCTGGTGCTGACTTTGAGCCTGGAAGCGCTGCTGAGCAAGCGACGTATCCTGGAGATCTACCTCAACAGCGTGGAGTGGGGCGACGGCATTTTCGGCGCCGAAGCGGCGGCCCAGCGCTATTTCCGCAAGTCCGCGGCACAACTCACCCCCGCCGAGGCCGCACGGCTCGCCGTCATGCTGCCGAGCCCAAAGTTCTTTGAGCGACAGCCCGGGTCGCCCTACCTGGCGCGCCGCACCGACACCATCCTGGCGCGAATGGGTGACGTGAGTCCGCCATGACGCTTGTGCGTTGCACCCCACACCGACCGGTGGCCATTGCATGGACTGGCGCGCACAAGCCGTGAGCCTGTTGCTGCTGGGCTTCGTGCGCCTGCTCACCGGCGCGCAGGCGCGCTGGCACGGCTGCCCGCCCAAGGCCGAACAGCGCATTTACTTTGCCAACCACCAGAGCCACGCCGACCTGGTGCTCATCTGGGCCGCGCTGCCCAAGGAACTGCGCAGCATCACCCGACCCATCGCGGCGCGGGACTACTGGACCACCTCGGGACTCAAGCGCTGGATCACGTCGGCTGTGTTCCATGCCGTCTACGTCGAGCGCGAGCGCAAGGGCGACGAAGATCCGCTGGCCCCGCTGATCAGCGCGCTGGACAGCGGGGATTCGCTGATCCTGTTCCCCGAGGGCACCCGGGGCCATGCCGAAGACCCGCAGCCCTTCAAAAGCGGCCTGTACAACCTGGCGCGCCGTTTCCCTGACGTGGTGCTGGTGCCCACGTGGATACACAACGTGCAGCGGGTGATGCCCAAGGGCGAGGTGATCCCCGTGCCGGTGCTGTGCTCCGTCACCTTCGGGGAACCCATCCGGCTCGCACCGGCAGAAGCGCGCGCCGACTTTCTCGCCCGCGCGCGCGAGGCGGTGATGTCGCTGAGGGACGTCTGAGCCATGCGAAGCTTTCTGCGCAGCCTCAGCCCCGATCAGCAGATCGGCCTGCTGTTTGCGCTGCTGTTCGGCGCCCTGCTGCTGGTCACGGCGGCGGGCATCGTGCTGTCGCTTCGGGAACGCCACCGTCCGGACGCTGCCGCGGTCGACCGCCCACACCGTCGGCAAGGCTTCCAGACCCTGCTGCGCAACACCTGGCTGATGGCGCTGGTCTTCTGGATCGCCTGGGCCGCTGGCGACGGTGCGGCCATCGTTCTGTTCGCGCTGGTCTCGTTCCTCATCCTGCGCGAATTCATCAGCCTCTCGCCCACACGACGCGGCGACCACCGCAGCCTGGTGCTGGCCTTCTTTGTGGTGCTGCCCTTGCAGTACGCGCTGGTCTGGACACGGCGCTTCGACCTCTTCACCGTCTTCGTTCCGGTGTATGTGTTTCTGGCGATTCCGGTGGTCAGCGCCCTGGCGAACGATCCCCAGCGTTTTCTTGAGCGCAATGCCAAGCTGCAGTGGGGCATCATGGTGTGCGTGTACGGGCTCAGCCACGTGCCGGCGCTGCTGCTGTTACCCTTCCCACGCTTTGCAGGACGGCTGGCCTTTCTGGTGTTCTTCCTGGTGGCAGTGGTGCAGACCTGCATGCTGGTGCAGCACCTGGTGGCCCGGCGGCTCAACACCCCGATG
Source organism: Hydrogenophaga sp. (assembly GCA_046074205.1). Lineage (GTDB taxonomy): Bacteria > Pseudomonadota > Gammaproteobacteria > Burkholderiales > Burkholderiaceae_C > Hydrogenophaga. Next base: position 19,153 of record JBJTNV010000057.1, read on the forward strand.
GCACCGGCCGTCAGCCAAAGCTTTCACAGGTCCAGCTGGCTGGCCGGCATGCTGGCCGGAGGACTGCTGGGCGGACTGCTGGCCGGCATCACGCCCTTCAAGCCACTGCCTGCGGTGGCCATGGCACTGGTGGCTTGCGGTGCCGGTTCGCTGGGGCATCTGGTGATGAAAGCCATCAAACGCGACCGGGGTGTCACCCACTGGGGCCTTGCCGGCCGATCGGTCACCGGCGCAGCAGGCCTGCTCGACAGGGTCGATGCACTGTGCTTCGCGGCACCGGTGTTTTTTCATTCGGTCCGCTGGACCTTTGACCTCTGAACCGATCCATGCGCATCCTCGGCATCGACCCCGGCCTGCAATGCACCGGCTTCGGCGTGGTGGACACCGAAGGCCCGACCCTGCACTACGTGGCCAGCGGCACCATCCAGACCAGCCCCAAGGACGGCGCCCTGCTGCCCGAGCGGCTGAAAATCCTGTTCGACGGCATTGGCGAAGTGGTGAGCCGCTACCAACCTGAAGCGGCCGCGTGCGAAATTGTGTTCGTCAACGTCAACCCGCAGGCCACGCTGCTGCTGGGTCAGGCCCGCGGCTGCTGCGTCACGGCCCTGGTGGCCAACGGCCTGCCGGTGGCCGAATACACCGCCCTGCAACTGAAGAAAGCCGTCGCGGGACACGGCCGTGCCGACAAGGCGCAGATGCAGGAAATGGTCAAGCGCCTGCTGCAGCTGCCCGGCCTGCCCGGCAAGGACGCTGCCGACGCGCTGGGACTGTGCATCACGCACGCGCAGGTGGCACGCACGGCCGCTGCGATCAACAAGGTGGGGGCATTGCAGGCCCGCACCCATGCCGCCTACAAGGGTGGGCGGCACTACTGAGGCATCACAGGATTCGTTCGAGCACCAGCACGCCGAAAAAACCCAGCCCGGCGATCAAGGCCCATTTGAGAATCATCAGGCCCCAGCGACGGTAGCGTTGCTGGCCCGTGCCGATGTAGAAGGCGAAGCACACGCCCGCCGCCAGCAGCAGAAAGAAAAGGGCGAAGCGGAACAGCAGCATGGCCGGGGAATTACCAGGCCGGCGCCAGCTGGGCAAAACCGGCCGGGGCTTCACGCTCCTGCTCGAAGCTCACGATCTCGTAAGCCTCGGGCTGGGCCAGCAGGGCACGCAGCAGCTGGTTGTTCAGGGCGTGGCCGCTGCGAAAGGCACTGTAGGCGGCCAGCAGCGGATACCCCACGACGTACAGGTCGCCAATGGCGTCCAGGATCTTGTGCTTGACGAACTCGTCGGCGTAACGCAAGCCGTCGGCGTTGAGCACCTTCACGTCGTCCATGACGATGGCGTTGTCCAGCCCGCCACCCAGGCCCAGGCCGTGGGTTCGCATCATTTCGACGTCGCGCGTGAAGCCGAAGGTGCGGGCGCGGGCGATTTCACGGGCGTAGGTGCCGCTGCCCATGTCGAACTCGACGCGCTGGCCGGTGGCGTTGACGGCCGGGTGGTCGAACTCGATTTCAAACGCCAGCTTGTAGCCGTGGAACGGGTCCAGCCGCGCCCACTTGAGCGTGCGACCTTCCCCTTCGCGCACTTCCACCGTCTTCTTGATGCGGATGAAGCGCTTGGGCGCTTTCTGCGTGACGATGCCGGCGCTCTGCAGCAGGTAGACGAACGAAGCCGAGGAGCCGTCGAGGATGGGCACTTCCTCGGCCGTGATGTCCACGTAGAGGTTGTCCAGGCCCAGCCCGGCGGCGGCGCTCATCAGGTGTTCGATGGTGTGCACCTTGGCGCCACCCTGGGAGATGGTCGAGGCCAGACGGGTGTCGGTCACAGATTCGGCGCGCACCGGAATCTCCACCGGTTCGGGCAGGTCCACGCGGCGGAACACGATGCCGGTGTCGGGCGCGGCCGGCCGCAGCGTCAGCTCCACCCGCTGGCCGCTGTGCAGGCCGACACCGACCGCCTTGGTCAGGGATTTGAGGGTGCGTTGGGCAAGCATCAAGCGATTTTAGGTTTGCAGGCGTTTTTGCGCTGGCTGGAATCTTGATGGCTGCGATAGCCGTGGTGCACTTTGCTCCGACCAGGGCGGGCTTCGGCGACCGAGGTGGCCGGCTCCGCGAATGTCCCCCGCCAGGGGCTTCGCCCCTGGCTCCTCCTTTATTTCGCTGCGCCGGCCACCCCGATCACCAAAGCCCTTTGGGCGCGCATCCGTAGGTGTGTCGAAACAGGTGCAGCTTGTGAGCGTGGGGCGTTCTGCGCAGCGGCATATAGGAGGAGGCCCGGCGCAGCCGGGCCGGGGGACAGCCGCGGAGCAGAGCGCACCGCGCTCACCAGCCCGCGAGGTGCAGGCCAGAAAGCGCAGGACACACGCCCCCGAACGACATCAATCCGCTTGCTTGCGCAGGAACGCCGGAATCTCGAAGTCGTCCATGCCGCCCGAAGCCAGCGCGTCCACCTTGGCTGCGGCCTGCGTGCGGTTGGTGCGCCAGACGCTGGGCACTTCCATGCCGGCGTAGGCCGGCTGGGCAGTGCCCGTATTCTGCTGGGCAGCCCCCGGACCGGCCACGGCCGCATTGACAGTCGGCACGTTGAACGGCACGTTGTCGGTCCCCGTGCGCAGCACCTGCAACGGCGGCGCGGTACGGCGTGCGCCCGGACGGGAAAGACCGGTCGCGACCACGGTCACCCGCATCTCGTCGCCCAGGCTCTCGTCGTAGGCGGCGCCGTAAATGACGTTCGCGTCCGGTGCGGCGTACGCCTTGATGGCATTCATCGCCTCCTTGGACTCCTTGAGCTTGAGGCTGCCCTTGGACGCGGTGACGAGCACCAGAACACCCCGTGCACCCGACAGATCCACGCCCTCCAGCAGCGGACAGGCCACCGCCTGCTCGGCCGCGATGCGGGCACGGTCAGGACCGCTGGCGGTGGCCGTGCCCATCATGGCCTTGCCCGGCTCACCCATGACGGTGCGAACGTCTTCGAAGTCGACGTTCACGTTGCCGTACTCGTTGATGATCTCCGCAATGCCGCCGACAGCGTTCTTGAGCACATCGTTGGCATGCGCGAACGCCTCCTCCTGGGTGATGTCGTCGCCCAGCACATCCTGCAGGCGTTCGTTGAGCACCACAATGAGCGAATCGACGTTGGCCTCGAGCTCAGTCAGGCCCGAATCGGCATTGGTCATGCGGCGGCCGCCTTCCCAATCGAAGGGTTTGGTCACCACGCCCACCGTCAGAATGCCCATCTCCTTGGCCACGCGGGCAATGACCGGTGCCGCGCCGGTGCCGGTGCCGCCGCCCATGCCGGCCGTGATGAACAGCATGTGCGCGCCGTCGATCGCGGTGCGGATGTCGTCCACTGCCATTTCGGCTGCGTCGCGGCCTTTGTCGGGCTTGCTGCCCGCCCCGAGACCACTGGTGCCCAGCTGGATGACCCGGTGGGCCAGGCTGCGCGTCAGGGCTTGCGCGTCGGTGTTGGCCGAGATGAACTCCACCCCCTGCACGTTGCGCGCGACCATGTGGTCCACGGCATTGCCGCCACCGCCACCGACGCCGATCACCTTGATCTGGGTGCCCTGGTTGAAGGTTTCGATTTCGATCATTTCGATGCTCATGTTGTTTCTCCTGTGTGTGCCCGAACTGGCGTTCGGGGGGGCTTTCAATGCAATACGTTCAGATTCCGTTCGGTGGCTGCGCTGACTTCAGCCGGGCGGTCCGGTGTGCTCCGAGCACCGCCATCGTCGTCTTCGGACACTGCCGGGCGGACCGCACGGGTCCAGCCAGGGCACACCGTGGCACCGGCTGGACCGGACCACCGCTGTCACCCCCTGGCAGGGATGGCGCAAGGCGTTGTGGGATGGGTTCATCAAAACGTCCCCACAAACCAGTTTTTCATGCGTTCGAAGGCCCCGCCCACCGAGCCGGCCTTCTGCGCCACTTTCTGTCCGCGCACCCGCGCCAGGCGCGCCTCCTCCAGCAGCCCCATCACGGTTGACGCCCGCGGCTGCGACACCATGTCAGAGAGTGCGCCCGCGTAATGCGGCAGGCCACGGCGCACCGGCTTGAGGAAGATGTCTTCACCGAGCTCGACCATGCCCGGCATGACCGCACTGCCGCCGGTCAGCACGATGCCCGAGGACAGCACCTCCTCGAAACCCGAATCGCGCACCACCTGCTGGACCAGCGCAAAAATTTCCTCGACCCGCGGCTCGATCACACCGGCCAGCGCCTGTCGGCTGAGCATGCGCGGGCCACGGTCGCCCAGACCCGGCACTTCGACCTGCGCGTCCGGGTCGGCCAGCATCTGCTTGGCATATCCGCTTTCGACCTTGATGTCTTCGGCATCCTTGGTGGGCGTGCGCAAAGCCATGGCGATGTCGCTGGTGATCAGGTCACCGGCAATTGGGATGACGGCGGTGTGGCGGATCGAGCCGTTGGCAAAAATGGCCACATCGGTGGTGCCTGCGCCAATGTCCACGCAGGCCACACCCAGCTCGCGCTCGTCTTCGGTGAGCACCGCCAGACTCGACGACTGGGGGTTGAGCAACAGCTGGTCGACTTCAAGGCCGCAGCGGCGCACGCACTTGATGATGTTTTCTGCCGCGCTTTGCGCGCCGGTCACGATGTGGACTTTGGCTTCGAGGCGCATGCCGCTCATGCCGATCGGCTCTTTGACCTCCTGGCCATCGATCACGAATTCTTGCGGGGCCACCAGCAGCAAGCGCTGGTCGGTCGAGATGTTGATGGCGCGGGCCGTTTCCATCACGCGGGCCACGTCGGCGGGCGTGACTTCCTTGTCCTTGATCGCCACCATGCCGCTGGAGTTCAAGCCCCGGATGTGGCTGCCGGTGATGCCGCAGTTGACACGCGTGATCTTGCAGTCGGCCATCAGCTCGGCCTCTTTGAGGGCCTGCTGGATGCTTTGCACCGTGGCGTCGATGTTCACCACCACGCCGCGCTTTATGCCGTTGCCCGGCGCGATGCCCAACCCGGCGATCTTTAGCTCGCCGTCGGGCAGCACTTTTG
>JBJTNV010000058.1:0-15136 GCA_046074205.1 Hydrogenophaga sp.
TCGGCGAACGAGAAGTGGATCGGGATCGGCTGCGTGCTGGTGCCCACCTCCAGCTTGCCGTCGTGGTTGGCCAGCAGCAGGCGGAACTGTTCGAGGTAGTAGTCGGCGTACAGGTCGGGGCGGGTGAGGGTGGTCTCGAAGCGGCCCGGGCCAGCCACGAAACCGTAGCTCAGCCGGTTCTGCAGGCCGGCCTCCTGCCGCGAGACGCTGCGCGAGTGCAGGCGCACGAAGGGGTAGCAGGCGCGGATGCGGGCACCCCCGGTGTCCTGGCCGTCCACAAAGTGGTGCATGGCCTCGCGCAGGAAGGCGACGCTGCTGTCGTAGATGTGCTGCACCTGCGCCAGCGCGGCGGCCGGGTCGTCGAACAGCTGGGGGGCGATGAAGGGAGGGCTTTTGTGCATGCGCCTATTGTGGCCATGCGCGATGGCCGGCGCATGACAGGGCGCTACAGTGCAGGGCGAACACCGTTTGGCCCGAACCCTTTGTCCATCGATACCGTTGCACACACCCTGTCTGGTCCGAACTGGCCGGACCCTTCCACTGCGGCCACGGCGCTGGCCGTGGCGCTCGGTTGCGGCTTGCTCGTGGGTGTGGAGCGAGAGCGCCGCAAGGGCAGCGGACCGGCGCGCGGATTTGCCGGGCTGCGCAGCTTTGCGCTGGCCTCGGTCATGGGCGCAGCGGCGGCGCTCACGGGCATGCCGGCCCTGGTGGTCACGGGGGCCGCGTTTCTGGCGGGGCTGGCCTTGCTGGCCTATGCGCGGGACCCGTCTGAGGACCCCGGGGTGACGACCGAGATCGCGCTGCTGCTGACTTACCTGGTGGGGGTGCTGGCGGTGGAAATGCCCGGGCTCGCGGCGGCCCTTTCGGTGGCGCTGACCGCCTTGCTGGCCGCCCGCGAGCGCCTGCACCACTGGGCGGTCACAGGATTGCGCCCCGGCGAGCTGCGCGACGGCATCCTGCTGGCGGCCCTGGTGCTCATGGCGTTGCCGCTGATGCCCGACCGGCCACTGTGGGCCGGCCTGTTCAATCCGCACACCTTGCTTCGGCTGCTGGCGGTGCTGCTGCTGGTGCAGTCCCTGGCGCATGTGGCGGCCCGCCTGCTGAGCGCACACCAGGCGGTGGCGGTGTCGGCACTGGCTTCAGGATTTGTGTCGAGCACCGCCACCATCGTGACCTTGGGTCTGGCCGCGCGGCGCACTCCGTTCGATGCGCGAAAGCTCGCCGGTGGCGGACTGCTGTCCTGTGTGTCCACGCAGTGGCAGATCCTGGTGGTGGCCGCTGCCGTGCAGCCGGCCTGGCTGCCCCTGTTGTGGGGGCCGGCGCTGGCTTCGGCCGGTTTGGCGTTGCTCATCGGGTTGTCGCAGGTCTGGTGGACACCCGACGGCACCTCCGCCGCGACGGTTCCCTCGTCACCCCGTGTGGAGGGCATGCCCGCGCGACGTGAAGACCGCATGTTTGACCTGCGGGGCGCGGCGGCGGTGGCGACCCTGCTGGCCGGTGTGCAACTGCTGGTACAGGGGCTTCAGCGTTGGCTGGGTCCGGCCGGTTTGTGGATCGGGTCCCTGCTGGCGGCGCTGGCCGACCTGCACGCAGCCCTGGGTGCCGTGTTCAGCGCCAGCACGCCAGGGCCTGATGGTGCGGCGGTCGTCGCCGCAGCCTTGCTGCTGCATGCGGGCAGCAAAAGCCTGGTCGCAGGCCTGAGCGGTGGCTGGCGGTACCTGCGATGGCTGGCGCCAGGCCTGTGGCTGCACACCGCGCTGACGGTGGGGCTTCTTCTTTCTCGCGTGCACTGATCGGGCTATCTGCCGACCGGTTCGCGCATGGTCACGAACTCTTCAGCCGCGGTGGGGTGAATGCCGATGGTGCTGTCGAACACCGCCTTGGTGGCGCCCGCCTTCATGGCCACCGCGAAGCCCTGCACGATCTCCCCCGCTTCGGCACCGACCATGTGCAAGCCCACCACACGGTCAGTGGCGGTGTCCACGACGAGCTTCATCAACGTGCGTTCACTGCTGCCTGAGAGCGTGTGTTTGAGCGCCCTGAACTCGCTGCGGAAGACGGTGATGGCGCCGAATTTCTCTCGTGCCTGTGCTTCGCTGTAGCCCACAGTGCCAATGTTGGGGTGGGTGAACACGGCGGTGGGGATGAACTCGTAGCTCATCTCGCGCGGGGCCTTGCCGGCGGCGGGGCCGAACAGCTGGTCCACCACCACCATGGCCTCGCCCAGCGCCACCGGCGTCAGCTGTACGCGGTTGGTCACATCACCCACCGCCCAGATGCCGGGAACGTTGGTGCGGTAGTGCTCGTCCACCAGCACCTCGCCCTGCGCGCCCTGGGCCACCCCCACGGCCTCCAGTCCCAGTCCCTGCACGTTGGGCTGGCGACCGGTCGCGTAGAGCACGGCATCGGCCATGACCACGTTGCCGTCTTCCAGTTCGGCTCGCAGGCCGTCGTCGCTCTGGCGGATGTCCACCACGCCGGCGTTCAGGCGCAGGTCTACACCCGCTTTCTGCATTTCACCCGCCACGAAGTGACGGATTTCATCGTCGAAGCCGCGCAGCACCTGCTCGCCCCGGTAGAGCTGAGTGACCTTTGCGCCCAGGCCGTTGAAGATGGACGCGAACTCGCAGGCGATGTAACCGCCGCCAACCACCAGCAGGCGCTGGGGGAAGGGCTCGAGGTCGAACACCTCGTTGGAGGTGATGACGTGCTCGCGGCCCTGGAAGTGCGGCACAAAGGGCGTGCCACCGGTGGCAATCAGGATGTTGGCGGCGGTCAGGCGCTGGTGGCCGGGCGAGCCGTCGGCGTTGAGCGTGGCCACCGTGATGGCGCTCGGGCCATCGATGCGCGCGAAGCCATTGAGCACCGTAACACCGGAACCGCGCAGCAGGTTGGCGTAGACGCCGTTGAGGCGAGCGATCTCCTTGGCCCGGTTGGCCTTGAGCGTGGACCAATTCAGGGACGGCTGCGGGCCCTCCCAACCAAAGCCATGCGACTCCTCGAAAGCGTCGGCGTAGTGGGCTGCGTAGCTGTAGAGCTTTTTGGGAATGCAGCCGACGTTGACGCAGGTGCCGCCCAGACCATCGGTCCCCAGTACCTCGGCCATGGCCACGCGCGCCCCCCGCCCGGCCGCCATGCGGGCGGCGCGAACGCCACCGCTGCCCCCGCCGATGACAAAAAGATCGAAGTCGTGTGCGCTCATCAAAGCCTTTCAGCGGTCCGCTGGCCGGACCGAGGCGGGCATCTTAAGCGTGGCGGGACCGTGCGCGGGTCAGTAGGTGTACACGCCCTTGCCGGTCTTGCGACCCAGCCAGCCGGCCGCCACCAGCTCCTTGAGCAGCGGCGCCGGGCGGTACTTGCTGTCGTTGAACTCGGCCATGTAGACGTTCATGACAGCCAGGCACACGTCCAGGCCGATCATGTCGGCCAGCGCCAGCGGGCCGATGGGCTGGTTGGTGCCCAGCTTCATGCCGGCGTCGATGTCTTCCGGCGTGGCCACGCCTTCGGCCAGCACGAAGAAGGCCTCGTTGATCATGGGCACCAGGATGCGGTTGACCACGAAGCCGGGCGCGTTCTTCACCGTGATCGGCGTCTTGCCCAGGGCCTCGGCCAGGGCCTTGACGGCGTCGTGCGTGGCGTCGCTGGTCTGCAGGCCGCGGATGATTTCCACCAGCGCCATCATGGGCACCGGGTTGAAGAAGTGCATGCCGATGAAGCGGTCGGCGCGTTGGGTGACGGCGGCCAGCTTGGTGATGCTGATCGAGCTGGTGTTGGTGGCCACGATCACCTCGGGCGCGAGGATGCCGTCGAGCTGCTGCAGGATCTTGACCTTCAGGCCTTCGCTCTCGGTCGCGGCTTCGATGACCAGCTGTGCGCCCTTGAGGTCGTCGTAGCTGGTCGAACCCTTGATCAGGGCCAGCGCGGCGGCCTTGCCCTCGGCGGTCAGCTTCTCTTTCTTGATCAGGCGGTCCAGGCTGCCGGCCACCGTGGCCAGGCCCTTGTCGACGGCGGCCTGGGCCACGTCGACCATGACCACGCGGATGCCGCTGACGGCGCAGGCCTGCGCAATGCCGTTGCCCATGGTGCCGGCGCCAATGATGCCGACGGTCTGGATGCTGCTCATGAGGGGTTCACTCCTGAAGGTTGGAAGGCGGGATCGGGTGCAACGCGGGTCGTCTCGCGGGCGGCGCGGGACCTGTGCTAACTTGCCCCGCATTGTCGCGCAGCGTCTTGCACCGGCATGACGGCGGCGCCACGCAGGAGACAGGCATGTTTGATTTCATCGTCGTGGGCGGCGGTTCTGCCGGCAGTGTGCTGGCCGGCCGCCTGAGCGAGGACCCCGCCGTGCGCGTGGCCTTGCTCGAAGCCGGTCCGGCCGACCGCAGTGTGCTCATCCACTGTCCGGCGGGGCTGGCCATGATGGCCAGGTTCGGGCTGAACACCTGGGGGTACAGCACGGTACCGCAGCCGGGCCTGAACGGCCGGCGCGGCTACCAGCCACGCGGCAAGGTGCTGGGCGGTTCCAGCTCCATCAACGCCATGATTTACGCGCGCGGCCACCCGCAGGATTACGACGCCTGGGCCGCCGACGGCAACCCCGGCTGGTCGTTTGCGGAGGTGCTGCCCTACTTCAGGCGCGCCGAGCACAACGAGCGGGGCGCCGACGACTGGCATGGCACGGGCGGCCCGCTGAACGTGATGGACCTGCGCTCCCCCAACCCGGTGCTGCCCGACTTCATCGAGGCGGGACGCCAGGCGGGCTATCCCATCAACAGCGATTTCAACGGCGCGCAGCAGGAGGGCATTGGCCCCTACCAGGTCACCCACAGGAACGGCGAGCGTTTCAGCGCCGCCAAGGCCTATCTCACGCCGCATCTGGGACGGCCCAATCTCACGGTCATCACCGGCGCGCTGACCACGCGGGTGCTGACCGAGGGGGTCGATGGCCGGCCGGTGGCCACGGGGGTGCAATACCGGCCGGACGCCGGGCGTGGCCCCTTGCAGACCCTGCGCCTGAGACCTGGTGGCGAGGTGCTGCTGAGTGCCGGGACCTTCGGTTCACCGCAGCTGCTGATGTGCTCGGGCATCGGTCCGGCGGGCCATCTGCGGGCGCACGGCATCGATCCCGTGCGCGATGTGCCGGGTGTCGGCCAGAACCTGCACGACCACCCGGACGTGGTGCTGGTGGTCAATGCCCCGAAGCTGACCGATCTCTTCGGCGTGTCGGTGCCAGGGGTTCTGAACATGCTGCGTGGCGTGTGGCAGTGGCGGCGCCAACGCAATGGACCGTTGACGACCAACTTCGCCGAAGCCGGCGGGTTCATCCGCAGTTCACCGGACGAAGCCATCCCGGACCTGCAGCTGCACTTTGTGGTGGGTCAGCTGGTGGACCACGGGCGCCAGACGGTGCTGGGGCACGGCTACTCCTGCCACGTTTGCCTGTTGCGCCCGAAGAGCCGCGGCACGCTGCGGCTGGCGAGCAGCGACCCGCAGGTGGCGCCGCTGATCGATCCGGCCTTTTTGCAGGACGCCGACGACGTGGCGCGCCTGGTGCGCGGTGTCAAGGCCATGCGTGTGCTGCTGCAGCAGCCGGCGCTGGCGCGGCATGGGGGCGTGGAGTCTGCCGCTTCGCGCGATGCGGGCAGCGATGCGCATATCGAACAGTTCATCCGCCGCCACGCGGACACGATCTACCACCCGGTCGGCACCTGCCGCATGGGGCCGGACGCGGCGGCCGGCGCTGTCGTTGATGCCCGTTTGCGTGTACACGGCGTGGGTGCCCTGCGCGTGGTCGACGCGTCGGCCATGCCCCGCGTGGTGGGGGGCAACACGAATGCCCCGGTGATCATGATGGCCGAGAAGGCGGTCGATATGATCCGTCAGGACCTATCCACCGCGAGCACAGTCACATGATTCTCGAGCACGCCGACATCCGTATCGACCCGGCCAACGCCGCCGCTTTCGAAGACGCCATCCTGCGCGGGGCACGCACCGTGATCGCCGGGGCCAAGGGCTTCCGGGGCTTCAAGGTCAACCGCAGCCAGGAAGGCGCTGGCCGCTACATCCTGATGATCTACTGGGACACGCTGGAGGACCACACGGTGGGTTTTCGCCAGTCCCCGGCCTTCGGCGAGTGGCGGGCCATCGTCGGGCCTTTTTTCCTGCAGCCGCCAGTGGTCGAACACCTGGAACTGGTCGGCAAAAGCTGAGCTGCTGCGTGGCCCGTCAGCCCAGACGTTGCTGGGCGACTTCAAGCAGACCGTCGAAGATCAGGCTGTCCACCAGCTCGCAGTGCACCGACATGCTCGGGGCCATCTTCCAGCCGGCGCCGCCGGTCATGTAGATCCTGGGGTCCTCGCCGCAGTGTTGGCGCAGGTTGTCAACCATGCGCTGCACCGCGCCGGCGATGGCGAAAGTGCCCCCGCTGGTCAGTGCATCGCTGGTGTTGGTGGGGAAGTCCCGCACCTCGCCGGTCGGCACGTGCAGGCCGGCGGTGCCCGATTCGAGCGCGCGCAGCATGATGCCGTGGCCCGGCAGGATGATGCCCCCCAGAAAGCGGCCCTCCCGGTCGATGGCTTCCACCGTGACCGCGGTTCCGACCATGACCACCACGCAGGGACGCGGCGTGCCTTGCGCGAGCAGGCGCTGGCGGGCGCCGATCATGGCCACCCAGCGGTCGGAGCCGAGCCTGGCCGGGTGGTCATAGCCGTTGATCAGGCCGGCTTCTGCTGAACTGGAGACCACCCATTGCGGTGCCACGTCCCAGATGTCCAGCTGCTCTTGCACACGGCGCTTGACAGCGTCGCCCGCAACGATGCAGCCCATCACCCAGCGCGGTGCGGGCAGTGTGCTCCAGTCGCCTTCGGCGAGTTTCTCGATGTTTTCCAGAAACTGCGCCCCCTGAGCCAGGGGGCGCGCGCCCGGCTGTGGCGCTGCATAAAGCGCCCACTTCAGGCGGGTGTTGCCAACGTCCAGGGCCAGGAGACTCATGCAGCCATTATGACCAGCGCGGTCGGTGCCGATTCAGTGCTGCCGCCAGGGCAGACCGTGATAGCGCCAGCCACCGAGCGCCCCGCGGTGGCCGCTGGCGTCCGGGTCACCCTCGAATCCTTCGAGGATGTTGTAGGCCAGGGCACCAAGCGCCGTGGCACGCCGGGCGGCCGCCACGGAGCGCACGCCGCTGCGGCACAGCAGCACCAGCTTGAGGCCCTGGCGGGCCAGCTGCCGGATGCCGTCATCAAACCCGGGGTTCAGGGTCATGCCCGGCCACTGTTTCCAGGCCAGGGGCACTGCACCGGGCACGAACCCGACCCACTCCCGCTCGGCGTCGCTGCGCACGTCCACGAGGACCGCCTCGCCGGCCTGCACCCATTGCCAGGCCAATGCGGGCGTGATGTCGCCGGCATAGTCCTGCGCGGCGGGTGATGGGGGCTGTGCGGACGCGGTCTCGACGGGGTTCATCGGTGCGATTGGGTGTTCAGGCAAAGCGCGAGAGCATGTCGGCCACGTCGTCGGGAGGAAGGTCGCCCTGGGCGATGACGCAGCTGACCATGGTGAAGAAGGTCTTGTCCAGCGCTTTGCGCGCCGCGGCCAGTTGCTGCGCCACTTTTTCGCAATCAGTGTCGGCTTCGATCAGTTTCTGGATGCCCCGCAGCTGTCCCTCGACGCGCTTGAGGCGCAGGACCAGGGCTCGTTTGCGTTCAGGGTCGTGGACAGTGGTCATGGCGGTGGCGTCAACAGGCGCTCCGGTGCGCGGGCTGCGGGACGCGATTGTAGGAGGGCGCCCATCCCGTGACCGGGTGCCAGCGGCATGCCGGTCCTGTGGCGACGTCGAATTCACGCAGTCCGTGAAAATTCGTCAACCGGCCTGTGTGGGCTAAGTCCTTGATTTTCAATACACCGCCGTCGCCTCCATGACAGCAGGCTGGTGGAAACCCTGCGCAAGCAGCGGAGGGTGACGACACAAGATGCACTTCCCTTTCACCCACCCCTGACGGAGACACACGATGACCGAGAAGACAGCAGCGACTTCCCGCCGCAACATGCTCAAGGGCGCCGCCGTGGCTGCCGGTGCCATGTCGGCCCCCATGATCGCCACGGCCCAGACCACCACACTGCGTTTCCAGAGCACCTGGCCGGCCAAGGACATCTTCCACGAGTACGCCAACGACTTCGCGAAAAAAGTCAATGACATGGCCGGCGGCCGCCTGAAGATCGAGGTGCTCCCGGCCGGTGCTGTCGTGCCGGCCTTCCAGCTGCTGGAGGCGGTGGCCAAGGGCACGCTCGATGGGGGGCATGGCGTGATCGCCTACCACTATGGCAAGAACTCTGCCCTGGCCCTGTGGGGCTCAGGTCCGGCGTTCGGCATGGACCCCAACATGGTCCTGGCATGGCACTACTACGGCGGCGGCAAGGACCTGGTCGAGGAGATCTACAAATCGCTGAACATGGATGTGCAGACGTTCCTGTACGGCCCAATGCCCACGCAGCCGCTGGGTTGGTTCAAGAAGCCGGTAGCCAAGGTCGAGGACATGAAGGGGCTGAAGTTCCGCACCGTCGGCCTGGCGGTGGACGTGTTCACCGAAATGGGCACCGCTGTCAACCCGCTGCCCGGTGGCGAGATCGTGCCCGCGCTCGATCGCGGACTGATTGATGCCGCTGAATTCAACAACGCGTCTTCCGATCGCGTGCTGGGCTTCCCGGACGTGACCAAGAACTGCATGCTGCAATCGTTCCACCAGAGCGGCGAGCAGTTCGAAATCCTGTTCAACGGTTCCAAGTACCGGGCCCTGCCGCAGGAATTGCGTTCGATCATCGATTACGCGGTGCAGGCGGCTTCGGCCGACATGAGCTGGAAGGCCATCCAGCGCAACTCGCAGGACTACATCGAGCTCAAGAAGCAGGGCGTGAAGTTCTACAAGACCCCCGACGCCATCCTGCGGGCGCAGCTGGCCGCCTGGGACAAGACCATTGACAAGAAGGCCGCCGAGAACCCGTTGTTCAAGAAGGTGCTGGACTCGCAAAAGGCCTTCGCCCAGCGGGCCGGCCAGTGGCAGAACGACTACATGGTCGATTTCAAGATGGCCTACAACCACTACTTCGGCCGCGGCGCCAAGAAGGGCTGATCGCCCGTTCGCCCCCTCCACGGGGCGCCCGCGGGCGCCCCTTTTCATTTGGATTGCCCATGCAAAAACTGCTTCTCGCGATCGACCGCCTGTCCACCTGGATGGGCAAGGCCGGGGCCTGGTCGGCGGCGGTGCTCACACTGCTGATCTGCTGGGAGGTGTTCTCCCGCTACGTCCTCAACAAGCCACATGCCTGGATGCTGGACGCGCAGATCATGCTCTACGGTCTGCTGTTCATGAGCGCCGGCGCCTACACCCTGGCCAAAAATGGTCATGTGCGCGGTGACGTGCTCTACGGTTTTTTCCGGCCGCGCACGCAGGCGAGCATTGATCTGGTGCTCTACATCGTCTTTTTCCTGCCGGGCATCGTGGCCCTGACCTGGGCCGGCTGGAGCTTCGCGCAGGACTCGCTGGCCATTCGCGAGCAGACTTTCAGTGCCGACCCGCTGCCGGTCTATCCCTTCAAGTTCGTGGTGCCGATCGCCGGAGGCGCCCTGCTGCTGCAGGGCCTGGTCGAGATCGTGCGCTGCGTGATCTGCCTCAAGACCGGTGAGTGGCCCAGCCGCGAGGAGGACGTCGAGGAAGTCGATGTCGACAAACTCAAGGAAATGGTGCACGTGAAAGACAGTGACATCGAAAGCCTGGACCGTTTCGTGGTTCGCCAGGCTGAGCACAAGGGAGGTCAGGCATGACGATCCGAAAAGAACTCTGGTTCGGCTTCATCCTGATGGGGCTGATCGGTGGTGGCGCACTGTCCATGGTGCTCAGCGTGGACACCATGACCAACGGCCACTATGGCCTGTTGATGCTCTCGCTGGTGGTGGTGGCCATCATGCTGGGCTTCCCGACGGCCTTCACCCTCATGGGCATGGGCATGCTGTTCGCGTTCTTCGCCTACCACTCGGGGGATCAGACATCCGCCGGTGCGGCACGGCAGACGCTGGACCTGATGGTGCAGCGCGCGTTCTCGGTCATGACCAACGACGTGCTGATCTCGATCCCGCTGTTCGTGTTCATGGGCTACCTGGTCGAGCGTGCCAACCTGATCGAGAAGCTGTTCCGCAGTCTGCATCTGTCTCTGGCCCGCGTGCCTGGCTCCCTGGCCGTGGCTACCCTGGTGACCTGTGCGGTGTTCGCCACCGCCACCGGCATCGTCGGGGCGGTGGTCACGCTGATGGGCCTGCTGGCCATGCCGCAGATGCTGCGGGCCGGCTATGACGTTCGGCTGACCGCCGGCTCGATCACGGCCGGCGGCTGCCTGGGCATCCTGATCCCGCCTTCGGTGCTGCTGATCGTCTATGGCGCCACCGCCGGCGTGTCGGTGGTCCAGCTGTATGCCGGTGCCTTTTTCCCGGGCATCATGCTGGCGGGCCTGTACATCGTGTACGTGGTGTTGATAGCCAAGCTCAAGCCGGCCTGGGCGCCGCCGCTGACCGCCGAGCAGCGCTTTGTGCCCTTGCCCGAACCCTTGCAGCGCCTGGGTGCCCGGCACGGCGACGGCGCACTGCTGGGTCTGATCAAGGCCCTCAAAGGGCGTCGCAACCAGGGTGTTTCCACTGGCTACCTGCTGCGCCAGCTGGGCATCGTGCTGGCGCCGGCCGTGCTGTTTGCGGCGGCCTCGCTGATGTCCTACCAGAGCGTCACCACCGTCACGGTCGAGGAAACGTACGAAGGGTTGACCGCCATGGGCGCGGGCGTGGGCGAGCCCGCCGGTTCCGCGGACGATGAGGAGGGTCTGGCCGAGCCGCCTGCCGAAGACGGTGGCCTGGCCGAGCCGCCGGCGGCTGCGGTGGCCGAACCCCCTGGCAGTGCACCGGCCGGGGCCGAGCCGTCCGCTGACGCCGTGGCGCTGCCGCCCGGGGCCGGTGTCGCCGTCACGGGTGAGTCCGCAGCACCCACCACACAGCCGGCACCGACCGGCTACTGGATCGGTCTGGGTGTGGGTGCCCTGGCGCTGGTGGCCTACTACGGCCTGCTGAGCTATGCGCGGCTGGAAGTGTTCAAGATGCTCCTCTCGAGCTTCTTCCCGCTCATGGTCCTCATCCTGTCGGTGCTCGGCTCCATCGTCTTCGGCCTGGCCACGCCCACCGAAGCGGCGGCGGTGGGTGCTTTTGGCGGTGTGCTGCTGGCCGCGGCCTACCGGCAGCTGACCGTCAGCGTGATCAGGGAGTCGGTGTTTCTGACGGCCAAGACCAGTGCAATGGTGTGCTGGCTGTTTGTCGGATCGGCCATCTTCTCGGCAGCGTTCGCACTGCTTGGCGGACAGGAGCTGGTGGAACAATGGGTGCTGGGCCTGAACCTGAGCAAGACCGAGTTCCTGATCCTGTCGCAGGTCATCATCTTCATTCTCGGCTGGCCGCTGGAGTGGACCGAGATCATCGTGATCTTCATGCCCATCTTCATCCCGCTGCTGGACAACTTCGGGGTGGACCCACTGTTCTTCGGCCTGCTGGTGGCGCTGAACCTGCAGACCGCCTTCCTGAGCCCGCCGGTGGCCATGTCGGCGTTCTACCTCAAGGGCGTGAGTCCGCCGCACGTGACGCTCAACCAGATCTTTGCAGGCATGTTGCCGTTCATGGGCATCCAGGTGCTGGCCATCGTGCTGCTCTATGTGTTCCCGCAGATCGGGCTGTGGCTGCCGCAGGTGCTCTACCGCTGACCTGCGGGTAATGCCGCAACACAAGGGGCGCTGCGGCGCCCCTTTTTTGTGCGAATCCGGTTACCATTAACGTTTACGTAAACGTCAATCAGTCGGGCCCCGTTGCCCGGCGGGTCAGCGTTGCGTAGAGCATCCACGCCCCTGCACGCCTCGCCGATGCGGCTTTGCCGGTCGGTCCGGCGCAGGCGGTGTGGACGTCGAATGATCCCTCCACGACGATAGAGAGAGACGCGCATGACCGACCTGTCCGCCGATTTCCAGGCCCTGGCCAGCTACCGCCCGACCCACAAGGTGCGCTTTGTCACCGCCGCGAGCCTGTTCGACGGTCACGATGCGGCGATCAACATCATGCGGCGCATCCTGCAGAACATGGGTGCGGAGGTGATCCACCTCGGGCACAACCGTTCGGTCGACGAGGTGGTGACCGCCGCCTTGCAGGAGGATGCGCAGGGTATTGCCATCAGCTCCTACCAGGGTGGGCACGTCGAATACTTCAAGTACATGGTGGACCTGCTGCGCCAGCGCGGTGGCGAGCACATCCAGGTGTTTGGCGGCGGCGGCGGCGTGATCGTGCCCGCAGAAATCCGTGAGCTGCAGGCCTACGGCGTTGGGCGCATCTACAGCCCGGAGGACGGCCAGCGCATGGGCCTGCAGGGCATGATCGGCGAGATGGTCATGCGTTGTGACAGAGACCTTTCGCCGTTGGCACCGCGCACCGTCGAGGCGATCCAGGGTCATGGCGAAATGAGCTGGCGGGCACTGGCCCAGTTGATCACCGCGCTCGAAAACGGCCAGGCAGACGAGGCCATGGTGGCCGCGGTTCGCCAGGCTGCCTCCGACCGGTCCGTGCCGGTGCTCGGCATCACCGGCACGGGTGGCGCGGGCAAGTCCAGCCTGACCGACGAACTGGTGCGACGCCTGCGGCTGGACCAGGACGACCGTCTGCGCGTGGCCGTGATCTCCATCGATCCTTCGCGCCGCAAGAGCGGCGGCGCCCTGCTGGGGGACCGCATCCGCATGAATGCCATTGGTCCCTGGCAGCAGGGCCACCGCGTGTACATGCGCAGCCTGGCCACGCGTGAAGCCGGCAGCGAGATCAGTGCCGCACTGCCCGACGTCGTGGCGGCCTGCAAGGTGGCGGGCTTTGACCTGATCATCGTCGAGACTTCGGGCATTGGTCAGGGCGACGCGGCCATCGTCCCGCACGTGGACATTCCCATGTACGTGATGACGCCCGAGTTCGGTGCCGCCAGCCAGCTGGAGAAGATCGACATGCTCGACTTCGCCGAGTTCGTGGCGATCAACAAGTTCGACCGCAAGGGTGCGCAAGACGCGCTGCGCGACGTGGCCAAGCAGGTGCAACGAAACCGCGAGGCCTTTACCGTCATGCCCGACCAGATGCCGGTGTTCGGCACCATGGCGGCTCGCTTCAACGACGACGGTGTGACCGCGCTTTACCAGGCGATCAAGGCACGGCTGATCGAGCGGGGTCTGAAGCTGTCCGACGGCCGCCTGCCGCTGGTGAACGTGAGGCACAGCACCCACCAGACACCCATCGTGCCACCGGCCCGCACCCGCTACCTGGCCGAGATCAGCGATACGGTGCGCGGCTACAAAACGAAGGCGCGTGAGCAGGCCCGGCTGGCGCGCGAAATCCAGCAGTTGCGGGCATCGGCGCGCATGCTGGCGGAAACCAAGCCCGACAAGCCGCTGGCAGCCGAGGCAGCGATCGACCTCGCCGAGACCCGCGAGCAGCGGCAGGACCCGGCCGCCAAAAAACTGCTGGCCCAATGGCCCGACATGCAGAAGGCCTACGCGGGCGACGAGTACGTGGTGAAGATCCGCGACAAGGAAATCCGCACCGCGCTGACCACCAAGAGCCTGTCCGGCACCACCATCCGCAAGGTGGCGTTGCCGCAGTACGAAGACCACGGCGAAATCCTCAAGTGGCTGATGCTGGACAACGTGCCGGGCAGCTTCCCCTACACCTCGGGCACCTTCGCCTTCAAGCGCGAGGGCGAGGACCCGACCCGCATGTTCGCCGGCGAAGGCGACCCCTTCCGCACCAACCGCCGCTTCAAGCTGGTGAGCGAAGGCATGCCGGCCAAGCGCCTGTCCACCGCCTTCGACTCGGTCACGCTCTACGGCAACGACCCCGACCTGCGCCCCGACATCTACGGCAAGATCGGCAACAGCGGCGTGAACGTGGCGACGCTGGACGACATGAAGGTGCTGTACGGCGGCTTCGACCTGTGCAACCCGACGACCAGCGTGTCGATGACGATCAACGGCCCGGCGCCGTCGATCCTGGCGATGTTCATGAACACCGCCATCGACCAGAACCTGGAGAAGTTCAAGGCCGAGAACGGCCGTGAACCGACCGACACCGAAGCCGCCAAGATCCGCGAATGGGTGCTGGCCAACGTGCGCGGCACGGTGCAGGCCGACATCCTCAAGGAAGACCAGGGCCAGAACACCTGCATCTTCTCGACCGAGTTCTCGCTCAAGGTCATGGGCGACATCGCCGAATACTTTGTGCACCACGACGTGCGCAATTTCTACTCGGTCTCCATCAGCGGCTACCACATTGCCGAAGCCGGTGCCAACCCGATCAGCCAACTCGCCTTCACGCTCTCCAACGGGTTCACCTTTGTGGAAGCGTACCTGGCGCGTGGCATGCACATTGACGACTTCGCACCCAACCTCTCGTTCTTCTTCAGCAACGGCATGGACCCGGAATACACCGTGCTCGGTTGCGTGGCGCGCCGCATCTGGGCGGTGGCCATGAAGGAGAAGTACGGCGCCAACGAACGCAGCCAGAAACTCAAGTACCACATCCAGACCAGCGGCCGCAGCCTGCACGCGCAGGAGATCCAATTCAACGACATCCGCACCACGCTGCAGGCGCTGATCGCGATCTACGACAACTGCAACTCGCTGCACACCAACGCGTTTGATGAGGCGATCACCACGCCGACCGAAGACTCGGTGCGCCGCGCGATGGCGATCCAGCTGATCATCAACCGCGAGTGGGGCCTGGCCAAGAACGAGAACCCCAACCAGGGCGCCTTCATCATCGACGAGCTGACCGAGCTGGTCGAAGAAGCCGTGCTGGCCGAGTTCGAGAAGATCGCCGAACGCGGCGGCGTGCTGGGTGCCATGGAGACCGGCTACCAGCGCAGCAAGATCCAGGAAGAGAGCATGCACTACGAGATGCTCAAGCACACCGGCGAGTACCCCATCATCGGCGTCAACACCTTCCGCAACCCCAAGGGCGACCCGGTGCCCGAGTCCATCGAGCTGGCGCGTTCGACCGAGGAAGAAAAGCAGAGCCAGCTCCAGCGCCTGGCCG
>JBJTNV010000059.1:0-24643 GCA_046074205.1 Hydrogenophaga sp.
TTCGTCATCGAGAACCCCCAGCAGCATGGCCCGCGACTGCTCGGGCGTGTCCACGCGCAGGGCGCGTGTGCTGACCATGGCCAAGCCGAAGTCCTCGGGGTGAATGTCGTACTCGCGCACCACGCCGTCCTTGAGTTCACCCACCAAGGTGGCCGCGCCCAGCGACACCTCGTCGAGCCCGTCGCGGCCGTAGACCACCACCGCATGCTCAGCGCCCAGGCGCTGCAGCGCGCGCACCTGGATGCCCAACAGGTCGGGGTGGAACACGCCCATCAGGATGTTGGGCGCCGAGGCCGGGTTGGTCAGCGGGCCCAGGATGTTGAAGATGGTCTTGATGCCCAGTTCGCGGCGCACCGGCGCCACGTTCTTCATGGCTGGGTGGTGATTGGGCGCGAACATGAAGCCCACACCGACCTCGGCGATGCATCGCGCGATCGCGTCCGGCGGCAGGTTGATGTTGACGCCCAGGCTTTCCAGCACGTCAGCGCTGCCGCTTTTGCTGGAGACGCTGCGCCCACCGTGTTTGCTGACCTTGGCACCCGCGGCCGAGGCCACAAACATGGAGCAGGTGGAGATGTTGAAGGTGTGCGAGCCGTCGCCGCCGGTGCCCACGATGTCCACCAGATGCGTCTTGTCAGCCACGTGCACCTTGGTCGAGAACTCGCGCATCACCTGCGCCGCGGCGGTGATCTCGCCGATGGTTTCCTTCTTCACGCGCAGGCCGGTGATGAGGGCTGCCATCATCACCGGCGACATCTCGCCGCTCATGATCAGCCGCATCAGGTGCAGCATCTCGTCGTGGAAGATTTCGCGGTGCTCGATGGTGCGCTGCAGCGCTTGCTGCGGGGTGATCTTGTGGGCGTTGGGCATGGCGGTTGTTCCAGACTCTGGTTCAGGGTGCCCGTGGAACCGGCTTTGCCGGGCCACCGGGAGCGTCCCCCCTCCCGCAGGAGAGGGATGAAGACGCGAAGCGGCGCAGGGGAGTGTTCATGGTCGATTGTCGGACATGGCCAGGCGCAGACCGAAACCGATGAACATCACACCGGCGGCGCGGTCCATCCCGTGCATGGCGCTCTGCACCGCGCCGACGCGGCGCGAGGCCCAGCCGGCCAGCCAGGCGTAGCCGAAGTTGATCGGCAGTGAATTGATGTTGAACAGCAGGCCCAGCAGCAGGAAGGTTGTCACCTTGTCATCGGTGCCGGGCGCAATGAACTGCGGCACAAAGGCCAGGAAGAACAGCGCCACCTTGGGGTTGAGCACATTGGTGAGAAAGCCCTGGCGGTAAACGCGCCAGAGGTTCACGGCGACCGGCCCCGCCTTCACATCAGCCGGCACGATGGACGAACCGCCCTTGGCCAGCAACAGCCTGATCCCCATCCACACCAGATAGGCCGCACCGGCCCACTTGAGCACGGTGAAGGCCGTGACGGACGTGGCCAGCAGCGCGCCCACGCCCAGGGCGGCCGCGAACACGTGCACGAAACAGCCGCTGACGATGCCCAGCGCGGCGACGATGCCGGCACGCACGCCGCTCTTGAGCGCGCTGCTGACGATGTAGAGCACGTCGGGACCGGGTGTGAGGTTGAGCAGCCAGCCCGCCGCGATGAACACCAGGAGTTGGGGCGTGTCGGGCATGGCGGTCTCGGCGACGGGTCAGTAGGGACCGGTGCGGCCGGCGGTTGCGGATGGGGCCGGCGCTTCGGCAAAGAAGCGGCGCACGGTGGCGACGGCGTGATCGATCCCGGCGGCATCCACATCGAGGTGGGTGACGAAGCGCGGGCCGATCAGCCCGGTGGCCAGCACGCCGTGGGCTTTGAGGAACTCCAGCAGCGCCGGACCGCGACCGTCGGCCACATCGACGAACACGATGTTGGTCTCGGCCGACTTCAAGGTGAGGCCGTCGATGCCGGCCAGTCCTTTGGCCAGACGGCGCGCGTTCGCATGGTCGTCGGCCAGTCGTTCCACATGATGGTCCAGCGCGTGCAGCGCACAGGCGGCCAGCAGACCGGCCTGGCGCAGGCCGCCGCCGGCCATCTTGCGGATGCGGCGGGCGCGGTTGATCAGTTCGTGCGAGCCACACAGGGCGGAACCCACCGGCGCACCCAGCCCCTTGCTGAAGCAGACCGACAGGCTGTCGAAATGGTCAGCGATCTCGCGCAGGCGGGCGAACGCGCCCTGCCCCGGCGCGGCCGTAGCGACAGCGGCATTGAACACGCGCGCGCCGTCGAGGTGGGTGTTCAAACCCTTCTCGCGCGCCAACGCCGTGGCGCCGCGCAGGTACTCGTCGGGCATCACATGACCGTTCCAGGTGTTTTCCAGGCACAGCAGGCGGGTGCGCGCGAAGTGCGGGTCGTCCGGCTTGATGGCCGCCGCGATGTCGGCCAGCGCCATGCGGCCTTGGGCGTCCTGCGTCAGCGGCTGCGGCTGCACACTGCCGAACACCGCCGCGCCGCCGCCTTCGTAACGGTAGGTGTGGGCCAGCTGGCCGACGATGTACTCGTCGCCGCGCCCGCAGTGGGCCAGGATGCCGCACAGGTTGCTCTGCGTGCCCGAAGGCATGAACAGGGCGGCGGCCTTGCCGGTGAGCGCCGCGATGCGTTCCTGCAGCGCGTTCACCGTCGGGTCGTCGCCGAACACGTCGTCGCCCAGGGGCGCGGCCATCATGGTGGCGCGCATGGCCGCCGTCGGCTGCGTGACGGTGTCGCTTCTGAGATCAACCAGCATGGCCTGCCCTTCCGAGGTCAGCGTGTCTTGCTCCAGGGGCACCGCGGAACTGGCTTTGCCAGGCCGCTGGTGTCGTCCCCCTCCCGCCGCAGGCGAGAGAGGGGGAAGCCGCGAAGCGGCGCAGGGGGTGCATCACTTCTGCTCCAGAAAGTTCTTCAGCATCGCGTGGCCGTGTTCGGTCAGGATGCTCTCGGGGTGGAACTGCACGCCCTCGATGGCCAGCGTCTTGTGCTTCACCCCCATGATCTCGCCGTCTGGCGTCCAGGCCGTGACCTTGAGGCAATCCGGGCAGCTCTCGCGCCCAATGGCCAGCGAGTGGTAACGGTTGACCGTGAACTGCTCGGGCAGGTTCGCGAACACGCCTTCCTGTGTGGTGGTGATGACGCTGGTCTTGCCATGCATCAGCTCCTGCGCGCGAACGATCTGGCCGCCGAAGGCCGCGCCGATGCTCTGGTGGCCGAGGCACACACCGAGGATCGGCAGTTTGCCGGCAAAGTGCTGGATGGCCGGCACCGAGATGCCGGCTTCGGCCGGTGAGCAGGGGCCGGGCGAAATGACCAGGCGGTGAATCTGGCCAGCGTCGAGCCGGCGCTGGATCTCGTCCACGGTGATCTCGTCGTTGCGCACCACGGTCACGTCGGCGCCGAGTTCGCCGAAGTACTGCACGATGTTGAAGGTGAACGAGTCGTAGTTGTCCACCATCAAAACCTTGACGCCCCCACGCTCCCCCGCTGCGCGAGGTCCGAGGCCCCCCGAGGGGGCTTGAACGGCTTGGGACGGCCCGGCGCCGTTCATGTCTTGGCTCTTTTGTGTCATCGTGTTCACTCCAGGCCTTCTTCCACCAGTTCCGCCGCACGCAGCAGCGCCCGCGCCTTGTGTTCGGTTTCCCGCCACTCCATCTCGGGCACCGAATCGGCCACCACGCCAGCCGCGGCTTGCACGTGCAGGGTCTGGTCCTTGATGATGGCGGTGCGGATGGCAATCGCCACGTCCATGTCGCCGGCAAAGCTCAGGTACCCACAGGCGCCGCCGTAGATGCCGCGCTTGACCGGTTCGAGCTGGTCGATCAGTTCCATGGCGTGCACCTTGGGCGCGCCGGTCAGCGTGCCGGCCGGGAAGGTGGCCTTGAGCACGTCCATGTTGCCGAGCGGACGACCATCGGGGCCGTCGTTCAGCACGCCTTCGACGTTGCTCACGATGTGCATCACGTGGCTGTAGCGCTCGACCACGAAGGCCTCGGTCACCTTGACGCTGCCGATCTTGGCGATGCGGCCGATGTCGTTGCGGGCGAGGTCGATCAGCATCACGTGCTCGGCGCGCTCCTTGGGGTCGGCCAGCAGCTCGACCTCGGTCGCCTTGTCCTTCTCGGGCGTGGCGCCGCGGGGGCGGGTGCCGGCCAGCGGGCGGATGATGACCTTCTGCCCCTCTTGCGTGTGCTCCTGGCGCACCAGGATTTCGGGCGAGGCCCCCACCACGTGGAAATCCCCGAAGTGGTAGTAGTACATGTAGGGACTGGGGTTGAGCGAGCGCAGCGCGCGGTACAGGCTCAACGGCGATTCGGTGTAGCGCTTGCTGATGCGCTGGCCCACCTGCACCTGCATGAAATCACCGGCGGCGATCAGTTCCTTGGCACGGTCCACGGCGGCCAGGTAGTCGGCCTTGGCGAAGCTGCGCTCGGCCGGGTGGTTCGGGCTCGCCTTCACCACCGGTGCTGCCACCGAATACTTCAGTGCTTCCTTGAGTTCACGCACGCGCCGCTTGGCATGGGCGTAGGCCTCGGGCTGGGCCGGGTCGGCATAGACGATCAGGTAGAGCTTGCCCGAGAGGTTGTCGATGACCGCCAGCTCCTCGCACTGCAGCAGCAGGATGTCGGGCGTGCCCAACGTGTCGGGCGGGCAGCCGTTTTCCAGCTTCTTCTCGATGTAGCGCACCGCGTCGTAGCCAAAGTAGCCGGCCAGGCCGCCGCAGAAGCGCGGCAGGCCCGGGCGCAGCGCCACCTTGAAACGCTGCTGGTAAACGGCAATGAAATCGAGCGGGTTGCCGTGGTTCGTCTCCACCACCACGCCGTCGCGGACAACTTCGGTCCTGGCGGCGGCGCCGAAGCCGCTGGCGCGCAGCAGGGTGCGCGCGGGCAGGCCGATGAAGCTGTAGCGGCCGAAACGCTCGCCGCCGACGACCGATTCGAGCAGGAAGGAGAAGGCGCCGTCACCCCGGCTGTGGGCCAGCTTGAGGTACAGCGAAAGCGGGGTTTCGAGGTCCGCGAAGGCCTCAGCCATCAGCGGGATGCGGTTGTAGCCCTGTTGCGCAAGGCTCTTGAATTCGAGTTCGGTGATCACGTTGTTTGCTCCGGGTCCGGCCGCGTACCGCGGGCGGATCGTTCATCTCTGGGAAGCCGCCGGTGGCGGGGCTCGGTGGGTGCAGCGGCGGCGCTGGCACCCCGTCAGCGGGGGGAGGGCACGGTTACGCTGGCTTGCGCCAGGGCCAGGCTCCCCGGCCGTTGCGGCCAGGTGCGAAACCTGCGGAGATCGTGCGGGAGGGCAACATGATGGGCGCAGTGTAGCAAAGGCCCCGCCTTCGGGCGCTGCGAAGCGCCTCAGCCAGGCGACCGCAGCAGCTGGTCGATGCGGTCCACATAAACGTCTGCATCCACCGCCTGGACCGGTTCACCATGGTTGTAACCGTAGGTCACCAAAGCGACCGGACAGCCTGCAGCGCGTGCCGCCAGCGCGTCGTTCTGTGAGTCACCGATCATCAGCGTGTGCGCCGGGGCCTTGCCCAGCGCCTCGCAGGTGCGCAACAGCGGCAGCGGATCGGGTTTTTTGCGTTCGAAGCTGTCCCCACCAAACACCTGCTCGAAAAACGCGTCCAGGCCTTTGGCGCGCAGCAGCTCGGTGGCGAAAGCGCGTGGTTTGTTGGTCAGGCAAGCCATCGGCAGGCCCGCAGCCCGCATGGCCGCCAGTCCTTCAACCACACCAGGATAGAGGTCGGAGAAAGTGCCGTTGATGGCACGGTAGTGCGCCTGGTACGCCTGCCAGGCGCGCTCGTAGCGCGCCTCGGGCTGCGTGGCCGGACAGCTGCTGGCGCAGGCCGCCGGGTCGAGCCGGCGCAGCTGTTCAGCCAGCACGCTGCGAATCAGGTGCTCGGAACCTTTGCCCACGGTTCGCTGCACAAACGCACGGTCGACCGGCGGCAGCGCCAGCTCAGCCAACATGCGGTTGAGCGCGACTTCGAAATCGCCCAGCGTATCGACCATCGTGCCGTCGAGATCAACGATGACGGCTTGAATATCTGCAAACTTCAAAACGGCTCCGGAAAAAGTGTCTGCCCCCAGGGATGCCGCGGAGCGGCCCTCCGACAAACGCAGGACAGGCTGCGGACATCGCCCCCTGCCGGGGTAGCGCCCAGCGGCGCAGGGGTCAGGCGAGTGCCGCCCGCATGCTGTCGATGACGCTCTTGTAGTCCGGCTTGCCGAAGATCGCGCTGCCGGCCACGAAGGTGTCGGCGCCGGCGTCGGCCACGCGGCGGATGTTGTCGGCCTTGATGCCGCCGTCCACCTCCAGGCGGATGTCCTTGCCCGAAGCCTCGATCCGCTTGCGCGCCGCTTCGATCTTGCGCAGCGCGGAGTCGATGAAGCTCTGGCCGCCGAAACCGGGGTTGACGCTCATGATCAGGATCAGGTCGATGTCCTCGATCACCCAGTCCAGTACGTCCAGCGGCTGGGCGGGGTTGAAGGTCAGGCCGGCCTTGCAGCCACGGGCCTTGATGGCCTGTACGCTGCGGTGCACGTGAGCGGACGCATCGGGGTGGAAGCTCACCAGGTCGGCGCCGGCGTCGATGAAGGCGCCGGCCAACGCGTCCACCGGCTGGATCATCAGGTGCACGTCGATGGGCACTGGCGTGCCGTCGGGCTTCTTCGCGTGCGGCTTGAGCGCCTGGCAGACCATGGGACCGAAGGTCAGGTTGGGCACGTAGTGGTTGTCCATCACGTCGAAGTGGATCCAGTCGGCGCCAGCGGCGATGACGTTTTTGACTTCGTCGCCCAGGCGGGCGAAATCGGCGGACAGGATGGACGGGGCAATACGGTAGGTGGTCATGGCGAAGTTCCAGGAAGGGTGACGGGGGGATTTTCGCAGGCGTCGGCCCGGGGGTGGCCGCGCGTTAACATGACCGCATGGTCCCTTACCAATTCACCTGCGAGGTCGAACCGCATTACCTGGCCGAAGAGTCCCGGCCCGACGACGGCGTATTTGCTTTTGCCTACACGGTCACCATCACCAACACGGGACAGGTGGCCGCCCAGTTGATCGCGCGTCACTGGGTTATTGAAGACGACCAGGGGCACACCGAAGAGGTCAAAGGCCTGGGGGTGGTGGGCCAGCAGCCTTTGTTGCGCCCGGGCCAGTCCTTCCAGTACACCAGCAGCACCCGCCTGCGACGCCCATCGGGCAGCATGCACGGCGCCTATTTCTGTGTGGCGGAAGACGGGGAACGCTTCGAAGCCGCCATCCCCGCTTTTGTCCTGCTGGCGGACGAGCACGGCCGGCCGCGTGTGCTGCACTGAGCCGCGCCCGCCATGGCCCTCGCCAACCTGCTCGATACCCTGGACCCCGACGCGCCGATGGCGCAGCGCCACCTGTGGCTGATCGGTCTGTTGCAATGGGTGAGGGGCGACGCGCACGACCCGGCGGCCAGTGTCGCCCGGGTGCGCCTGCTGCTCGACGCGGCACAGGCACGCCCCGAATGGCGTGCGCGCTGGCAGCGATGGTGGTCACGGTTCCTGCAGACCGTGGACCTGACACCCCTGCTGGCCGACTTTGGATTTGCGCCCCGCACTGCCTTCATGAGCGAGCTGGGTCACCGGCTGCGCCGCAAACTGCTGCCCGGCACGCCAGAGACCACGGATCTGGCCGAACTGTTCGCCCTGCTGCTGCCGACACGGTTTGATGCCCGCTGGATTCAGGCGCTCGACACAGACACCCTGGTGCGTCTGCGACAGCTGTTGTTCGAGCCCCAGGGCAGCGGGCATGCAGCGCCTGGCGAACCCGCTGACGCCTGGCAAGCAGCCTTGCTCGACGCGCTGACGTTCAGCATCAGCCAGGTCAGTGCCACCGGTTTTGCAGCGGAAATCCGCACCCGCATGGACGAGCCGGCGCGGGCTGCACGCAGCTTTCACGGCTTGCCGGCGCACGGCGAGTCCTTGCGACGCGCGGTGTTGCAGCAAGGCGCACGCAGCGGGGACGCCCGGGCAGCCGCCGTGCGCCTGCAGGAACAACTGGACCGCTGTCGCCAGGACGCCTACACGGTCTACGCCCACCTGGACGCACACGGCATTTCGGTGGGTATCGTCTTTCGCTTGCGCCAGCTGCGCGAGCGCATCCTGCGCGTACGCCAGCTCCTGGACTGCCTGCTGGCCGAACAGCCCGAACGCGCCACCGCTGCGCTCATGGCCGATCTGGTCACCATGGGACAGGACCATCGCAGCCTGCGGGCGCTCATCGCCAGCAGCACCCAGCTGACGGCAGCCAAAGTGGCCGAGCGCAGTGCGGAAAGCGGCGAGCACTACATCACCCGCGACCGCGCAGCGTACCGGCAGATGGTGGGCAAAGCGATGGGGGGCGGTGCGCTGATTGGCATGACCACCTGGGCCAAGTTCGGTCTTTACGGGCTCGCGCTGCCCGCCTTCTGGTCGGGCCTGTCGGCAGGCTTGAACTACGCTTTCTTTTTTGTGCTGATCCATCTGCTGCACTGGACCGTGGCAACCAAGCAGCCGGCCGTCACGGCACCGGCCATGGTGGCCAAGCTGCGCGACATCCGTGCTCCGGGCGCGGTACGCCGTTTCGTCGACGAGGTGACCCACCTGCTGCGCTCGCAAATCGCGGCCATCCTGGGCAACGTGGGAGCCGTGGTGCCGGTGGTGCTGCTGATCAGCCTGGCCCTGTCGTCGACAGGGGGCTCTCCCATGATCGACACCGTCCAGGCGCGCCACGTGCTGCACGACATGCACCTGCTCGGACCCACCGCGCTGTTTGCAGCCTTCACCGGCGTGTTGCTGTTTGCCAGCAGCATCATTGCCGGCTGGGTGGAAAACTGGTTTGTGTTTCACCAGCTGGATTCCGCCGTGCGCCACAACCCCCGCTTCACCCGGCGGCTCGGCATCGCGCGCGCCGGTCGCTGGGCCGCCTGGCTGCGACAGAACGTATCCGGCCTGACGGCCAACATCTCGCTGGGGCTCATGCTCGGCCTGGTACCCGCTGTGCTCGCCTTCTTCGGTCTGCCCCTGGACGTGAGGCATGTCACGCTCTCGGCCGGCCAGGTGGCCGCTGCCGCCGCCGCGCTCGGTCCGGCCGTGCTCGGCGAGCCTGCGTTCTGGTGGGCCGTGGCCGGTGTGCTGGTCATCGGTCCGCTGAACCTGGCGATGAGTTTCTACCTGGCTTTCCGCCTGGCGATGAAGGCACAGGCCATCAGCCACGTCAACCGCCACCGGATCAACGCCGCCCTGCGCCAGCGCGTGCGGCGGGCGCCGCTGTCCTTTCTGTGGCCGCCGTCCGCACCGGGCACTCGCCGTGGGTGAGTTCGATCTGATCCGGCGCCATTTCCGGCGTGTACTCCCCGCATCGCCCGAACACGTGGTGCTGGGCATCGGTGATGACTGCGCACTGCTGCAGCCTTCTGCCGGTACGCAACTGGCCATCTCCAGCGACATGCTGGTCGAGGACCGGCATTTTTTTGCCGATGTCGAGCCCTCGGCGCTGGGCCACAAGGCGCTGGCCGTGAACCTGAGCGACCTGGCCGCCATGGGCGCCAGGCCGCTGGGCTTCACCTTGGCACTGGCGCTCCCGCGCGCCGACGACGACTGGCTGGCCGGCTTCACGCGTGGCCTGTTCGCCCTGGCCGACGCACACGCCTGCCCGCTGGTGGGTGGCGACACCACGCGCGGGCCGCTGAACCTCTGCATCACCGTGTTTGGCGAAGTGCGCCCCGGCCAGGCGCTGCGACGCGACACGGCGCTCGTGGGCGATGACATCTACGTCAGCGGCCGCACCGGCGAAGCGCGACTGGCGCTGGAATGGCTGCTGGGCACACCGTGGGCGCGCGAAGCCCTGGGCCCCGAACTGCCCGTCGACCTGCGCGACCGACTGGAACGCCCGACGCCCCGGCTGGCGCTGGGCCAGGCTTTGGCCGGTGTGGCCCACGCGGCATTGGACCTGAGCGACGGCCTGACCGGTGACCTGGGTCACATCCTGGCCGCCAGCGGCGTGGGAGCGGACCTGCAGCTCAATGCCTTGCCGGTGGCGCCCGCACTGGCCGCCCTGCCCGACCACCAGCGCCTGACCTGCCTGCTGGCCGGAGGGGACGACTACGAGCTGCTGTTCACCGCCCCGGCATCCGCTCGCCCGGCCGTGCGGGTCGCCGCGCAAAACAGCGCCACCCCGTTCGCCCGCATCGGGCAGGTCACCGCTGAGCCCGGCTTGCGACTGCTGGATGCACAGGGTCACCGAACGCCCGCACAGGCCACCGGCTTCGACCACTTCGGCTGACAGGCTGGCGACGCGGCGAGCCCACGCCGCCGGCATCGATAATCCCGGCATGTCCGAGACGCGCCCGCCGCCCCCACCGCTGTTGCGCCCGACCCTGCGGTTTGCGCTGTCCCACCCGGCCCATTTCATCGCGCTGGGTGCCGGCGCCGGCCTGGCCCGCAAGGCGCCGGGCACAGTGGGCACGCTCTGGGCCTGGGCGGCGTTCGCCATCCTGCAGCCATTCATGAACGACGCGGGCTGGGCGCTGCTGATCGGTCTGGGCACACTGGTGGGCTGGTGGGCCTGCACGGTGACGGCGCAGCACATGGGCATGGCCGATTCGGGCCACATCGTGTGGGACGAGGTGGTCGCGTTCTGGCTGGTGCTGTGGCTGGTGACGCCGGCTTCTTTCTGGTCGCAGCTCTGGGGCTTCGCGCTGTTCCGGCTGTTCGACGCGGTCAAGGTCGGCCCCATGGCCTGGGCGGACCGCACGTTCAAGGGCTTCGGCCCGCGCGGGGGCTTCGGCATCCTGCTCGACGACTTTGCGGCTGCGCTGTGCACGCTGCTGGTGATTGCCCTCTGGAAGTTTTGACCATGACCGACATCCTCACCCTCGTCGAACAACTGGCCGTGGCGCTGAAACACCGCGGCCAGATGATGGCCACGGCCGAAAGCTGCACCGGCGGGCTGATCGCCGGTGCCTGCACCGAGATCAGCGGGTCGAGCGACTGGTTCGAGCGCGGCTTCGTCACCTATTCCAACGCGGCCAAGAGCGAGCTGCTCGGGGTTCCGATGGCGCTGATCCACGAACACGGAGCGGTGAGCGAGCCGGTGGTGCGCGCCATGGCCGTGGGCGCGGTCGCGAATGCGCACGCGCACTGGTCGGTGGCGGTCACCGGCGTCGCCGGCCCCACGGGCGGCAGTGCCGAGAAGCCGGTGGGCACGGTGTGGTTCGGCTGGGCCACGCCACAGGGGGTGGACACGGAGCTGCAGCACTTTGACGGCGACCGTGCCGCCGTGCGCCGGGCCACGGTGGCGCACGCGCTAGCCGGCCTGCTGCAGCGGCTGGCTTGAGCCGCCGGCCGCTTGCATGGAACCGTTCAAGCACCGCATCAACGCCCGTACCGTGACCGATGCGGGCCTGCACCTGCAGCGTGTGTGGCCGGCCTTCGACCGGCGCGGCTTCGAGCAGCAGGCCGCGCAGGGGCTGGACGCGCTGGAATTCAAGGCCCGAGCCATGCAGCTGGCCGACGCGCTGCAGGCCACGCTGCCGCCCCGCTTCACCGATGCGGCCGAGGTGCTGGAGGCCGCGCTGGCGCCGCCCATCCCGCTGGACGCGGCGGGTGAGCCGGCCGGTCTAAGCGCCGCCGACAGCGCGCAGGGCCTGGCGGGCTGGGTGATCTGGTCGGTGGGCGAGTATGTGGCCCGCAGCGGCCCGGCCGATGTGCCGCGCGCCCTGGACTGCCTGCACGCGATCACGCAGCGCTTTTCCGCCGAGTTCGCGATCCGCCCCTTTGTGCGCGACCACCCGGCGCTGGTCTTCGACACGCTGGCGCGCTGGACGCAGGACCCGAGCGCACACGTGCGGCGCCTGGTGAGTGAAGGCTCGCGTCCGCGCCTGCCCTGGGGGCTGCGGTTGCAGGCGCTGGTGGTGGACCCGACCCACAGCCTGCCGCTGCTGCGTGCGCTGCAGGACGACCCCAGCGCCTACGTGCGCCGCAGCGTGGCCAACCACCTCAACGACATCGCCAAGGACCACCCGGACCGCGTGGCCGCCTGGGTGCATGAACACCGGGCGGGCGCCACGGCGCAGCGCACCGCCCTGCTGCGCCACGCCAGCCGCAGCCTCATCAAGCAGGGCCACGCAGGGACGCTCGCCGCCTGGGACCTGCAACAGGGGCTGCAAGGCAACGCCACGCTCGCGCTGTCGCCGGCCACGGTCACGGCGGGCGATACGCTGTTGCTCACCGTCGGGCTGGTCGCCACGGCCGATGCCCCGCAGCGCCTCGTGATCGACTACGTGGTGCACCACCGGCGCGCCAATGGCAGCACATCGCCCAAAGTGTTCAAAGGGTGGCGAATCACGCTGCAGCCCGGCGAGCAACGCCACCTGGTCAAGCGCCACAGCTTGCGCCCGGTCACCACGCGCCGTCTGTACCCGGGCACGCACCGCGTCGAACTGCAGATCAACGGGCAGTCAACCGCCTCGGCGACGTTCGATCTGCTGGGCTGAACCTGCCCCCTGTCGCTGACTGGGGCAGGGGGTCAGGCCCCGTGGCACTTTTTGTACTTCTTGCCGCTGCCGCAGGGGCAAGGGTCGTTGCGGCCAGGTTCGGCGGTCTTGCGCACCGGCTCGGCACGCGGGCCCAGGCTCTGCCAGATCTGGCGCAGGTCGTACACCGCCCACAGGGCCGAGCCGAAGGCGTTGGCGCGCTCGTCGCTCACGCTCGGCGGGCCTTCCTCGGCGTGCAGGTTGAAGGCGGGCTTGGCGGTGTCGTCTTCGGTCAGGGCCACGATGGCGTCCAGCGCCTCGTCGATCCAGCCCGCCGTTTCCTTGTCGCGCGGGGCTTCCCACTCCTCTGGCCAGTTTTCCACCACGAACATGAACCCCAGCGCCCACACCTGGCCATAGGCCGGCAGGGGCTGGTCACCCATCTCGGCACGCGCCTCGTCGCTCAGCATGGCCACCGCGCCGCGCACGTCCATCACCTCAGGGTGGTAGGCGCGCTCGTCGTCCAGGGCCTGTACGTCGGCACCCAGCGCCTGGGCCACCTCGTTCCAGCGCCGGGTCCAGAGCGTCATGAAGCGCTGCGACTGCGCGTCGTCGGCAAAGCGGGTGTCGTCTTCGTCGTCTCCCAGGCCCAGCAGCACCGGCAGGTATTCATCGGGCAGCACCAGACGGCGGGTGCACAGCAACGCCGCGATGGCGCCTTCCAGAAACTCCCACTGCGGCACGTCCTCGCCGCGCGTGCGCAGGTCGTCGAGGATGTCTTCGAGGGCGTCGTAGTCGGGGCCGTCCAGCGGCGACAGGTCGGAAGAGGTGTTCATGGAAAACCGGAGAGGGAATGGGAAATGCCCAGTGTAGGGGCGGGTGTTGTCAGGGGGCCGGTGCGGGCAGTGATGGCTCCACCACCACGCCCAGCCGCTCCAGGCGTTTGCGCATGCACAGCACGGCCTTGTCTTTGCTCAGCAGCCGCGCGGTGTGGGTGACGGCCAAATCGATGAATTTCTGGTCGTCCCCGTCCTTGCAGGTGTAGGGCGCCTTGGGCGCGGTGTCCACGATCTGCGCCCGGGCATCGAAGGCGGCCAGCACGGCCTCGGCCGACAGCGCGCGCGCCTGCATGCGCCTGACCACCTGCGGGTAAGCCAGCACGCGCCGCAACTCCTCGCGCATCACCGGCGTGGCCAGCCAGCGCACGGCCGGGTCGGCCAGGCACTCGCGCAGCGGAACGGTGGCCGGGTCCTGGTAGAGGAACAGGTCGAGCACGACGTTGGTGTCGAGCACCAGGATGGAAGGCTTCATCGAACCAAAGGTCTCAAGCGCCCGGCCGGAGCGAAGTCACCAATCCCAGGGGCACCGCGGAACCGGCTTGGCCGGGCCGCCAGTGCCGCCCCCTGGCGGGGGTCGCGCGAAGCGCGGCGGGGGTGGGTCATGTCACGCGGCGGGCCGTCAGGTCGAAGCGGAACAGCCGGCACTCGATGGGGCCGTTCCACAGCGGCACGCGGCGCGATTCCTTGAAGCGCATCTTGCCTGGCAGCTTCAGGTCAGGCGTGAGCAGCCAGGCGCTCCAGCCCGCGTAGTGGCTTTTCCAGTGGGTGGCCAACTGTTGGAAGAACTCGCTGCCGTCACCGCCGTCGGCCATCTGGGCACTCTCGCGGCCCAGCCGCGAGAACTCCGAATCCCCATGGCCCAGGCCCGGTGCGGGTGGTGCAGCCTTGCCGGTGGTGAACACCCGGGGTGCACGGGGCTCCATGCGCTGGGCGCGGGCACCGGCCTTCTCGCCCGCCACACCGGCGGCAGCGATGCGCTCGCCGTAGGGCGGGTTGAGCAGCAGGATGCCGGGCCGGGTCGTGGGCGGCATGCGTTGCAGCGCGTCACCCCCGCGCAGTTCCAGTGCATGGGCCACGCCCGCACGCTCGGCGTTGCGCTGCGCGAAGTCGACCATGCGGAAAGCCACGTCGCTGCCGAAGACGATGGGCGGGTGGCCCTGCGGCCACCCGCGCCGCTCGCGCGCCGCCTGGTCCTGGATGCCGCTCCACACATGGGCCTGGTAGGGCACCAGCTTTTCAAACGCAAAGCGGCGCTGCAGGCCGGGCGGGATGCGCAACGCGATCTGCGCCGCCTCGATGGCCACGGTGCCACTGCCGCAGCAGGGGTCGTACAGCGGCGTGATGTCGTCCAGCGACTCGGCGCTGCCGCCGTTCCAGCCGGTGGCGGCGATCATGGCTGCGGCCAGGGTTTCCTTCAGCGGAGCATCGCCCTTGTCTTCACGCCAGCCGCGCTTGAACAGCGGTTCGCCCGAGGTGTCGATGTACAGCGTGCATTCGTCGGTGGTCAGGTGCGCGTAGATGCGCACGTCGGGCCAGGTGGTGTTGACGCTGGGGCGCTCGCCGCGCTTGGCCCGGAAGCGGTCGCAGATCGCGTCCTTGATTTTGAGCGCCGCGAAGTTCAGGCTGGTCAGCGGGCTGTGCTGGGCCGTGATCTCGACCTTGATGGTCTGCGCCGGACTGAACCAGATTTCCCAGGCCACTTCGCCGGCGGCCTGGTACAGGTCCTGCTCGCTGCGGTAGCCGCCGTGCCAGAGCTGTACCAGCACGCGCTGCGCCAGCCGGCTGTGCAGGTTCAGGCGCATGGCCTCGCGCCAGGACGCGATCACGCCCACGCCGCCACGCGCCTTGAAGGCCGGCGTCTCGCCGGTGATGCGCTGCACCTCGTCGGCCAGGAAGTCCTCCACGCCGGCGGCGCAGGGCAAAAAGAGTTTGAGTTGGTTCACGGCAGAAAAAGCGGCGCGGGGGTGTTCAAAGTGCTTTGCGCAAATTCGCGGGCGAGATGCGCAGGGCTTCACGGTACTTGGCCACCGTTCGGCGCGCGCACTCGATGCCCTGTTCCTTGAGCATGTCCGAGAGCTGGTTGTCCGACAACGGTTTCTTCGTGTCTTCCGCGCTGATGAACTGCTTGATCAGCGCGCGCACTGCGGTGCTCGACGCGTTGCCGCCGGTCTCGGTGCCCAGGCTGGAGCCGAAGAAGTACTTGAGCTCGTAGGTGCCGAAGGGCGTGGCCATGTACTTGGCCGTGGTCACGCGGCTGATGGTGGACTCGTGCAGGCCCAGCTCGTCGGCGATCTCGCGCAGCACCAGCGGCCGCATGGCCAGCTCGCCATGCATGAAGAAGTTGCGCTGGCGCTCGACGATGGCCGAGGACACGCGCAGGATGGTGTCAAAGCGCTGCTGGATGTTCTTGATGAACCAGCGCGCTTCCTGCAGCCGCTGCTGCATGGCGGCGTGGCCACCATCGGCGTCCTTGCCGCCGCGGTTGGCCCGCAGGGCATTGGCGTAGATGTCGTGCACCCGCAGGCGCGGCATCACGTCGGGGTTGAGCGTGACCTTGAAGCCGCGGCCGGCGCGCACCACGATGACGTCGGGCACCACCACGTTGCGTGCCACGTCGACGAAGCGTCGGCCCGGCTTGGGCTCCAGGCCGGCGATCAATCCCAGCGCCGCACGCACGGTTTCCTCGTCGACGCCCGTCAGGCTGCCCAGGCGCCGCACGTCGCGTTTGGCCATGAGCTCCAGCGGCTGCCCGCAAATGAGCAGTGCAGCACGGGCCACCGGGGTGTTGCGCAGTTCCTGGATCTGCAGACGCAGACATTCCCCCAGATCGCGGGCGCCGACACCCGGTGGGTCCAGGTGCTGCAGCCAGCCCAGCGCGGTCCGCAAGCGGACCACGGCGTCTTCCCATGCCTCGGTTCCTGGTTGAGCCGTCGGCCCTGCGCCCGTGGACAGTCGCCACCAGGCCGCCGCCAGCTCGTCCAGGGGGCCATCGAGATAACCGTCGTCGTCCAGCGACTCGATCAGAAAGTACAGCGCAGCGGCATCCGCATCGCCCAGCCGCAAGGTGCACGCCTGCTCGTGCAGATGCGCCTGCAGGCGTTCCGGGCAGCTCGCCAGATCGGCCGCGCGCGCGGTCTCGTCATCCCCGTCAGCGTTGCGCGGCGGGGCCTCGCCGCCCCACTCGCTGTCGTCTGGCCGCATCTCGACCGTACCGTCGCCCTCCCAGCTCGGGTCGAGAGCATCGGCCCCGTCGATCCGGCTTTCGATGTCGTCGGCAGCGCCTTCCGCTGTCGCCGACGTGCCCTCCCCCGGCTGGGCCTGCGCCCACTCGTCGATCTGCTCGCCGGCGCTGACCGGGGCGTCACTCTGCGCCAGCCCGTGCGCCTCGCGCTCGGCCAGATCGTCGGCGCGCTCGAGGAACGGGTTTTCATCGAGCATCTGCTCGACTTCCTGCGCCATCTCCAGCGTGGACAGCTGCAGCAGGCGGATGGACTGCTGCAGCTGGGGCGTGAGCGCCAGGTGCTGAGAGACCCGCAGGGAAAGACCGGGCTTCATGGCGCCGCACCTGTCTGGACCCAGGGCAGCGGGCAGGACCGACGGGCTCGCCCCGCACAGGCCGTGGCGGGTAAAAGGGCCGAGGTCGCCATCACATGCGGAAGTGTTCGCCCAGGTACACGCGGCGCACGTCGGGGTTTTCGACGATCTCGGCCGGCGTGCCGCTGGCCAGCACCGTGCCCTCGCTGATGATGTAGGCGCGGTCACAAATGCCCAGCGTCTCGCGCACGTTGTGGTCGGTGATCAGCACACCAATGCCGCGCTGCTTGAGAAAGCCGATGATGCGCTGGATTTCAATCACCGCGATCGGATCGATGCCGGCGAACGGCTCGTCGAGCAGGATGAAGCGCGGCCGGGTGGCCAGGGCTCGCGCGATTTCGACGCGACGGCGTTCTCCACCCGACAGCGCGGGCGCCGGCGAATCGCGCAGGTGATCGACGTGCAGGTCCTGCAGCAGCGCGTCCAGACGCTGCCGGATCTCGGCCTCCTTCAGTGGCTTGCCCTGCCCGTCATGCTGCAGTTCCAGCACGGCGCGTACGTTGTCGGCCACGGTGAGCTTGCGAAAAATCGAGGCCTCCTGCGGCAGGTAGCCCAGTCCCAGGCGCGCACGCCGGTGGATGGGCATGCCCTCGATGGCCTGCCCGTCCAGCAGGATCTGGCCGGCGTCGTTGCGCAGCAATCCAACGATCATGTAGAAGGACGTGGTCTTGCCCGCTCCGTTGGGGCCCAGCAGGCCGACCACCTCGCCTTTGCCCACGGACAGCGACACGTCCTTGACCACCGTGCGGCTGCCATAGGCCTTCTGCAGCCCACGGGCTTCCAGCCGGCTGTCCGCGATCAGCCCCCCCCCGGACGCATCGGCCGGGTCGATGCGCGGGCCACTCACGGACGACCCTCGCCCAACTGGCCGCTGGGCTTGAGCGGCACCGCAGTGGCACCCGGTGTGGCCGGCGCATCCGGCCGGGGCACCGGCGTCAGCATGGCACGGACCCGGCCAGAGGAACCGGCAGCGCTGCGGTTGCCCGGACTGCCGTCCACACTGAACGTATCGTTGGCGCCGTTGTAGACAATGACGCCGCCCGTGGTCTCGTCGCTGAGCTGCGTGCCCCGGTAACGGCGCAGCACGGCCTCGCCGGTGAACTTCACGGTTTCGCTCTGGCTGTCGTATTCAATACGGGCCGCCTGGCCCTCGATGTACTCGTCCAGACCCTCGCGCTTCTGGCGGAAGAATCCCGGGGATCCCGTGACCACGCCGAACTGGTGCCCCTGGGGGTCCTGCCGGACCTCGACCTGCGCACCACGGATGAGGATGGTGCCCTTGGTGATGACCACGTTGCCCGAAAACACGCTGGTCTGCCGTGCGTCGTCGTAGCGCAGGCTGTCTGCCTCGGCGCCCATGGGCTTGTCGCGATCGGCCCGCTCGGCCAGGGCTGCGTCGGCCCAAGCTGCCAGCGCAGCCAGCAGGACCAGGAAAGACAGGACGCGGCGCGAAGGAAGGGAAATGGACATGAATGAAAGGGCACGAAACTTGCATTCATTGTAGCGGTGCCGGCCATGCCACCGCCGAATGTGCAGGCCCTGTCGGCCCGGCAGCGAACCGGTCCGCGCCCTCTCGAAGAACGGTCAGGCGCCTTTGCGCATCTCGGCCACCAGGGCATCGGCCACCTGCAGCGTGCGTGGGCCCTGACCCGGCACGTAGTAGCGCCCCGCCACACCCAGTGCCGGGGTGCCTTCGACGCCGTACAACTCCTGCAGCTGGGCTGCGCGCTTGGCTTTGCCCACCACGGAGAACGACGCGTAAAGCTCATTGAATTTCTTCATGTCCACGCCTTGCCGGGCGATCCATTCGGCTGCGACCGAAGCTTCCTGGATGCGCACTTTTTCGACATGAAAGGCGTGGAACACCTTCTCATGCAGCGTCTCCACCAGGCCCATGGCCTCGATCGTGTAGTAAAGCTGCTGCATGGGCACAAACGCGGGCCTGAAGGCCACCGGCGTGCGCCGCACCACCACATGGGCCGGCAGCTTCTTCATCCAGGCGGCCATCACCGGCTCGAAGTTGTAGCAGTGAATGCACGAATAGGCGAAGAACTCCAGCACCTCGATCTTGCCGACCCCGCCGTCGGTGGCCACTGGCTGGCCCAGGCGGACGTAATCGGTCCCTTCCTTGAAGGCACCCACCTGTGCCTGCGCGGCGGATGACCACAGGCCGGCGGTGAGGGAGCCGGCACCGGCGGCCAGCAGGGAGCGGGAAAACGAGCGTCGTTGCATGGGTTCAGCCTCCTGTTTCGGGTAATTGAGCTGCGCATTTTGGGGTGCCGACGGGTGACAAAGTTCCCACCGGCAACCGCGATCAGCGCTGGATACGGACCAGGGCTGCCTGCACGCCACGGCCTTCGAGTTGTTCTCGCGCGGTGTCCGCTGCGGCCTTGCTGGCGAACGGCCCCAGCCGCACGCGGAAGACCGCACGTCCCGACTGCTCGCGCTCACTGATCTCGGCACTCATGCCCATCATGGCCAGCCGGGCG
Organism: Hydrogenophaga sp.; assembly: GCA_046074205.1. Lineage (GTDB taxonomy): Bacteria > Pseudomonadota > Gammaproteobacteria > Burkholderiales > Burkholderiaceae_C > Hydrogenophaga. Next base: position 19,376 of record JBJTNV010000059.1, read on the forward strand.
CGCTGCGCCTCGGCATCTTCGGGGGACTTGAAGGCACCGGCCTGTACGAAATACACGAACGGATCGACCGCTCCTGCGGCAGCGGCCTCGCCGGTCTGCGGGCCTGCAGCGGCCCCCAGCTTGGCATTGAGCAGATCGCCGATGGGATCGGCAGAGGGCTTGGCCGGGGCCGCCGGTGCGGTTTTTGCAGCAGCAGCGGCCGGCACGGCGGCCGGTGGCGGCCCCTCACCCGGCGCCGGTGCTGTGGCCGTCGCCGCATCGGCGGGCGGTGCCGCCGGCTTGCCCGCCAGCTGGGCGTTGGGGTCCCAGCCCTTGTTGCGTTCGGCCTCCTGGGCGTCCTGCGCGGAAGAGCGTGACACGCCCCGGTCGACAAAGGGCACCGGTACACGCGTGACGTAGACCGCGACCGACAAGGCAATGCCCAGCCCCACCAGGAGGCCGACGACAAAACCGACAAGGGTGCCGCCACGCTGCGCGCGGCCTGACCAACTGGCTTGTTTCATAGGGGGAGGTGTTTCACATCTTCTGCGGCGCGCTCACGCCGAGCACGGCCAGACCATTGTGCAATACCTGTGCGGTGGCCCTGACCAGCGCGAGGCGGGCCCGCTTGACCGCTTCATCGTCCACCAGGATGCGCTCGGCGTCGTAGTAGCTGTGGTACGCGGCGGCGAGCTCGCGCAGGTAGAAGGTCACGTCGTGCGGGGCAAAACCTTCGGCCGCCGCCGTCAGCATGGCCGGGTACCGGGCCAGCAGCAGCATCAGCGACTGGGCCGCCGGCGTGTCCAGTGGCGACAGGTCGGCGGTCGCCAGCGACGCCACATCGCCGCCCCAGGCCGCCAGCACCGAGCAGATGCGCGCATGCGCGTACTGCACGTAATAGACCGGGTTGTCGTTGTTCTTCTGCACCGCCAGGTCGACGTCGAAGGTGTATTCGGTGTCGGGCTTGCGGCTGAGCAGGAAGAAGCGCACCGCGTCCTTGCTGGTCCACTCGATCAGGTCGCGCAGCGTGACGTAGCTGCCGGCGCGCTTGCTGATCTTGACCTCTTCCCCGTTGCGCACCACGCGCACCATGGTGTGCAGCACGTAGTCGGGATAGCCCTGGGGGATGCCCACGCCCGCGGCTTGCAGACCGGCGCGCACGCGCGCGATGGTGCCGTGGTGGTCCGTACCCTGGATGTTGATGACCTTGGTGAAGCCGCGCTCCCACTTGGCGATGTGGTAAGCCACATCGGGCACAAAGTAGGTGTAGGACCCGTCGCCCTTGCGCATGACACGGTCCTTGTCGTCACCGTAGTCGGTCGACTTCAGCCACAGCGCGCCGTCCTGCTCGTAGGTCTTGCCGGCATCGCGCAGCTTCTGCACGGCGGCGTCCACGCGGCCGCTGGTGTACAGGCTGGATTCGAGGTAGTAGTGGTCAAACCTGACGGCGAAGGCCTGCAGGTCCAGGTCCTGCTCGTGGCGCAGGTAGGCCACGGCAAACAGGCGGATGTCGTCCAGCGCCTCCGGGTCGCCGCTGGCGGTGAACTCGCGGTCGTCCGAGTGCACCGTCTTCTTGGCCAGGTAGTCGTTGGCGATGTCCTGGATGTAGTCACCGTTGTAGGCCGCCTCGGGCCACTGCTCGTCGCCGGGCTTGAAGCCCTTGATGCGCAGCTGCGTGCTCGTGGCGAGTGTCCCGATCTGCACGCCCGCGTCGTTGTAATAGAACTCGCGGTGGACGTTCCAGCCCTGGGTGCTGTAGAGGTTGCAGATCGCGTCGCCCAGCGCGGCCTGGCGGCCGTGGCCGACGTGCAGCGGGCCGGTGGGGTTGGCGGAAACGAACTCGACCATCAGGCGCTGGCCGTTGGACGGCTGCACGCCAAACGCGTCGCCGGCCAGCAGCACCTCCTGCACGATCTGCTGCTTGGCGGCTGGCGTCAGGCGCAGGTTGAGAAAGCCGGGACCGGCAATCTCGATGTCGGCCACCCATTGCTGGTAGACCGGCTGCGCCAGCAGCGCGGCCTTGAGCTGTTCACCCAGCTGGCGCGGGTTGAGCTTGAGCGGTTTGGCCAGCTGCATGGCGGCGGTGACGGCGAAATCGCCATGGGCCGCGACCTTGGGCGATTCGAAGGCCGCTTTGTCACCGGCGCCGGGCGAGAGCTGTTCCAGCGCCTGGGCGAGACCGGTCAGCAGTTCCTGTTTGATCTTGAGCATAGGGTCGCGATTTTAGGTGCGCCCGCCGTAACGACAGCCCCCGCAGCTGCCCGGTGCCGGCCCGCCTCAGCTCCGCCCGGAGACCGGGTGTGTCAAGGCCGACCGCGCGGCGGCCTTGACCGCCTGGGTAAGCCGTTGTGCCGACAGCGGTTCACGCGCCCAGTGTTGCCAGTACAGCATCACGTCCACCGTGGCGCCGGGCAATACCTCCTGCAGCTCGGGGCGGTCCGCCAGGTGCTGCTCGGGCACCATGCCCCAGCCCAGCCCGAGTTCGATGGCTTTTTCGAACGCGTCCACTGCCGGCGCGTAGTGGCGCGGGTAGTTCGGTTGTTTCAACCCGAAATGTTGGGCCAGAAAGGCGTCCTGCAGCGCGTCCTTGCGGTTGAAAATGACCGCCGGACAGGCCAGCAGCCGGTGCGGCGACACCGCCCCGCGTGGCGTGCGGCAACGCTGCACGACCGACGGTGCGGCCACACAGCGGTAGCGGACCACGCCCAGTGGCTCTGACAGGCAACCGCGCATGGGGTCGGCCAGCGCGGTGACGCAACCGATGACATCGCCGCTGCGCAGCAGGGCGTGTGTGTGGTCCTGGTCGTCGATCATCACGTCGAGCAGCAGGTGGTGCTTGCGCAGCAGCGGTGCCACACCGGGCAGAAACCACCCCGCCACCGAATCGGCGTTGATCGCCACACTCAGGCTCTGCCAGCCCCCGCCGGCGTTTGCCTGCTCGCCACGCAACCCCGCCAGCAGATCGGCCTCCATCAGCTGCAGCTGCTTGACGTGCGCCAGCAAGGCCTGCCCGGCAACCGTGGCCCGCACCGTCTTGCCGCGCACCAGCAGGCGCTGGCCCAGCTGCTCTTCCAGCGACTTGATGCGCAGGGACACAGCCGCCAGCGAAATGTTCAGCGCCTGTGCGGCGGGTCCGAAGCCGCCGTGTTCGGCCACGGCCGCCAAGGCTTCGAGGGGGCGTACATCCAGCATTTGGTCAAGTTTTTTTAAATTGATTTGAGTTTAAGTCAATTCCATTTAAACAAATGACATCCGCAGGCACACTGCCTCCCATTCCCTTTCTGCGTCCTGCGAGTCCCTCATGACCCTGAGCTTTCCCACTTTCACCGCCGGCATGGTGCTGAGCCTGTCGCTGATCATGGCCATCGGTCCGCAAAACGCCCATGTGCTGCGCATGGGCCTGCAGCGACAGCACCTGTGGCTCACGGTCGCGGTGTGCGCGCTGGCCGACATTGCGCTGATTTCACTGGGCGTACTGGGTCTGGCACAGCTGGGCAGCCTCAGCGAAAAACTGCTGGGAGCGCTGATCGGCGCGGGCGTGCTGTTCCTGGGGGTGTACGGCTGGCAGGCCTTCCAGCGCTTCCTTCAGCCGCCGGTGTCTGCACCGTTACCGCACACGCCGGACACCCCACGCCACGCACCCGCGGCGGTGAGCCGGCGCCAGGCGGTCCTGTCGGCGCTGGCATTTTCCTGGCTCAACCCGCACGCCTGGCTGGACACGGCCGTTCTCATTGGCACCGCCTCACTGGCCTACGGCCAGGGCAGCACCGTCTTCGGCCTGGGGGCTGCCGCCGGCTCACTGGTCTGGTTTCTGTTGCTGGGCGCAGCCGCCTTCTGGCTGGGGCGTCGGCTCAACACGCTGCACATCTGGCGCGCGCTCGACGGCGCGGTGGCCTTGATGATGTGGGGCACGGCTGCCTGGCTGCTCACCTCGCTGGCCTGAACACACCGTTCAGCGCACCGCCCAGTGGTCGGCCTGGCCAAAGTGGTGCTTGAGGAAGTCAATCCACAGTCGCACGCGCAGCGCCAGGTGCTTGCGCTGCGGGAACACGGCGTAAATGCCGTTGGGCGGCGCGGCGTAGTCGTCGAGCACCGTCACCAGCCGGCCGGCGGCGATGTCGGCTTCCACCTCCCAGGTGCTGCGCCAGGCGATGCCGACACCCGCCAGGCACCACTCGTGCAGCACCTGGCCGTCGCTGCAGTCCAGCGGACCGCCGGGACGCAGGTGGGTGGTCTCGCGTTCGGTGCTGCCCTCGGCCGCCGGCGTGGAGAAGGCCCAGCCGCGTGTCTGCGACGCGTCGCTGCTGAGCACCAAGCAATCGAAGCGCACCAGGTCGGCCGGGGTCTGGGGCCGCCCGTGGCGCTGCAGGTACTGCGGCGTGGTCACGCACAGGCGGCGGTTGTCGGCCAGGCGCACGCTGACCAGTGACGAATCGGGCAGATCGCCCACGCGCACCGCGCAGTCGTAGCCCTCGCCCGCCACGTCCACCACGCGGTCACTGAGTTTCAGCGAGATCGTCACCTCGGGGTGCAGTTCGCGAAAGCGCGGCACCAGCGGCGCGACGTGCCGGCGGCCGAAGCCGGCGGGCGCGGTGATGCGCAGGTGCCCGCTGGCCTTGACGCCGCCGGCGCTGACGCTGGCTTCGGCATTGGCCAGGTCGGTCAGCAGGCGCTGGCAGTCTTCCAGGAAGGCGCTGCCTTCGTGCGTGAGCGTGATGCGGCGCGTGGTCCGCACCATGAGCTTGACGCCCAGGCGCGATTCGAGCGCGTCGAGCCGGCGGCCGATGATGGCCGGGGCCACGCCCTCGGCCTTGGCGGCCGCCGTCAGGCTGCCGCGGGTGGCCACAGAGGCGAAGGTTTCGAGCTGCTTGAGTTTGTCCATGGGGTGGACCTTCAGGCCACGACCTGCGCGCGGCGCAGGCGCTCCTGCTCCGCCGGGCCGATGCCCAGCTCGGTCAGCAAGGCGCTGGTGGCATCGCCCAGTGTCGGCGGGTCGCGGTGCACGCCCAGGCGCTGGCCGCCCAGGGTGAAAGGCAGCAGCGTGGCCTTGGCGGTCTGGCCGGCGCGCGGGCCGTCGGGCAGGGTCATGTCGGCCAGGCCGCCGGTGGCCAGCAGGTGCTCGTCTTGCAGCAGTTCCTCGGGCTTGCGGATGGGCGCATAGGGCAGGCCCACGCGCTCGAACAGCGCGGCCAGATCGGCCGCAGACCAAAGGGCCAGCCGCTCGCGCAGCACCGGCATCAGTGTCGGCCGGCCCTGCACGCGCAGGTTGTTGTCGGCGTAGCGCGGGTC
>JBJTNV010000060.1:0-12798 GCA_046074205.1 Hydrogenophaga sp.
ACAGGCATCCTCCCATCGTGCCTGCCACTCGGGTGCGCTCGGCGCGGCGGCGGCGCGCATGGTTTCTTCCAGCGTGTGGCGAACACCGCGGCGTTCGCAGATCTCGGCCAGCTGGTCGAGCACGTCCTGGGCCAGCGCGTCGCGTTGCGCATTGGTGGGCGCGCGCATGTCCAGGCTGAACCGGCAGGCGCCGGGCACCACGTTGATCGAGCCGTTGGGCACCTGCAGCATGCCGACGGTGGCGACCGAATCGCCGTCCTGCGCGGCGCGCTGTTCGGCAAAGAGGATCAGTTCGGCCACCGCAGCGGCGGCGTCGCGGCGCCGGTCCATCGGCGTGGTGCCGGCGTGGCTGGCCACGCCGATGACTTCGCCCACATAACGCACGCTGCCGTTGATGCTGGTGACGATGCCCAGCGGCAGGTTCAGTTCGTTGAGGACCGGGCCCTGCTCGATGTGCACCTCGATGAAGCCCAGGTACTGCGCCGGGTCGCGCTGCAGTTTCGGGATGTCGTCGATGCACAGGCCGGCATGCTGCATGGCCTCGCGCAGGGTGACGCCGTCGGCGTCCTTCTGGTCCAGCCAGGCCGGGTCGAAGTGGCCGGTGAGCGCGCCCGAGCCGAGGAAGGTGGCCTTGTAACGCTGGCCTTCCTCTTCGGCAAAGCCCACCACCTCGATGCCGAAGGGCAGGCGTTTCCCGGCTGCGTGCAGCTTCTGCACGCAGGCCATGGGTACGAAGATGCCCAGGCGCCCGTCGTACTTGCCGCCGTTGCGCACGGTGTCGTAATGCGATCCGGTCAGCAGGTACTTGGGTGCCCCCACGCTCCGCCGCTGCGCGGGTCGCTGCCCCCCGAGGGGGTGCGTTTCGCCTTGGGGCGGCCCGGCGGCGAAACCGTCGCCCTCTGCGGCCGGGTGGTAGCGGCCGACCACGTTGCCCACGGCGTCGATCTCGATTTCGTCGAAACCGCAGTCCTTCATCCAGTGGCTGATGCGCTGGGCGCAGGCGCGGTGCGCGTCGGTGAGGTAGGTGACGGTGAGCTGGCCCTTCTCTGCGTAGCCCGGGTCGCTGTGCTGAGCCAGCGTTTCCTGCCAGTCCCAGACGCGCTGGCCGTCCACCGGTTCAAAGCCAAACTTGTCGTTCAGGCGAATCTCGGCGATGCGGTGGATGTTGCGCAGGCACTCGGCGCGTTCGAAGTCCGGGTGACCGTGCACGCGGCGCTCGAAGGCCTCGATGATCTGCGCCTTCGTCAGGCCCGTTCCACGCGGCCCGCGCACCGCCAGGATGAAGGGGAAGCCGAAGCGCGCGTTGTAGGCGGCGTTGAGCTGCTGGATGTGCGCGAACTCTTCGGGCGTGCAGTTCGTCAGGCCCGCCTTGGTCTGCTCGTTGGTGGACTCGGCGGTCAGTGTCTTGCTCACCATGGCCTTGCCGGCCAGTTCCGGGTGGGCGCGGATCAGCGCCAGTTGCGGCTCGATGCCGGCTTCGTCCAGCACGCGCGTCATCGCGTGCTTGAGCTGCGCCAGCGAGGCGAACGGCCGCTGCTCCAGCGCGCGCTCGGCGATCCAGGGCGAATGCTCGTACAGGCCGTCGAGCATCTGCAGCGCCTCGGGCAGGGGCGCGGCGTTGAGTTGGTCCAGGGTCAGGGGCATGTCGTCGGCCTCAGGCGGGGTTCAGCGGGTGCGTGGCCTTCCAGTGCCGCGCGATGTCCAGGCGGCGCGCCACCCACACCTTGTCGTGCGACTGGATGTGGTCCAGGAAGCGCTGCAGCGCGGTGATGCGGCCGGGGCGGCCGAGCAGGCGGCAGTGCATGCCGATGCTCATCATCTTGGGCCGGTCCAGGCCATCCGGGTCGCCTTCGGCATAGAGCGCGTCAAAGGTGTCCTTCATGTACTGGAAGAACGGGTCGGCGTGCGAATAGCCCTGCGGCAGGGCAAAGCGCATGTCGTTGCAGTCCAGCGTGTAGGGCACGATGAGCTGGTGCGCGTCGCTGCCGTCGCTCTTGCGCACCTTCATCCAGAACGGCAGGTCTTCGCCGTAGTAGTCGCTGTCGTATTCGAAGCCGCCAAAGTCGGCCACCAGACGGCGCGTGTTGGGGCTGTCGCGGCCGGTGTACCAGCCCAGCGGACGCGCGCCGGTCAGGCTTTCAAGGATCTGCATCGCCTCGGCCATGTGGGCGCGCTCGGTGGCCTCGTCCACGTTCTGGTAGTGGATCCACTTGAGACCGTGGCAGGCAATGTCGTAGCCCAGTTCCTTAAACGCTGCGGTCAGCTCGGAGTGCTTCTGCAGCGCGGTGGACACGCCGAACACGGTCAGCGGCAGTTGGCGTTTTTCGAACTCGCGCAGGATGCGCCAGACCCCCGCACGCGAGCCGTATTCGTAGATGCCTTCCATGCTGATGTGGCGGGCCTCGAAGGCGGCCGGGTTGAACATTTCCGAGAGGAACTGTTCGCTGGCCTTGTCGCCATGCAGCACACAGTTTTCGCCGCCCTCTTCGTAGTTGAGGACGAACTGCACCGCGATGCGGGCACCGCCCGGCCAGCGGGCGTGGGGCACATCGCGGCCGTAGCCGATCAGGTCGCGGGGGTAGGGGGCGGTGCTGTCGTAGATCATGCGGTGGCGTTCAAGAATGTTCAGGAGGAGAGGGCCAGCGACAGGTCGTTGGTGGGCAGCTTGCGGTCGAAGGTCAGGCCCGCTTCCACATGCTGCAGGTGCTCGTCCATCAGGCGCACGGACAGGGCTTCGTCCTTGGCCGCCAGGGCCTTGACGATCTCGACGTGCTCCTCATTCGAATGCTCTGCCGCGGTGGTGCTCTGGTACATCAGCGTGATCAGTGCACAGCGCGAGATCAGGTCGCGCAGCAGTTCGGCCAGCACGTGGTTGCCCATGAGTTCGGCCATGCGCACATGGAAGTCGCCCAGCAGTTCGGTGCGGCCCGACACGTCCTGGCTGGCCACGGCCTGCTTCTCCTGGGCCACGTGTTCGCGCAGGGCCTTGAGCTTGGCGGGTGTGACCTGGCGCACGAAAGCGCGCGTCATCTCGATTTCCAGCATGCGGCGCACGGCGAACACCTGCTTGGCCTCGTCCACCGACGGGGCGGCCACAAAGGCGCCGCGCGCGGGTTCGAGCCGGATCAGCCGGTTCTGCGAGAGCTGGAACAGCGCCTGCCGCACCAGGGTGCGCGAGACACCGAAGTGGTCGGCCAGTTTCTGCTCGGCCAGTTTGGTGCCCGGGTGCAGGCGGTGTTCGACGATGGCTCGGGTCAGCGACTCGACGATCTGGGCGGTGCTGGAGGTTTCCATGGGTCCATCATATCCAGAAAAACAAAAAGTGTATACACTTTCAGTCGACCGAACTTCATGAGGACTTCACCATGGGACTGAGTACCCACGTTCTGGACACCATGCACGGCTGCCCGGCCGCCGGTATGGCCGTCGAGCTCTACACCACCGACGGCGACCAGGCCACCCTGGTCAAGCGCTTCACGCTCAACCACGACGGCCGCAACCCGGACGGGCCGCTGTACGACAACGCCAGCCTCCGAAAGGGCACCTACCGGCTGGTGTTTGACGTCAAGGCTTACTTTGCGGCCAAAGGGGTGTCACTGCCCGAGCCGAACTTCCTCAACCGCGTGGCGCTGGACTTTGGCGTGGCCCACACCGAGCAGCATTACCACGTGCCGCTGCTGGTCAGCCCCTGGAGTTATTCCACATACCGGGGCAGCTGAGCATTGGCTAGCGTTGCCCTTCGGTCAGGGAGTCGAGCTGGAACTGCCCGCTTTTGTCCCATAGCCAGGTGTCGGTGTAGGTCACGCGGCCCATTCGCAGTGGCACCGGGTATGGCGCCGCCGCACGCGCGGTGCGTTCGATCTCGTCCCGTGCGCCGGCGTGGCTGGGGGGGCGCAGCCAGCCCATCGAGACGATCTGTCCGCGGTCATCAATGTCCATCTGCATCACGCCCACGCCCTGCAGCAGCGGCGGCATCTTGCCTTTGTAGATGCGGTGACTGTTCTGTTCGTAAATATGGCGGGCACCGTCCTGCCGGTAGTCCCGCGGGTTGTCGGCCTGCGACACCCGGGTGCCCGGCGGCAGCGCGGGTTCCGGGGCCGGCTCAGCCACGGGCGCAGGGGGTTCAAGTGCCACCGGGGGCGGCGTGGTGGAGCAGCCCGCCAGCCAGGCGGCCATCAGGGCACCGAGCAAGCCGCCCACAGCGCCAGGACGACGGGATAAACAAGTGGGTGTGGTGTGCATGACCATCTCCGAAAAGACCGGTTGCAGTTCCGGTGGCGGGTGAGACGTCTGCCCCATCAGCCCCGTCAGGCGATGACCTCTGGACGCGCCCGGGGAGGCAGTGTAGGCCGGTTTGCTGCCGTCCGAAAGCGTCCGCTCTGCCAGTACGCTCAGGGTCAACCCCAGTGTGTCAACGCCTTTCCCTTCTGACCGGTCATGCCGGGAGTCCCCATGTCACAGCTGCTGGCTCTTTTTCTTGACCGACTGGCCCACGCCCCTGCGGTGCTGGTGTCGATCACCCGTTCAGAGGGTTCGGTCCCACGGGCACCGGGGACCTGGATGGCCGTGTTCGCCCAGGCAACGGTGGGCACCATCGGGGGCGGGCAACTCGAATGGTCGGCACAGCAGCAGGCCCGTGAGCGTCTGGCCGCTGACGGTGGCGAGGCCTGGGTGCAGTCCGTGGTGCTGGGGCCGAGCCTGGGGCAGTGCTGCGGCGGCCGCCTGCAGTTGCGCTTTGAGCCGGTGACCGCTGCCGACCGGTCCGCGCTGCGCCAGCGTCTGCGGCAGCCGCAGCAGCCGGTGGGCCTGTTCGGTGGCGGGCATGTGGGCCGCGCACTGGTGCAGGCGCTGGCGCCCTTGCCGTATGCGGTGCACTGGATCGACAGCCGGGACGAAGTGTTTCCGGACGACGTGCCCGCCCACGTCACCACCGAGCATTCGGCGCCGGTGCAGGCTGCGGTGAACGGTCTGCCCGCCGGTGCGCATGTGCTGATCATGAGTTTTTCGCACGCCGAAGACCTGGACATCGTCGCCGCCTGCCTGCGGCGCCAGCGCGAGCGCGCCGACCTGCGTTGGGTCGGTCTCATCGGCAGTCGCACCAAGTGGGCGAGCTTTCGCCATCGCCTGGCCGATCGCGGTTTCACGCCAGCCGAACTGGCGGGCGTGACCTGTCCCATCGGGCTGCCGGGCATCACCGACAAGGCACCGGCGGTGATTGCCGCAGCGGTCGTGGCGCAGTTGTTGCTATTCGATGCACAGCGGTCCCCCGGGGACTGACCCGGGTTTGCCCTTGGCCATCTGTTGTCTGAAACTGTATACACTTTGGCATCGGTCGCAGCGGAGCGGGTGCCTGGCCAGGCGCTCATTACGCGGCCCTCAGGCAGCTCAGAGCGCCCGCGGTGGTGAGTTGCAGAACCCTTGCCGTTCCTGTTGAGGTGCCATGGAAACCTACCTGCTCGATTGGGCCAATCTGCTGCTGCGCTGGCTGCACGTCATCGTCGCCATCGCCTGGATCGGCTCCTCCTTCTACTTCGTCTTCCTTGACAGCAGCCTCACGCCGCCCGAAGACGAACAGCTCAAGAAAGACGGCGTCAGCGGCGAACTCTGGGCCCTGCACGGCGGCGGCTTCTACCACCCGGTCAAGTTCAAGGCCGCGCCGCCCCAACTGCCCGGGCACCTTCACTGGTTCTACTGGGAAAGCTATTCCACCTGGCTGTCCGGTTTTGCGCTGTTCCTCATCTCCTACCTCTGGAGCCCCGGCGTCTACCTGATCGACCCGCGCGTCATGGCATGGTCACCGGCCGGCGCCATCGCCGCCGCGCTGTCCTTCCTGGTGGTCTTCTGGCTGCTGTACGACGCCATCTGCCGCACCCTGGGGCAAACGAAAAACGGCGACGCCAAGGTCGGCGCGCTGGTGCTGCTCCTGGTGTGCCTGGCCTCGTACGCCGCCACCCACCTGTTCGCCGGCCGCGCCGCCTTTTTGCTGGTAGGCGCCATGCTGGCCACGGCCATGAGCGCCAACGTGTTCTTCTGGATCATCCCCGGCCAGCGCACCATGGTGGCCGACATGAAGGCCGGCCGCCCGGTCGACCCGATTCACGGCATCCGCGGCAAACAGCGCAGCGTGCACAACACCTACTTCACCCTGCCGGTGCTGTTTGCCATGCTGAGCAACCATTACAGCTTCACCTACGCGCACCCGCAGAACTGGCTGGTGCTCATCGGCATGATGTTTGCCGGCGCTGCCATCCGCCAGTTCTTCGTCATGCGCCACGGTTACAAGCTTGGTCGCAACCCGCACCCCTGGAAGTACGCTGCCGTGGGCGTGGCCGTGCTGCTGGGCCTCATCGTCTGGTTGCGCCCGGCGCCCGCCAGTGTGGCCGCAGTGCCCGCCAGCGTGGGCTATGCCGAGCTCAAGCCGGTGATCGAACAGCGCTGTGTGCTCTGCCATGGCGCGTCGCTGCAAAGCAAGGGCGTGCGCCTGGATTCGGCCGACGATCTCAAGCAGCACGCCCAGACGGTCTACCAGCAGGTGGTGGTGCAAAAGCTCATGCCCCTGAACAACGCCACCGGCCTGACCGATGCCGAACGCGCCCTGTTTGCCCGCTGGTTTGACAACGGAGCCCCGGTGAACTGAGCACCCGGCTGGCGGGGAATGCCCGCCACTGCCCGCCGCTGACGCGGACTTGCGCTACCCTCGGGCTTCCCCATTCCCCAGGAGAGCCCCGATGACCACCCGCGCTGCCGTGGCCGTCCCGGCCGGGTCGTCCGAGGCCTGGGCCGGTACAAACACCGTCTCCCGCCTGACCGCTGACGTCCGGGTGCAAGCCGGCGTGCTGGACATCGCCTGCCACATGGCTGGCCCTTCGGACGGCCCGCCGGTGCTGTTGATGCACGGCTTTCCTTACGACATCCACGCCTACGCAGACGTGGCCCCCCGCCTGGCCGCAGCGGGCTGCCGGGTCATCGTGCCTTACCTTCGCGGCTACGGCCCCACGCGTTTTCGTGATGCGGCCACGCCGCGTTCGGGTGAACAGGCGGCGCTGGGCGCCGACCTGCTGGCACTCATGGATGCATTGCGCATCGAGCGCGCCGTGCTCGCCGGCTACGACTGGGGCGGGCGTGCAGCCTGCGTGGTCGCGGCCCTGTGGCCCACCCGGTGCACCGGACTGGTCACCGTCAACAGCTACAACATCCAGAACATTGCCCGCGCCATGACGCCGGACACGCCGGCCAACGAACACCGCCTGTGGTACCAGTACCTGTTTCACAGCGAGCGCGGCCAAGCCGCCCTGCAGCACGACCGGCGCAGCCTGAGCCGGCTGCTCTGGCAGCAATGGTCGCCCACCTGGGCCTTTGATGACGCCACCTTCGAGCGCAGTGCCACCGCCTTCGACAACCCCGATTTCGTGGAAGTGGTCATTCATTCCTACCGCCACCGTTTCGGTCTGGTGCCGGGTGATCCGGCGGTGGCCGACATTGAGCGGCGGCTGGCAGCGCAGCCCGCGATCGGGGTGCCGACCATCAGTGTCGACGGCACGGCCGATGGCGTACGGCCCTGGGAGCCGGCAACGGCCAACGCGCACCGGTTCACCGGCCCGCGTCAGCACCGCATCCTGCCCGGCATCGGCCACAACCTGCCGCAAGAGGCGCCGCAGGCATTTGCCGACGCGGTACTCGACCTGACCCGACCCTGACCCCCTCCTGTTCCATGCGCCCTCGCCAATTCGACCTCATCGCCTTCGACTGGGACGGCACCCTGTTCGACTCCACCGCCCTCATCACGCGCTGCATCCAGGCCGCAGTGGCCGACGTGGGAGGCACCGTGCCCAGCGACCGCGCGGCCAGCTACGTCATCGGCATGGGACTCATGCAGGCCCTGGCCCATGCCGCCCCCGACGTGCCACCCGAGCAATACCCCCTGCTCGGCGAGCGCTACCGTCACCACTACTGGGCCCACCAGCACGACCTCAGCCTGTTCGACGGCGTACTGCCCCTGCTGGCCGACCTCAAGTCGCGCCACCACTGGCTCACCGTGGCCACCGGCAAGAGCCGCCATGGGCTGGACGAAGCGCTGCAGGCGGTGGAGCTCCAAGGGGTTTTTGACGGTTCCCGCACCGCCGACGAGACCGCCGGCAAGCCCAGCCCGCTCATGCTGCACGAGCTCATGCGCGAATTCGGCACTCCGCCCGAGCGCACGCTCATGATCGGTGACACCACCCACGACCTGCAGATGGCGCTGAATGCCGGCTGCGCCAGCGTCGGTGTCAGCTACGGCGCCCACGAGCCTGACGCCTTCCATGCCCTGGGACCGCTGCACGTCGCACATTCGGTGCGCGAACTGCACGACTGGCTGCAGCACAACGCCTGACAGGCGCAGCCCGCATGCCGCCCGCCATCGACCTGACAGACGCCCAGCCGGGCGACCCGCTGATTCCGCTTTGCCACAGCGCAGACCTCGTGGACAGCGGCCTGGCCATCGGTTTTGACGTGGTCTTTGCCGGCCAGACCTGCAGGGCTTTTGCCATCCGCTTTCGCGGTCAGGTGCACGCTTACCTCAACCGTTGCACCCATGTGGCGATGGAAATGGACTGGCGGCCCGACCACTTTTTTGACGACAGCGGCCAGTGGCTGCTGTGCGCCACCCACGGCGCCCACTACGACCCCGCCACCGGCGCCTGCCGCAGCGGCCCCTGCCGTGGCGGACTGACCCCCATCGGCGTGGTCGAGCGCGGCGGCGTTGTCCACTGGCAGTCACAATACCGCCTTCAGCCGGTGACATTCTGAGTCTTTCGTACCCTCCAGCACCATGAACGACGACCACACCCCCGCACCCGATGGCAGCGGCCAGCCCAACGCCGGCTGGGAGAGGGCCACCATTGAAAAGCTGCTGTTCGCGCAGCTGCGGGAACAGCGGGCCGCGCGGCGCTGGAAGCTGCTCATGCGCCTGCTGTGGCTGACCGCCGTGGTGGTCTTCCTGTGGGGTCTGTGGCACGCCGACCGCCTGTCCACCCCGGCCAGCACCCCGCACACCGCGCTGATCACGATCAAGGGCGCCATCAGCGCCGACGCCGAAGCCAGTGCGGAGAATGTGGTCGCCTCGCTCAAGGACGCGATGGCCGACCCCGGTGCGCAGGCCGTGGTGCTGCTCATCAACTCTCCCGGCGGCAGTCCGGTGCAAGCCGGCATCATCAACGACGAAATCACCCGCCTCAAGGCCCAGCATGGCAAAAAAGTCTATGCCGTGGTCGAGGAAACCTGCGCCTCGGCGGCCTACTACATCGCCACCGCTGCCGATGACATCTACGTCGACAAAGCCAGCCTGGTGGGCAGCATCGGCGTGCTCATGGACGGCTTCGGGTTCACCGGCCTCATGGACAAACTCGGCATCGAGCGGCGGCTGATGACCGCCGGCGCCAACAAAGGCATGCTGGACCCCTTCAGCCCGCAGGACGAAAACCAGAAGGCCTACATCCAGGGCATGCTGGGCGAAATCCACAGCCAGTTCATTGCCGTGGTCAAGAAAGGGCGGGGCAGCCGTCTGAAAGAGACGCCCGATACCTTCAGCGGCCTCGTCTGGAGCGGGCAGCAGGCCGTGGCCCTGGGCCTGGCCGACGGCCTGGGCAACGTCGACCACGTGGCCCGCGAAGTGGTCAAGGCAGAAGACATCGTGGACTACACCCGCCGCGAAAACGTTGGCATGCGCCTGGCCAAGCAACTGGGCGTGAGCATCGGTCAAGGCTTCTACCAGGCGGCCGCCGGTACCGGCATGGCGCTGCGCTGAACGCGCCGGCGTGGCGGCTGCCCTTCAGGCTGGTGGATCGGCCGGGTGTTCCGTCGGCCAGGCCAGCGCGCTCCGCCAACCGGTGCCAGGCAGCGCGCGGTAGTAGCTGCCGTTGATCTGGTTGGTGTGCTTGAGGTGGCGCACGAACTGGCGCAACAGCCTGGGAACGGGCCGGCTGCTGGCCGCAGCGGTCCAGAACTGGTCCAGCGAGCCTTGGTACGTCAGGCCCGCCATGTCGTAAATGGCCGTTCCCATCACCTTCAAAGGCACCCCGTGGTGCAAGGCTTGCAGGCCTGCGGTGCTGTTGATCACGACCGCGCCGCGCGCATGGTCCAGCAGCGTGGGCAGGTGCTGGTCGTGGATGTAAAAGCAGCGCGGCCCAATCCCCAGCCGGCCCGCCAGCCCCTCAATGAACGCGCCGTAATCCCGGTAGCCCCGGTCCATGGGGTGGTGTTTGATCACCAGCGCCGTGTTCGCCGGCGCATGTAACGCGAAGGAGTGCATCAGCTCCGACAGAAAGCACCCCACTTCCCCATACGGTGAATGAACCCGTATCTGGGTGTCGTTGTGCACTTGCAGCGGCACCACAAAGTAACGCCTGTTCCAGCCCGTCAGCAGGCGTTGCAGTACCGCTTTTTCGCGGTGGGCGTACCAATGCTTGCGCCAGGCCGACCGCACCCAGGCCCAGCCCTCCAGCCAGCTCAGCGGCCGGTGGTGAACAGGTTGCGGGTTCAACAGCCGGCCCATGGCGCCCACCGCGTGGTAGCACAAACCAAACCACACCATGGACCAGTAAGCATTGCCCACCGGAACCACCGGAACATCGCGCAGGTCTGGCTGCGCCAGGTAATGGCCTGGGTCCCGCGGCACCGCCGAATGCCCGTTCACGCCGTTGCGCTCCAGCGTCACATGGTGAGGGCGCAAATAACCCTCCTCAAACACGCCCACGTCCAGCCCCCGCTCCTGCGCCAGTGACTGGGCCACGCGGTGCACGGGCCGGCAATCCCCGTACAACAGCACCACATCAATCTGCCAGCGGTCCAGACGGTCTGCCAGGAACGCCGGCCAGTCGTCCAGCGGCCCGTGAAACCACTCTCCACCCGAGCCGTAAAACAGCCAGTCCCCGGCGTGGAAATGAATCTTGTGCACCTGTGCACCCACCTGCCGCAAATCCTGGGCCAGCCGCCCAAAAAACGGCCCCACCGGTCCCTGCAACAGCAGCACCCGCCGTCCGCAAAACCCCCGTATTCCCCGCTGGATCATGTTGTCAGCCCCGCCCCCGCCAGGCCTTGACCAGCACCGCCAGCTTGCGAAACTGGCGGCGCACAAAGCCCACCCTCAGCCGCTCCAGACCACCGCTGGCCTCCAGCGCACCGCGTTGCTCCACGATGCGGTGCAGCACCGCCTCACAGGTGGTGTAGCCCTTCAAGTCCCAGTCCCAGTAGATGGGGTAGTGCAGCAAAGCGCCCGCCACCAGTTCATCGATCGACAGCGCGCGCTGGCGCCGGGCCAGTGCCGGGGCGTTCAGCGCACGGTCTTGCGTAAGCCCCCAGCCCGCGTAAAACGGCTGGCCATACGTCACCACCGTTTTGCCCCGCAGCAGCGCGTCAAAGCCGCTCAGCGACGTCATGGTGTGCACCTCGTCGCAAGCCTCTATGCAGCTGACCACCGATACCCCGGCCTCTACGTGATCGGCCCAGCGCAGCACCGCCTGCCGCGCCACGCGCCCCCTGCGGTTGCGTCCCTGCACGTCCGGATGCGGCTTGTAAACAATGAAAGCGTCAGGCCGTGCCACGCGCACGGCGCGCAGCAGGTCCAGATTGGTGCGCACACTCGTGCAACCCAGGCGGATCGAAGCGTCGTCCTCCACCTGACCCGGCACCAGCACCACCTGCTTGCCGCCGCTGGGCCATTGCACCGCTTGCCGCGGCTCCAGGTTGTATTTGGTGATGCCGTTCGCCACCACAAACGCCCGAACCGCACGCGCACGCTGCACATCGGCCGCAGTGAACGCCCGATGCAGGAGCAAATGCTCCAGATCCGACACCCGCGTAGCGTCGAAATAGATGCCACGCCGGTCCAGCACCAGCGAAAGGGGCCGAATCAGATCAGAACCCAGCCCCACGGAGCGCACAAAACCGTCCTCCATGTGCAACAGCCGGGCGCCGCACGCGCCTACATGGGCTGACAGACCGGCCGGCGGGCTGGCGCCCCAGCACACCACCGTGTCACCTTCCCCCAGGGCGCGGCGCTGCAAGGCCCTAACGTGCGGCACAAAGTCCACCAGACCCGGGTGCAGACCCAGCAACGGCTTCAGGTGGGCCGCCTTCCAGCGCCTGAAGCCAACGCCCAGCACGCGCCCCTTGTGCCCGGGCCCGTGCATCTGGCGGGCCATGTCTTTTTGCCGCACCAGCCAGTCCATCACATCCTGAATGCACCCCCGCTGGTGGGTGACGGGGTCGAGATAGCGGGTGTAGTGCATGTACGCGGCCGCAAACAGCTCGTCCACGCGGCGCCGGCGCTGGCGCCGTGCCCACGCCGGTGACTGTGTGCAGCGGTCATCCGTCACGCCCCAACCGGCGTACCAGGGAACGCCAAAACACACCACCGGCTTGCCCGCCAGCAAGGCCTCAAAGCCCATGGTGCTGCTGGCCACATACACACGGTCCATCTGCTCGATCAGGCTCAGCGGGTTCACCGGCATCCGCAGCAACACAACCCGCGCGTCTTCCTGAACGTCCGTTAGATAACCGCCTTTGCGGCCAGCCGATACCTCAGGGTGCGTCTTGACATACACGGTTGCCCCGGGGTTTTCAGTCAGTGCTGCCTGCAACATGGCGGAAAAGGTTTCCGCACTTGCTGCGCCCAAGGCCACGCTCATGTCTCCAGCTGTCTGGTCGACCACCAGCACACGGCACGTGTCGTGCAGGCGCAGGGTGTTTACGGGCAACTCTGGTGCATGGATGTATTTGCTCATGCGCTGCTGTAGCAGGCGCTGCCGTGCGCGTTGCACG
>JBJTNV010000061.1:0-21929 GCA_046074205.1 Hydrogenophaga sp.
GGGCGATGCCAACCGTCAAGGCCGCACCGAACAGGTGCAGCCGGAAGCCCGATTCGCCCGTCTTCTCACCAACAAAGTGCGCGATGCCGCGGAATGCACCAGGATCGCGCGCCAGGACATAGGCGAACGGCACCAGCAGCATCAACAACCAGAGCGGTTGCGTCCACATCTGCAAACGGCTGATGGCCGACACGCCATGCGTCACCAGCGGGATGACCACGAGCGCGCACAGGAGGTAGCCCCAGGAGGGCGGGATGCCCAGGGCCAGTTCCAGCGCGTAGGCCATGACGGCCGCCTCCAGCGCGAAGAAGATGAAGGTGAAGGACGCATAGATCAGGGAGGTGATCGTCGAGCCGATGTAGCCGAAGCCCGCGCCGCGCGTGAGCAGGTCCATGTCCACCCCGTGACGCGCCGCGTAAACACTGATCGGCAGCCCGGCCAGGAAGATGATCAGCCCGGTGGCCAGGATGGCCCAGAATGCATTGACGAAACCGAACTGCACCAGCAGCGTGGCGCCCACCGCTTCGAGGATGAGAAAAGACGCCGCGCCAAACGCCGTGTTGGCCACGCGCCACTCGCTCCATTGGCGAAAGCGCTGTGGTGCGTAGCGCAGCGCGTAGTCCTCCAGGGTCTCGCTGCCGACCCAGCTGTTGTAGTCGCGGCGCACCTTGATGATGCGCTGTGGAGCATCGCCCGCAGGCCACGCCGCTTCACGGGTCGCTTCGCCCAGAGGGGGAGCATCGGAAGGCGGATGTAGGGTAGAGCTCACAGGCGAAAGGGGTGCTGTTGGCCAGAAAGGCCGCCGCTGCGGCGCAGGCGGGAGCTACCGGTCAGCAGCTTTCGTGCCGATCCGGGGAGGGCACGGGTTTTGCTGGGGTCTGTGTCAGCCCCCTTCGAGAGACGCCATGGAACTGACCCCGAGAGAAAAAGACAAGCTGCTGATCTTCACCGCTGCCCTGCTGGCCGAACGACGCCGGGCGCGCGGCCTGAAGCTCAACTACCCCGAGGCGGTCGCCCTGATCAGCGCGGCGGTCATGGAAGGCGCCCGCGACGGCAAGTCCGTCGCCCAGCTCATGAGCGAAGGCCGCCAGGTGCTCGGGCGTGACGATGTCATGGAGGGTGTGCCCGAGATGATTCCCGACATCCAGGTCGAAGCGACCTTTCCCGACGGCACCAAGCTCGTCACCGTACACCAACCGATTCCCTGATTTCCGGAGCTCCCCATGAAACACCTCAGTGCGCTCGTCACCGCTCTCACCGCCCTGCCCGTGCTCGCCCACGAGGGCCACGGCCTGTTCGGCAGTCACTGGCACGCCACGGATGCGCTCGGTTTCGTCGGCGTGCTCGGGCTCATCGGCCTGGCGATCTGGATGTCTCGCCCGTGAGGATGCTGTCCATGATTCCCGGCGAATACCTGATCGATGACGGCGAACACACCCTCAACCCTGGCCGCACCTCGCTGACGCTGGTGGTGCAAAACACCGCCAACCGGCCGGTCCAGGTGGGCTCCCACTACCACTTTGCCGAGACCAACGCCGCGCTGTCGTTCGACCGCGCCGCCGCACAAGGCAAGCGCCTGAACATCGCCAGCGGCACGGCCGTGCGCTTCGAGCCCGGGCAGCAGCGCACGGTGGAGCTGGTGGATTTCGCCGGTGACCGCATCGTGTACGGCTTCCGTGGCCTCGTACAAGGAAAACTGTGATGGCCAGTATCCCCAAACGCGCCTATGCCGACATGTTCGGCCCCACCGTCGGCGACCGCGTGCGCCTGGCCGACACCGGTCTGCTGATCGAGGTCGAGAAGGACTTCACCCTGGCCGCTGGCGGCTACGGTGAGGAAGTGAAATTCGGCGGCGGCAAGACCATCCGCGACGGCATGGCGCAGAGCCAGCGCACGCGGGCCGAGGGCGCCGTCGACACCGTGCTGACCAACGCCCTCATCGTCGACCACTGGGGCATCGTCAAGGCCGACATCGGCCTCAAGGACGGCCGCATCGTCGCCATCGGCAAGGCCGGCAACCCGGACACGCAACCCGGTGTGGACATCGTCATCGGCCCGGGCACGGAGATCATCAGCTGCGAGGGCAATATCGTCACCGCCGGCGGCATCGACAGCCACATCCATTTCATCTGCCCGCAGCAGGTGGACGAGGCCCTGGCCTCGGGCGTGACCACCATGCTCGGCGGCGGCACCGGCCCGGCCACCGGCACCTTCGCCACCACCTGCACGCCCGGCCCCTGGCACATCGAGCGCATGCTGCAGGCGGCCGACGGCCTGCCCATGAACATCGGCTTCCTGGGCAAGGGCAATGCCAGTCAGCCCGCACCGCTGCGCGAGCAGATCGACGCCGGCGTGATCGGCCTGAAACTGCACGAAGACTGGGGCACCACGCCGAGTGCCATCAGCAACTGCCTGGACGTGGCCGAGGAGACCGACACGCAGGTCGCCATCCACTCCGACACGCTCAACGAATCGGGCTTTGTCGAAGACACCATCGCGGCCACCAAGGGCCGCACGCTGTGTGCCTTCCACACCGAAGGCGCCGGTGGCGGGCACGCGCCGGACATCATCCGTGTGGTCGGCGAGGCGAACTTCCTGCCCTCGTCCACCAACCCGACCATGCCCTACACCGTCAACACGCTCGACGAACACGTCGACATGCTGATGGTCTGCCACCACCTGGACGCCTCGATTCCCGAAGACCTGGCCTTTGCCGAAAGCCGCATCCGCCGCGAGACGATTGCCGCCGAGGACATCCTGCACGACATGGGCGCCATCAGCATCATGAGCAGCGACAGCCAGGCCATGGGCCGCGTCGGCGAGGTCATCATCCGCACCTGGCAGACGGCCGACAAGATGAAGAGCCAGCGCGGTTCGCTGCCCGAGGACAGCAGCCGCAACGACAACTTCCGCGTCAAGCGCTACATCGCCAAGTACACGATCAACCCGGCCATCGCGCACGGCGTCTCGCACATCGTCGGCTCGCTCGAAGTCGGCAAGTGGGCCGACCTGGTGATCTGGAAGCCCGCGTTCTTCGGCGTCAAGCCGGCCCTGGTGCTCAAGGGCGGCAGCATCGCGCTGGCCGCCATGGGCGACCCGAACGCCTCCATTCCCACGCCGCAGCCGGTGCACTACCGCCCGCAGTTCGGCGCCCTGGGCGGCGCGCTGGCCAGAGGCAGCCTGAGCTTCGTCTCACAGGCCGCGCAGGCGGCCGGCGTGGCACAACGCTATGGCCTGGCCAAGACCACCGTCGCCGTGCAGAACTGCCGCAACGTGACCAAGGCGAGCATGGTGCACAACGCTTACCTGCCCAAGATGGACATCGACGCGCAGCGCTACACCGTGCGCGCCGACGGCGTGCTGCTGACCTGCGAGCCCGCCAGCCAACTGCCGATGGCCCAGCGATACTTCCTGTTTTGACCGCCAACGGGACACCACCGTGCTCCAAGCCTCCAAAGTCATCGCTCAGGGCAAAGGTCTCGCACCCGCACTGGTTCGCCGCGCGGCCACCGTCACGCTGGACTGGGATGTGCGACAGAAAAGCCGCTTCGACGCCGAAACCGCCGACGGCCGGCGCGTGGGTGTTTTTCTGCCGCGCGGCACCGTGGTGCGCGGCGGCGACGTATTGGTCACGCAAGACGGCTCGCTGTTGCGCGTGCTGGCAGCGCCGCAGCCGGTGCTCAAGATCACCGCCTGCACAGACCCTCACCACGGACACCCTCACGAAGCCGCCTTCGACCTGATGCGCGCGGCCTACCACCTGGGCAACCGCCACGTACCCATTGAACTGAAGCCCGACCACCTGAAGATCGAGCCAGACCATGTGCTGGCCGACCTGCTGCGCGCCATGCACCTGAACGTGGCCGAAGTGAAGGAACCCTTCGAACCCGAGGGCGGTGCCTATGCCCCTGGACACGGTGGACACGGCCCCAGCCAAGGCCATGCACACGGACACCACCACCCGCATGACCACGGCCACGGCTGAGGGTGCAGCGGGCGTGGCAACGGGCCTGCTGCACACGCTCTGGCTCGCGTCGCCCGCCCTGCCCGTGGGCGGGTTTTCGTATTCCGAAGGGCTGGAAGCGGCCGTCGACGTCGGCCTCGTCTGTGACGAAGCCAGTGCGGCAGCCTGGCTGACCGACCAGTTGCACCTGTCACTCGCGCGCGCCGATCTGGCGGTGGTGGCGCAGGCCATCCCCGCGTGGCGGACGAACGATCTGACCCGCATCCGCGTGCTCAATCAATGGGTACTCAGCACCCGTGAGACGCAGGAGTTCCGCCTGCAGACCGAGCAGATGGGCCGCTCGCTGCAGGCCTGGGCGCAATCGCTGGGTGAACTCGGCGGCGGTGTGCTGCAGCACCTGCAAGCGGCCGACCTGCAGCCCCCCAGCTACCCGGTCGCGATGGCCTGCGCGGCCGCCGCATCGGGCGCGCCACTGGCCGACAGCCTGGCCGGCTTCGCCTTTGGCTGGGCCGAGAACATGGTGCAGGCAGCCATCAAGTCGGTGCCGCTGGGCCAGAGCGCGGGCCAGCGCATGCTGGCGCGGCTGGTGCGTGAGATCCCGGCCGCCGTCGAACACGCCGTGTCGCTGGATGACGACCAGCGCCAGGCCTTCACCCCCATGCTCGCCATCCTGAGCGCGCGCCACGAAACCCAATATTCACGACTGTTCCGATCATGAGCGCCCTGCACCACATCCCGAACCGCACCAAGCCCCTTCCGCCGCTGCGCGTGGGCATCGGTGGCCCGGTCGGCTCCGGCAAGACCACCCTGCTCGAAATGCTCTGCAAGGCCATGCGCGAGCAGTACGACCTGATCGCCATCACCAACGACATCTACACCAAGGAAGACCAGCGCCTGCTCACCGTCAGCGGCGCGCTGCCGGCCGAACGCATCATGGGCGTGGAAACCGGCGGCTGCCCGCACACCGCCATCCGCGAAGACTGCTCGATCAACCTCGAAGCCATCGACCGCATGCTGGGCGAATTCCCCAACGCCGACATCGTGTTCGTCGAGTCTGGCGGCGACAACCTGGCCGCCACCTTCAGCCCGGAACTGTCGGACCTGACCATCTATGTGATCGACGTGGCCGCGGGCGAAAAAATCCCGCGCAAAGGCGGCCCCGGCATCACCAAGAGCGACCTGTTCGTCATCAACAAGACCGACCTGGCGCCGCACGTGGGCGCCAATCTGTCGGTGATGCAACAGGACACCGCCCGCATGCGCCCGGACACCGAACGCAAACCCTGGGTCATGACCAACCTCAAGACCCTGGCAGGGCTGGACGAAGTGGTGCGCTTCATTGAACAACGCGGCATGCTCACACCCGCCGCAGCGCCGTGACCGGCCTGAGGGCTCACATACAATCGGCGCTCTGGAGAGCTGGCAGAGTGGTCGATTGCACCGGTCTTGAAAACCGGCAACCCGCAAGGGTTCCAGGGTTCGAATCCCTGGCTCTCCGCCAGATGGTCAACAAAAACGCGCCTGCGGGCGCGTTTTTGTTTTTGTTGGTCTGAGACCTGCTCAGTCCGCCAGGAACAGCGACTGCAGGTCGCTGAGGAAGTCAAAACCGCGCGGCGTCGGACGGACAGCGTCGCCATCCTGTGCCAGCCAGCCTTGGCGCACACCGGCGCTCAAGGCAGCATCGATGGCCGACAGCGGCAAACCGGTGCGGGCACTGAAGTCCGTGAGGCTGAAGCCTTCGCGCAGACGCAGCGCGTTGAGCATGTACTCGAATGGCAGGTCGCGCCGCGCCACCTCGTCCGCGCTCACCACCGCGTCGCCCGCCAGGGCCTTGTCCATGTACAGGCGCGGCTCGCGCGCACGCACCTGGCGCATCACGCGGTGTGCGAAGCTCAGCTTGCTGTGGGCACCAGCGCCAATGCCCAGGTAATCGCCGAACTGCCAGTAGTTCTGGTTGTGGCGGCTGCGGTGGCCACGCCGTGCGTAGGCCGACACCTCGTAGCGCTCCAGCCCCTTCTCCGCCGTCAGCTCGGTGATGCGGTCGAGCATGGCATAGGCGTCGTCGTCCTCCGGCACCTGGGGCGGGAACTTGGCGAACACCGTGTTGGGCTCGATGGTCAGGTGGTAGATCGAGATGTGCGGCGGGTGAACGTCCAGCGCGGTGCGGATATCGGCTTCGCACTGCGCCAGCGTCTGACCCGGCAGCGCATACATGATGTCCAGGTTGAAGGTGTCGAAAGCCGCAGCGGCTTCTTCAACGGCCGCCAGCGCCTGCGCCCGGTCGTGCACGCGGCCCAGCGCCTTCAGGTGCGCATCGTGGAAGCTTTGCACGCCGATGGACAGCCGCGTCACGCCGGCCTGTCGAAAGGCCCTGAAGCGGTCCTTCTCGAAGGTGCCCGGGTTGGCTTCGAGGGTGATCTCGGCATCGGCGTCGAGCCTGACCAGCGCCCGCACATCCCCCAGCAAACGGTCGATCGCGTCGGGTGAAAACAGGCTGGGCGTGCCGCCGCCGATGAACACCGTGTGGATGGGCCGGCCCCAGATCAGCGGCAGAGCCGCCTGCAGGTCGGCGCGCAGCGCGTCCAGGTACGGTTGCTCGGGCAGCGCCTGCCCCGGTGCCGAGGTGGCGCTCCACTCGTGCGAGTTGAAGTCACAGTAGGGGCACTTCTTCAGGCACCACGGCAAGTGGATGTAGAGCGACAGCGGCGGCAACCCTTGGAGCTGCAGGGTGCCGGGGCGCATCCAGTGCCGGAGCTGTTCTGCTGTATTCATGGTCGGATCACCGCCGTACCGGCTTCGCCGGGCGGCTGGTGCCGCTCCCGGAAGGGGGTGACGCCGCATGCGGCGCGGAGAAGAGTCATGTGAACCAGCGGCTGCGCATCAGTTCGAGCATCTGCTGCGCCGCTTTGCCGCGATGGCTGTTGGCGTTCTTCACCTCGGCCGGCAGCTGCGCAAAGGTCTTGCCGAAAGACGGCAGGAGCAGCACCGGGTCAAAGCCGAAACCCTGGTCACCGATGCGCTCTTGTGTGATCAGGCCCGCCGCGCGGCCCGTGGCCACCAGCGGCTCCGGGTCATCGGCGCGGCGCAGCGCCACCAGGGTGCTCACCAGTGCGGCGCGGCGGTCGGTGACGCCCTGCATCTGCTCCAGCAGCGCCCGAACGTTGTTGTCGTCACCCTTTTCGTAGCCGAACTGCGTGGCGTAGAACGCCGTGTCCACGCCCGGCAGGCCACCGAAGGCCTCGACGCACAGGCCAGCGTCGTCGGCCAGCGCTGGCAAGCCGCTGACCTGCGACGCATGCCGCGCCTTGGCCAGAGCGTTCTCAATAAAGGTGCGGTGCGGCTCCGGTGCCTCGGGAATGCCCAGGTCGGCCTGGCGCACCAGCTCCACGCCCAGCGGCGCGAACAGCGCCTGCAGCTCGGCCAGCTTGCCCTTGTTGTTCGACGCGAGAACGAGCTTCATTCGCCCAGCGCTTTTTTCTGCGCCACGATCAGCTCGCCGATGCCCTTCTCGGCCAGCGCCAGCAGCGCGTCCATTTCGTGGCGCGTGAAGGCCACGCCCTCGGCCGTGCCCTGTACTTCCACATAGTGGCCGGCGCCGGTCATCACCACATTCATGTCGGTGTCGCAGGCCGAATCCTCAACATACTCCAGGTCCAGCAAGGGCTGCCCGTCGAGGATGCCGACCGAAATCGCAGCCACGTGGTCCCTGATGGGCGAAGCCGCCAGCTTGCCCTCGGCGATGAGCTTGTTCACTGCGTCCTGGGCCGCGACAAAGGCGCCGGTGATGCTGGCGGTGCGCGTGCCACCGTCTGCCTGCAACACATCGCAGTCGAGCGAAATCGTGCGTTCGCCCAAGGCCTTGAGATCGAACACTGCACGCAGCGAACGACCAATCAGCCGCTGGATTTCCTGCGTGCGCCCGCTCTGCTTTCCCTTCGCCGCCTCACGGCTGCTGCGGGTATGGGTGGCGCGCGGCAACATGCCGTACTCGGCCGTCACCCAGCCTTCGCCACTGCCCTTTTTGTGCGGCGGCACCTTCTCTTCGACGGAAGCGGTGCACAGGACTTTCGTGTGGCCGAACTCGATCAGCACCGAGCCTTCGGCATGCATGGTGTAACCGCGGGTGATGCGCACCGGGCGCAGGGCGTCGCCAGAGCGCTGGCCGGGGCGATGGGAAGAGGTCATTCAACAGTTCTCCGAAACAGGGGGCACCCGTGCCCCATGTCCCAGGACATTCGCCCGGGACACCAGGACGTGGATGGTAGAGGCAAATGCGCACGGGCCCTTGCCGGACCTTTGCGATAATTCGACCGGCCGCCGGATCACCCCGTTCCGGACCGATTGACCCGATGGGACGAGACTCCGATGGCTGTTTGCAGCATGACCGGCTACGCCACAGCCCAAGGTGGCCCTTCCCCGACCACCGGCCCCGAACCGGCCCGCCCGGCGATCGGACTGGAAATGCGGTCGGTCAACAGCCGGTTCCTGGACCTCGCCTTCAAACTCCAGGACGATCTGCGCGCCACCGAACCCGCGCTGCGTGAACTGCTGGGTGCCCACCTCAAACGCGGCAAGGTGGAAGTGCGGGCCTGGATCGAGGGGCGTGGCGACACCGGCCTGCGTGCACCCAGCCCGGCCGATCTGCAAAAAATGCTGGCCTTGCAGGACAGCATTCAGGCCTGGTCGCCGGCAGCGGTACCACTGAGCGTGGCCGAGATGCTGCACCTGGCCTCGCGGCAACAGGCCCTGCCCGGCAATCTGCACGACGAGCTGCTGGCCCTGGCTCGCACCACACTCGACAGCCTGCTCGATGCCCGACGACGCGAAGGACAGCGACTGGCGGCCATGCTGCAAGACCGCCTGCAACAGCTGCGCCAGCTGGCCCAGGAAGCCCAGCCCCTGATCCCCCAGCTGGTGGCCCAGCAGCGCCAGCGTTTTCTGGACCGCTGGAGCGAGGCGCTGGGCAGCGCCGGTGGCACGCTCAGCGCCGAGTCGGCACAAGAGCGTGCGCTGACCGAAGCCACGGCATTTGCCATCCGTATCGACGTGGCCGAAGAACTGACCCGGCTGGACTCGCACCTGACGGAGATCGAACGCCTGCTCCAAAAGGGGGGCGACATCGGCAAGCGCCTGGACTTCCTGATTCAGGAACTCCACCGCGAGGCCAACACCCTGGGATCCAAATCGACCAGCCTCGAACTCACGCGCATCTCGGTCGACATGAAAGTGCTGATCGAACAAATGCGCGAGCAGGTGCAGAACATTGAATAAACGCCGTTCTCCGCGGCCCGGCGGGGGGCGTGTCCCGACCTGCCATGTGCATGCTTCTTGCACCGGGGTCGTCCGTCGGTATCCCCCCGTATCGTAGAAAGCAGTCATGGAATATCCCGGCAACCTGTTCGTCGTCGCCGCCCCCAGCGGGGCCGGCAAGTCCAGCCTGGTCAAGGCGCTGATGGAGTTGGACAAGCGTGTCGCGCCGTCGGTCTCGCACACCACCCGCGCACCGCGCGGCCAGGAAGTTCATGGCCGCGAGTACTACTTCGTGAGCCAGGAAACCTTTGACCAGATGGTGGCGCAGGACGCGTTTCTGGAATGGGCGCATGTGCATGGCAACCGCTACGGGACCTCAAAGGCGGCCATCGAACAACGGATGGCCCAGGGCTCGGACGTGGTGCTGGAAATCGACTTCCAGGGCGCCATCCAGGTCAAACGCATTTTTCCCAATGCCGTGCTGGTCTTCATCCTGCCCCCCAGCTGGGAGGAACTGCGGTCACGTCTGGAGCGCCGCAATGAAGACAGCGCTGAAACGATTGAACTGCGTCTGCAAAACGCAGCCCAGGAGATGGAGCATGCCGAGGCATTCGACTTCGTTATAATCAACGAGTTGTTTGAACGTGCCCTGTTTGACCTCAAGGCCATCGTTCATGCCCAGCGACTGCGCTACGTCGCACAGCGCATCGCCCGCGCCGACACCTTCAGCGCCCTTCACATTCACTGATTCACCGAGAGCCCGACATGGCACGCATCACCGTCGAAGACTGCCTGGAGAAGATCCCCAACCGCTTCCAGCTGGTGCTGGCCGCCACATATCGTGCCCGCATGCTCAGTCAGGGTCATGCGCCCAAGATCGAGAGCAAGAACAAGCCGGGCGTGACCGCCCTGCGCGAAATCGCCGACGGCAAAGTGGGCCTGGAAATGCTCAAGAAAGTCCCGGTCTGACGCCGCTACCAGCCCGCCGACCGAAACACCGCCCCTGCGGTGTTTTTTTTCGCCATCACGACCATAGCAACGCCCGCCGGCGGTTTGCAACGTCTCGCGATACAGTAGCGCCATGAACATCGCTGCGGCATCTGTCCCCCGTTCGAACCAGACGGCGTCTGCGCCGGCCTCGGCCAGTGCGGCAGCTGCCAGTTTCGCGGCCTTGCTCAGCCGCCTGGATTACCTGCCCGGCGGCGATATCGAACAGATCCGTCAGGCCTACCGGCTGGCTGACGAAGCGCACCTGGGGCAGATGCGCAAGAACGGCGACCCCTACATCACCCACCCCATCGCCGTCGCGGCCCAATGCGCAGAATGGAAACTCGACGCGCAGGCGCTGATGGCAGCGCTCATGCACGACGTGATCGAGGACTGCGGCATCAGCAAGGCCGATCTGGTCGAGCGCTTCGGCGCCCCGGTCGCCGAATTGGTCGACGGCCTGACCAAGCTGGAGAAGCTCGAGTTCGACACCCGCGAACAGAACCAGGCCGAGAGCTTCCGCAAGATGCTGCTGGCCATGGCCAAGGATGTTCGGGTGATCCTCATCAAGCTGGCCGACCGCACGCACAACATGCGCACGATGGGCGACATGCCGCGCAGCAAGTGGAAGCGCATCAGCAGCGAAACCCTGGAAATCTACGCCCCGATTGCCCACCGCCTGGGGCTGAACTTCACCTACCGCGAACTCCAGGACCTGTCGTTCCGCTTCCTGCATCCCTGGCGATACGGCGTGCTGGCCAAGGCGCTGAACAAGTCACGCAGCCGCCGCAAGGACCTGATCGCCCGGGTCCAGGGCGAGCTGGAAACGGCATTTGCCCGGCAAGGCATGAGCGTTCGCATCATGGGCCGGGAAAAGACGCTGTACTCGGTCTACCGGAAGATGGACAACAAACACCTGTCGTTCTCGCAGGTCACCGACATCTACGGTTTTCGCATCATCGTGCCGGCCCTGACCGACTGTTACACCGGTCTGGGCGTCCTGCACCAACTCTACAAGCCTCTGCCAGGCAAGTTCCGCGACTACGTGGCCATTCCCAAGGTCAACGGTTACCAGTCCTTGCACACCACACTGATCGGTCCTTTTGGCACCAACATCGAGTTCCAGCTGCGCACCCATGCGATGGATGTGGTGGCCGAGTCCGGCGTCGCGGCCCACTGGCTGTACAAAGCCAACGAACCTGGCAGTGACACCTCCCAGCGCCTGGGCACGCAGTGGCTGCAGTCGCTGCTGGACATCCAGCAGGAAACCCACGATGCCAGTGAGTTCTGGGACCACATCAAGATCGATCTCTTCCCGGATGCGGTGTACGTGTTCACCCCCAAGAGCAAGATCCTGTCGCTACCGCGTGGCGCCACGGTTGTGGACTTTGCCTACGCCATCCACAGCGGGGTCGGCAGCCGGGCCGTGGGCGCTCGCATCAATGGTGAGCAGCACCCGTTGCGGACCGAGCTGAACAACGGCGACGTGGTCGAAGTAATCACCGACGACAAGGCCGAACCGAACCCGGCCTGGCTGTCCTTCGTCAAAACCGGGCGGGCGCGCTCGAAGATACGCCACCACCTCAAGACAGCAGCGCACGAGAAGTCGCTCGAACTTGGCGAGCGCATGCTCGGTCAGGCGCTGCGCTCCGAGGGCTTCGCCCTGTTGCCGCCGGACGAAGGCGCCGAAAAGCTCATTTGGGAAAAATTGTTGCGCTTCACCGGCAATCGTGCCATCGGCGAGTTGCTGGCCGACATCGGCATGGGCCGGCGTATCGCCAGCATGGTCGGCAAGAAGCTGGCAGTGCTGATCGCCGAAACCGGACGCAAGCCTGACACACTGCTCATCAGCACGGAGCGGTATGCAGCCGGAGAACGTGAGTCG
Organism: Hydrogenophaga sp.; assembly: GCA_046074205.1. Lineage (GTDB taxonomy): Bacteria > Pseudomonadota > Gammaproteobacteria > Burkholderiales > Burkholderiaceae_C > Hydrogenophaga. Next base: position 12,087 of record JBJTNV010000061.1, read on the forward strand.
GTGACCCAGGGGGTGGTCAGTCTGGACGGCAGCGAAGGAGCGTCCGTGCAGTACGCGTCATGCTGTCACCCCATTCCGGGTGACCGCATCGTGGGCTACCTGGGCCGCGGCGAGGGACTGGTCGTGCACACGGAAGACTGTCCGGGCGGCAAACGGCTGCTGGCCCGCGACAGCGAACGTTTCCTGCCCGTGGAGTGGGCCGACGAGCCAGTGCGGTCGTTCGACAGCACCGTGGTGGTCACGGTGTCCAACGGCAAAGGCGTGCTCGCGCGCGTGGCGTCGGCGATTGCACAGGCCGAGGCCGACATCACCCATGTGGACATGGGTGACGAACCCGCTCAGACAGCCACAGACATCCGCTTCACCGTGGCGGTTCGGGACCGCCAGCACCTGGCTGAGGTGCTGCGCAGCCTGCGGCGCACAGCGTCCGTGATCAAGGCTCAGCGCCACAAGTCAGCGCGCCCACACCACGGCCAGTGATCAACCATCAGCGCCTGGCATCGGGTATTGCACGCCCAGCACCTCCAGCATCTGAACCGATCCGGGCAGTGGCAGGCGGACCACGTCACCGACCCTGGACTTGAGCAACGCGCGCGCCACGGGTGAAATCCAGCTGATCTGACCGCGTGTGCTGTCAGCCTCGTCGACGCCCAGAATCGTCACGGTGATCGCCTCGCCGTCGTTATCGGCGTAGGTGACCGTTGCGCCGAAGAACACCTGATCCCCGCCGTGGTGAAGCGACGGGTCCACCACTTCGGCGATCTCCAGGCGTTGGGTCAGGAAACGGATGCGGCGGTCAATTTCGCGCAGGCGCTTTTTGCCGTACAGGTAGTCCCCGTTTTCCGACCGGTCACCGTTGCTTGCGGCCCAGTGCACGGTGTCCACGATCCGCGGCCGCTCTTCGTCCATCAGGCCGAACAGCTCTGCACGCAAGCGTTCATAACCTGCGCGGGTGATGTAATTCTTTCCGCCTGATGGCGGGGCGAGTGCCGGCGGATCATCATCGTCCGGATCGGATTCGCGGGTGAAAGCCTTGCTCATGACGACGGCACAAGTGACAACACCAAGAAAAAAGCCTGCAGTGCGAAACTGCAGGCTTTTATATAGTGGTGCGGCTGGCAGGAATCGAACCCACGACCCCTTGGTTCGTAGCCAAGTACTCTATCCAGCTGAGCTACAGCCGCCCAAGACCAATATTCTAACACGGTTTTTTGGTAGGCCGTGTTGGGCTTGAACCAACGACCAAAGGATTATGAGTCCTCTGCTCTGACCAACTGAGCTAACGGCCCGTGCGAGGCGCGATTGTAGGGGTGCCAGCGGCTCACTTGCCGTGACTCAGCGCATTGCTGACCAGCTTGGCCGTGACGTCCACGATCTGGATCATGCGCTCGTAGGGCATGCGCTGCGGGCCGATCACGCCCAGTGTGCCCACGACCTGACCGTCAACTTCATAGGGCGCGGTGACGACCGACAGGTCTTCAAAGGGCACCACCTGGCTTTCACCACCGATGTAGATGCGTACGCCGTCGGCCTGGCTGGAAACGTCCAGCAGGCGTACCAGCTGGGTTTTTTGTTCGAACAAGTCAAACAGCTGGCGCAGGTGGCCCATGTCAGAGGAAAACTCACTCACCGACAGCAGATTGCGTTCACCGGAGACCACCACGTCTTCCTGCGGCGGCTGAGGGTCGGACACGATGTCCACCGCCGACTGCATCAGCATCGCGATTTCGCCCCGCAGACTCTCCAGTTCGTTTTTCAGGCGCGCACGCACCGCCTCCATGGTCAGTCCGGCGTAGTGTGCGTTGAGGAAGTTGGCCGCTTCGAGCAATTGCGACTGCGTGAACTGCGCCTGTGTCTGGATGATGCGGTTTTGCACATCGCCGTCGGGCGAGACCAGGATCACCAGCACCCGCCGTTCGGAGAGGCTGAGGAATTCAATGTGCCGGAACACCGAGGAGCGCCGCGGCGCCATGACCACGCCCACGAACTGGGAAAGGTTCGACAGCAACTGGGCAGCGTGATTGATCACCCGCTGGGGCTGCTGGCCGGCTTCAATAGGTGACGCCGCTGCCATCTCGGGCACAGTGGCCAACCCGTCTCGTCGCACGGTGAGCATGGTGTCCACGAACAGACGGTACCCGCGCGCAGTGGGAATGCGCCCGGCCGACGTGTGGGGACTGACGATCAGGCCCATGTCCTCAAGATCGCTCATCACGTTGCGGATGGTCGCCGGTGACAGGTCGAGACCGGCCGCCTTGGCCAGCGTGCGCGAGCCCACCGGTTGTCCGTCAGCGATGTACAGCTCGACCAGAGACTTGAGCAGAAGCTTGGCGCGGTCATCCATGATGCTGTTCATTTTACGGATGCCGGCACCGCGGACCGCCGGCGGCCTTCAAGGGTTTGCCGGGGCGTATCGCAGCAAGGCGTGTGCTGTAATTTGCCCATGATGCCCCCTACCGCTGCGCAAGCCGTCACATCCTCCGTGTCAACGGAACTGCAGTTTGCGCATGTGGTCATCGTGGGCAAATACCAGGCACCGGGCTCACGCAAGGCGGTCGACGAGATCGCCCATTTCCTGCACGACCAGGGTTGCGATGTGTCGCTGGAGCGGGACACCGCACTGAACACCGGGCTGACGCAGTACCCTGCACTGGATGTTTCGGCCATCGCAGCACATTGCCAGCTGGCCCTGGTGGTGGGCGGCGACGGGACCATGCTGGGCATTGGCCGGCAGCTGGCTCGACACGGTGTGCCGCTGGTGGGCATCAACCAGGGCCGTCTGGGCTTCATCACCGATATTCCACTGAACAGCTTTCGCGACAAGCTCGGGCCCATCCTGTATGGCGCCTTTGAGGAGGACTGCCGGGCACTGATGGCCGCCAGCGTCTGGCGGGATGGCCGGTGCGTGTTCGAAGCCACAGCACTCAACGACGTGGTGGTCAACCGTGGTGGCGTGGCCAGCATGATTGAACTGCGGGTGGAGGTCGATGGTCACTTTGTGGCCAACCAGCGCGCCGACGGCCTGATCATCGCCACATCCACCGGATCGACCGCCTACGCCCTGTCGGCGGGCGGCCCGCTCCTGCACCCGGCCATCGGCGGCTGGGTGATGGCACCCATCGCACCCCACACGCTGTCCAACCGGCCCATCGTCCTGCCGTCCGACAGCGAGATTGCATTGGAGATCGTCTCCGGCAAGGATGCCAGCGCCAATTTCGACATGCAGTCGCTCACCAGTCTGTTGCACGGCGACCGTATCGTGGTGCGCCGTTCGGAACACCACCTGCGGCTGCTGCACCCGGTGGGCTGGAGCTACTTTGATACCTTGCGCAAGAAGCTGCACTGGAACGAGGGTGCCTGAATCGCGTTCAAAATACGCGCTCACCTCTGTTCAGCCGCTTCAAACCCCAAGCCCATGAGCCTTCGCCGCATTCTCCTGCGCGACTTCGTCATCGTCCCTTCGCTGGACCTTGAACTGGCGGCCGGCTTCGGTGTCCTCACCGGTGAGACCGGCGCGGGCAAATCGATCCTGATTGACGCGCTGCAGCTGGCCCTGGGTGCACGTGCCGACAGCGGGGTGGTCCGCGAAGGCGCCTCACGCTGCGAAATTGCCGCAGAGTTCGATACTCCGGCCGCCGTCAACGCCTGGCTCGATGAGCACGGTTTCGGCACCGATGACACCCTGCTGCTGCGCCGAACGGTCGACAGGGACGGTCGCAGCAGAGCCTGGATCAACGGCAGCGCAGCCACGCTGACCCAACTCAAGGCACTGGCAGCCGATCTGGTCGACATTCATGGCCAACACGCCTGGCAGAGCCTGACACGCGCCGACGCCGTGCGCACACTGCTGGATGGCTTTGGTCAGATTGACGCCAGCACGGTGACACATGCCTGGACTCACTGGCGCCAGAGCCGGCAGGCACTGGACGAAGCGCGCACCTTGCAGGGCACGCTGCAACACGACAGCGAGCGACTGGCCTGGCAGATCAGTGAACTGGACAAGCTCGCACCCGCCGAAGGGGAATGGGAAGACCTCAATGCCCGACACAGTCGGCTGGCGCATGCACAAGCCTTGCTCGATGCCGCCCAAGCCAGCGCATCGGCGCTGGATGAGGACGAACCGTCGGCTGCCGCACTGATCCACCGCGCCATGGGCGCACTGCAGGCACAGGCCAGTATCGAGCCGGCCTTTGCAGCGCCGCTGGAGGCACTGGAGGCGGCGCTGGCCCAGGTACAGGACGCTGCGCACAGCCTGCAGCAGTACGCACGTCACACCGATCTCGACCCTGGCGGTCTGGCGGAACTCGACCAGCGACTGGGGCTTTGGTTGTCACTGGCCCGTCGCTACCGGCGGCCGCCCGAAGCGCTTGCGGCGCTGCACACCCAATGGAAGACTGAACTGGCCCAACTGGACCGGGCGCTGGACCTGGACGCCCTGCAACAGGCCGAGCGTGAGGCCAGGCAGTCACTGAATGCCGCTTGTGCAGCCCTGAGCCAGCACCGCCGCACAGCGGCACCACAGCTGTCCAGGGCGGTCACCGACATCATGCAGACCCTCGGGCTGCAGGGTGGTCTGTTCGAGGTTGCCCTGACCCCCCTGGACGAACCGCAGGCGCACGGCGCAGAGCAGGTGGAGTTTCTGGTGGCCGGGCATGCGGGCGTCACGCCGCGCCCGGTCGGCAAAGTCGCCTCAGGCGGCGAACTCTCGCGCATCGCACTGGCGATTTCGGTGGTGACCAGCCGTCTGGGGCAGGCACCAACGCTGATTTTTGACGAGGTGGACTCGGGTATCGGCGGCCGCGTCGCACACACCGTGGGCCAGCTCATGCGACAGCTCGGGCGAGACCGGCAGGTGCTGGCGGTCACGCACCTGCCTCAGGTGGCGGCCTGCGCAGACCACCACCTGCTGGTGAGCAAACAGCGCGAGGGCGAACAGACGGTGAGCACGGTCACACCGATCACCCAGGAGGAGCGGGTGCATGAACTCGCTCGCATGCTGGGGGGCAGCGAACAGTCCGAGGTTTCGCTGGCGCACGCACGGGAATTGCTCAGGGCCTGAACATGTCGTCTGCGACCACGCCCGCCCCCCATCCGCCCGTCATGGAATTGCTGCTCATCACGGGCATGTCCGGCTCGGGCAAATCCATTGCGCTGACCGCACTGGAAGATGTGGGCTACTACTGCGTGGACAACCTGCCGCCCGAGTTGCTGCAGCCCTTCATTGCCCTGGAGCGCAGCCACGGAGAGCACAAGGTGGCCATTGCCATTGATGTGCGCAGTGCCGCTTCATTGCCCGGACTCCCCCAGCGCATGCACCAGTTGCGTGACGGGCCGGAGCACGGAATACACCTGCGAACCGTGTTCCTGGATGCGACCACGGACACCCTGGTGCGGCGTTTTTCGGAAACACGACGCCGTCACCCCCTGTCCCTGCAGCGCGCCGACGACGACCAGTACCGGGCGCTCACCGACGCCATCGAGCAGGAACGGGAGTTGCTGAGCGAACTGCGGGAACATGCTCTGGTACTGGACACCAGTCTGATGCGACCAGCCGCTCTGCGTACGGAAATCAAAGGCTTGCTGGCGACTGCGCACGCACCGCTGACCCTGGTGTTCGAGTCTTTTGCTTTCAAACGCGGCATTCCGATGGACGCGGACTATGTGTTCGATGTCCGCATGCTCCCGAACCCGCACTACGACCCGGCGCTCAAACCGCTCACCGGGCGTGATGCACCGGTCGCCGCCTACCTGAGCGAACAAGCCGATGTGCAGCGCATGGAGCGGCAAATCGTCGACTTTCTGCGGCACTGGTTGCCCCGCATGCACGACGACCACCGCAGTTATGTCACCGTGGCCATGGGTTGCACCGGAGGTCAGCACCGTTCGGTCTACCTGGCCGAGCGCCTGGGCGCGGCGTTTGCCGGTGAATGGGCCACACGGGTGCGTCACCGGGAAATGCCCGCCTGGCCAAGCCCTGCAGCGACCACCGGCACGCAGCACACCTGACGCGGCGCTGCCGGCTTTCAGTCCGGCAAACGATCCAGCAGGGTGCGCAACGGGGCCGGCAAGCCGATGTCCCCAAGCCTCGACAGAGCCACCCAGTGACCGTCACCCGGTGTCCACGCACCATCGACCTCGACCAGTACGGGTTGCAATCGCAGTTCCCGGTGGGTGAGAGGGTGTGAGAACGCTGCCAGCGAATGCGGTGGCGAACGCCATACATGGGTCGGCAAACTCGCCAGCGCCTGGGCCTCGTCGGCATGTACCGGTGTGCAATACAGACCAGCCCAGATGCCCCGTGAAGGACGGCGCTGCAACCACACATGGGCTTGCGCGTCCCGCTGCGCGCGGCAGATGAGCAGGACCCAGGTTTCGTGCCTCCGCAGCAGTGTGCGGGTCTTGACCGGAAAATCGCATGGCGTGCCGCGCGCAGCCGCCCGGCAAATGGTCTGCATCGGACACTCGGCACAGCGCGGCCGGCTGCGTGTGCACACGGTGGCCCCCAGATCCATCAGTCCCTGCGTGTACGCCGCCATGTCGTCACCCTCGGGGGTTGGAGGCAGCAAGGCCTGCGCGCGCGTCCACAAGGCCCGCTGCTGAACCGGCTGGGCCAGGTCACCTTCGAAGGCCAGCACACGGGTGAGCACCCGCCGTACATTGCCGTCCAGGATGGAAACTCGCTCCCCATGACAAAAAGCGGCGATGGCTGCAGCCGTCGAGGCTCCGATGCCCGGCAGGGTTTCAAGACCCGCGGCGGTGAAGGGAAAGGTCCCCCCGTGTTCGGCGACAACGGTCCGCGCGCAACGGTGCAGGTTGCGGGCGCGGCTGTAGTAGCCCAGACCGCTCCACAAGGCCATCACCTCGTCCTCGTGCGCCTGTGCCAGCGCATGTACGTCCGGAAAGCGCTGGAGAAAACGCGGGTAGTAAGACAGGACCGTGCTGACCTGCGTCTGTTGCAACATCACCTCGGAGAGCCAGACACGGTAAGGATCACGGGTACCCTGCCAGGGCAGACCGTGCCGCCCGAACCGCCGCTGCCAGGCGATCAGCTGGCGGGCAAAACCGTCGGGCGGCGGCGCATCATCAGTGGGAGGGTTCATCTGCTTTCGGGTGCGGATACCGCCGCTCAGGATGTCTGGCAGGTCGGACAGTAGAAGGTGGACCGCTGGGCCTGCCGCATGAGCCGGATGGTGGAGCCACACACGCGGCACGCCTGCCCTTGCCGGCCATACACCATGGCATCCAGCTGGAAGTGGCCGCTCTCGCCTTGCGCGCTGGAAAAGTCGCGCAGTGTGCTGCCGCCCAGCGCCAGCGCTTTCTGCAGCACGTCAATGATGGCCGCGCGCAGACGGGCTGCGCGCGGTCGGCTGATCCGGTCAGCCCGGACAGTGGGACGGATACCCGCCAGAAACAGCGCCTCAGACGCGTAGATATTGCCCACGCCGACCACGATGTCGCCGGCCAAGAGCACAGGCTTGATGGCCGACCGCCGCCGGGCCAGCGCTGCGTGAAAGGCATGGGCATCGAAGCCGCTCTCCAGCGGCTCCACGCCCAGACGATCCAGCAGCTTGCGGGCCTGCGCATCGTCCAGGGAAGGGGCGTACACCACGGCGCCAAAGCGTCGGGGATCGTGCAACCGCAAAACGCCCTGCGTGGTTTGCAGCTCGACATGATCGTGCCTGCCCCGCACCGGCAGCGTCGGACCGAACTGCAGGCTGCCCGACATGCCCAGATGGATCAGCAGCACTCCCTGATCAAGGTGGACGATGAGGTATTTGCCGCGTCGCGTCACCGCCGTCACCCAGCGCCCGACCAGGCTTGTCGCCGGGCAACCCAGCGGCCATCGCAACGGTTTGCCGATCCAGACGCCCAGCACCTGCGAACCCGCAATACGTTCGGCAAAACTGCGGCGGGTGACTTCGACTTCGGGAAGCTCGGGCATGAGGGAAACGTCTTTTTCGGGGCAGTGCGGAACGCGACAGCGGCCGGGCAATCCCAAGCGTCATGCCCAAACCCTTCCATTATCATGACCCGATGCAATTTCCGCTTCGACCGGTCATCCCGGCCCTGCCGCGTCGCCTCCAGCGGTACCGCCGGGCTCTCACGTTGTTCACGACGCTGACGGCGGTGACAGCCGCCTGCGCCGCACAGCCATCCACCTCACCTCCGAGCGAGGCAGAACCCGGGCGCCCGGTCACGGTCGCCAACTCCGCCTTGAACGCACCCCTCTTCTATCAGCTGTTGCTGGGCGAAATGAACGTGCGCGCCGGTGAATCGGGCGCGGGGTACTCGCTGATCTTGGACGCTGCCCGCAAACAAAAAGACCCCCAGCTCTACCGCCGCGCGGTCGAGGTGGCCCTGCTCGCGCGTTCGGGAGAAGCCGCCCTGGGTGCTGCGCGCGCATGGGCCGAAGCCATGCCCGATGCCGCCGATCCCCAGCGGTTCGTGCTGCAGATCCTGCTGAGTCTCAACCGTGCCAACGAAACCGCACCCGTGCTGCGCAACCTGCTCGAACGCAGCAACGCTGCCGAACGCAACGACATCATCGCCATCCTGCCCCAGTCGTACGCCCGGATCGCCGACAAGGAGATGGCGCTGAAGGTTTTGCGCGAAGGCCTGTCGCAGGCGCTGCGTCAGCGCGAGACCGCTGCCGCCGCCTGGACCGCTGTCGGCCGCATGGAACTGGTCAGCAACCTGCAGGCGCAGGCGCTGTCATCGGCCCGCGCCGGCCATGCGGCAGAGCCGGCTTCACCCTATCCGGCGCTGTTGGCGCTGGAGCTCATGGAGCTGGGCCAGACCGAGGCAGAAACCCTGGTGCGCCGACACCTGCAGGCCCGCCCACTGGCCCCCGAAGGCACGCCCGAAGTCGGTCTGGCCTACGCCCGCACCCTGCTGGACCTGCAACGCAACGCAGAAGCCCGTCAACAACTCGAACAGATCACCGCGCAACAGCCCGCCTCCGCCGAGCCCTGGCTGCTGCTGGCCACGCTGCAAGTGCAGGACGGCGCGCTGCCTGAAGCCACGCGATCGCTGCAAACCTTCATGGAACTGGCGCGCCAGTCCGGCCAGGAGCGCCTGTTGCGAAGCCTCACCCAGGCCTATCTGCTCATGGCCCAGACAGCGGAAAAACAGAAAGATTTTGTCGCTGCCAATGCCTGGCTGGACCGCATTGAAAACGCCGACGACATCCTGGCGGCGCAGGTGCGTCGTGCATCCCTGCTGGCCAAACAGGGCCGGCTGCCCGAAGCCCGCGCCCTGCTGCGCAATCAGCCCGAGCGCCGCCCGGAGGATGCCAGGCTCAAGCTGGTGGTCGAAGCCCAGCTACTGCGCGAGCTCAAGGCCTGGGCGCAGGCCTATGAGGTGTACGCCGAAGCCGTGTCACGCTACCCCGAGGACCGGGACCTGCAGTACGACCAGGCCATGATGGCCGAAAAAATGGGACGGCTGGACGAGATGGAGCGCCTGCTGCGCCAGATCATCGCCCGCCAGCCGGACGACCACCATGCCCACAACGCCCTGGGCTATTCGCTGGCGGACCGGGGCATTCGGCTGGGGGAAGCGAAGGCGCTGATCGAAAAAGCCGTGGCCCTGGCACCCCGAGACGCCTACATCCAGGACAGCCTGGGGTGGGTGGAGTTCCGCTTGGGCAACAAGGCACGCGCCCTGGCGATTTTGCAGGCCGCCTACGCACAGCGGCCCGACGCCGAGATCGCCGCCCACCTCGGCGAGGTGCTCTGGAGCCTGGGCCGCCGGGGCGAGGCCGCCACGGTCTGGCGCGAGGGGCTGCTGCTCAAGGGCGACAACGAAACCCTGCGCGAGACCATGACGCGGCTGGGCTTCAAG
>JBJTNV010000062.1:0-14667 GCA_046074205.1 Hydrogenophaga sp.
GATGCGGTTCATCTTGTTGATCGTCTCGATCATGTGCACCGGAATACGGATGGTGCGCGCCTGGTCAGCGATCGAGCGCGTGATGGCCTGACGGATCCACCACGTCGCGTAGGTCGAGAACTTGTAGCCACGGCGGTATTCGAACTTGTCCACCGCCTTCATCAGGCCGATGTTGCCTTCCTGGATCAGGTCGAGGAATTGCAGCCCACGGTTGGTGTACTTCTTGGCGATCGAGATCACCAGGCGCAGGTTGGCCTCGATCATCTCTTTCTTGGCGTCACGCGAGGTGGACTCGCCCTGGTTCATCCGCTTGTGGATGTCCTTCAGGTGCGCCAGCGGCACGACCACGCTGTTCTGGATGGTGGTCAGTCCCTGTTGCAACTCCTGGAGCGGCGGGATGTTGCGTTCCATCACCGTGCTCCAGGGCTTGCCGGCAGAAGCCTGCTTCTCCACCCACTTGAGGTTCAGCAGGTTGGCCGGGAACTCCGCGATGAACTTCTCCTGCGGCATGCCGCATTTGTCCACGATGATGCGCCGCAACTCGCGCTCTTTCTTGCGCACCTCTTCGACCTGTCCGCGCAGGGTATTGCACAGCTTCTCGATGGCCTTGGCGGTGAAGCGGATGGTCATCAGCGTTTCGGTGATGTTGCGCTGCGTCTTGAGGTAGCTGGCGCTGCCGTAGCCTTCCTTGTCGTAGACCTTGTGCAGTTTCTCGAACTGCTGGCGGATCGTGTCGAAGCGGTCCAGCGCCTCGCGCTTGAGTTCTTCAAGCTTGCGCGTGAGTGCCTTGGAGCCACCCTTGCCATCGTCGTCGTCAGCTTCGTCGTAGTCGTCGAAATCTTCCTCGGCCACGTAATCGTCGGCCTGGTCGGCGTCGGCAAAACCGTCCACCACGGTGGAGATCACGACCTTGCCTTCACGAATCTCCTCGGCCATGGCCAGGATCTCGGCGATGGTGGCGGGGCTTTCGCTGATGGCCGCCATCATGTCGTTGAGGCCGCCCTCGATGCGTTTGGCGATTTCGATTTCGCCTTCACGGGTGAGCAGCTCGACCGTGCCCATCTCGCGCATGTACATGCGCACCGGGTCGGTGGTGCGGCCGAACTCGCTGTCCACCGTGGACAGCGCGGCCTCAGCCTCTTCCTCGGCTTCCTCTTCGGTGGCGGCAGTGGGGCCGGCGCTGGAGAGCAGCAGGGTTTCAGCGTCGGGGGTCTGCTCGTAGACCGCCACGCCCATGTCGTTGAGCAGCGAGACCACCACTTCCAGCGTTTCGGCCTCCACCAGCTTGTCGGGCAGATGGTCGTTGATTTCGCTGTGCGTGAGGTAGCCGCGCGTCTTGCCCAGCTTGATCAGGGTTTTCAGGCGCTCGCGGCGCAGCTTGGCTTCTTCTTCGGACAGGACGGTGTCGTCCAGGCCGAACTCCTTCATCAGCGCGCGCTCCTTGGCCTTGCTGATCTTCATGCGCAGCGGCTTGGCTTTTTCAGCCGGAGCCGCCTCGCTGCCCGTTTCCTCGGGCAACTCTTCGGCCAGGTCGGCTTCGATGTCACTCAGGTCGGCGTCGTCGAGGTCGGCATCGACCTTGCTGTCTGCCTTGGGCTTGCGGCCACGCTTGGCTGCCGGCTTGTCGGCAGGGGCTTTGGCGGGGCGGCTGGTTTTCTTCTTGGCCGGCTCGGCAGCTTCAACGGCTTCGAGTACGTCAGCCTTGGTTTTGGCGGTCTTCGACGCCTTGGCGGCGGCCTTGGCAGGGGCTTTCTCGGTCACGGCAGCAGGGGCTTTCTTCTTCTTGGGTTCGGGGGCAGCCGCCTTGGCGGTGGCCTTGCTGGCGGCTTGGGCGCCGGACGCGGGTGTACTGGCTTTCTTCGCGGGCATATGGGACCTCAAAAAACGCAGAAATGGGAACCGGCTCGGACACACAAAAACGCCAGGAAGGCACCGAAAGGGGGTGAATCCGGGGGGTTTTTGACAAACACGATGCCCACCTTCTGCCGGCAGAGGGCGGGCTTGCAAGCTGGGGGGCGAACATTTGGTGTGCAGTCCTTGCGGATTCGCTTCGGGACCCATGCCATGCATGGGTTGCCGAGGTGGCCGGGATCGCGTTGTCCATGGCCCTTGTGCAGGGGCTTGGCCGGGCCGGAGGTGCTGCTGTCGCGCTTGCGGTGCAAAGCGGCTGATTATACCGGCTGACCCGGTTTCAGTGCCTTGATGCGTTCGTTGATCTCGCGCAGGCGCAGGCGCGCGACCGGGTCGGTCAGGGCTTGTTCGGTCAGCGCCTGGCTCTGGCGCATCAGTCCGTCGCGGCGCAGCAGGTCCATCACGCCCGCCAGTTCCTGCCGCTCGGCCTCGGCGTCTGCCGCGACCGTGGCCTGTGCCACTTCGGCGCAGACGTAGGCCTCGAACGGCTGGCCACGCAGGGCCTCCCGCAGCGCAGCCCAGGGCAGCGGGCCGTGCTCGTGCAGCAGGGCCTCGAACCAGGCGAACACCGGGCCGTGCGGTGGCGGCAAGTGGGCCAGGAGGGCGTGATCGTCGGCGGACAGACTGTCCCAGGCGCTCGCGTTGGCCAGCAGCAAGCCCACCGACCGGTCTTCGCGGCTGCGGCTGGCCGTCTGGTGGCCCAGCATGCGGGGGGGCGGGGGTGGCATCCTGCGCCAGCCGCCACGCGCTGCGCCTGACCAGGCCGAGTGACCGGCCGGGGCGGCTGAGGTGTTGCCGTGATGACCCTCCGCTGGCATCCGGCTGCTGGGCGTGACCATGGGGGCGGCCGCGGCCTGAGCGGGGGTTGTGCCGTGCTGCGGTCCGGCCGACGGACGCCCCTCGCGCGGTCGACGCAGGCGGTCCTCGCGCTGCCAGAGGTCTTGCAGATCGGCGCTGCCGATGCCGATGTTCTGTGCCAGTTCCCCCAGCAGCTGGCGCTTGAGCGCGCCGTCGGGCAACGCGTTCCAGAGGGGGTGCGCCTGACCGGCCAGGCGTGCCCGGCCTTCGGCCGTCGCCAGGTCGCAGTCGGCGCTGGCTGCCTCGACCAGGAACCGCGACAGTGGCAAGGCCTGCTGCACGAACGCGGCAAAGGCCTGCGCGCCGTGTGCGCGGATGTAGCTGTCCGGGTCGTGCTCAGGCGGCAGAAACAGGAATTTGACGCTGCGGGTGTCGGTGGCCAGCGGCAGGGCAGCGTCCAGCGCCTTGCGCGCAGCGCGGCGGCCGGCGGCGTCACCGTCAAAGCTGAACACCACGGCGTCGGTGAAGCGAAACAGCTTGTGCACATGGTCCGGGGTGCAGGCCGTGCCCAGCGTGGCCACCGCGTTGGCAAAACCCAGCTGGGCCAGCGCGACCACGTCCATGTAGCCCTCGGTCACCAGCGCGTAGCCGTGCTGGCGGATGGCGGTGCGCGCCTCGAACAGGCCGTAGAGCTCGCGGCCCTTGCTGAAGACTGGCGTTTCGGGCGAGTTCAGGTACTTGGGTTCGCCCTTGTCGAGCACCCGGCCGCCGAAGCCGATGCACTCGCCCTTGACGTTGCGGATCGGAAACATGATGCGGTCGCGGAAGCGGTCGTAACGCCTGGCCTCACCGTCCTGACCCTTTTCGTCCTCGTGTTCGATCACCAGGCCCGATTCGACCAGCAGCGGCTCGCTGTAGTCCGGGAAAACGCCGGCCAGGTGACGCCAGCCTTCGGGCGCGTAGCCCAGACCGAAAGCCTTGGCGATCTGACCGGTCAGGCCGCGGCGCTTGAGGTAGTCCACCGCGCGCGGCGAGGCCTTGAGGTCTTTCTGGTAGGCCTTGGCGGCTTTTTCCAGCACGTCGGTCAGCGTGGCCTGCTTCTGGCGCTGCTGGGCTGCACGTTCACGTTCCTGCGGCGAGACGTCGTCCTCCGGCACCTGCAGACCCACCTGGGCCGCCAGGTCCTTGACTGCTTCCACGAAATTCATGCCGGCGTGTTCCATCAGGAAGCCGATGGCGTTGCCATTGGCCCCACAGCCGAAGCAGTGGTAGAACTGTTTGGCCGGGCTGACGCTGAACGACGGCGATTTTTCGCCGTGGAACGGGCACAGGCCCATGAAATTGGCGCCCCCCTTTTTCAGCTGCACATAGCGACCCACCACGTCGACCACGTCGACGCGGGCCAGCAACTCCTGGATGAAGGATTGGGGGATCGCCACGCGGCTATTCTCGCCCACCCGTGGCTGCAGGCCGGCAGCCGCCGCCGGCCGCGTTCAGCGCCGGGCGCCCAAAGTCAGCGCGCGCTCGCGGCTGGCTTGCAGGGCCATCGGATCATCGGCTTTCTGTGTGGGCCAGCCGGACAGGTGCTGCTCGGCCAGGTGGGTGAGGGCGCGCAGCCAGTCCGGGCTGTCGTTCAGGCACTCGATGTATTCGAACGTCTCTCCGCCGGCGTGCAGGAAGGCTTCGCGTGCTTCCTGGTCCATTTCTTCCAGTGTCTCGATGCAGTCGCTGGTGAAGCCTGGGCAGACCACGTCCACACTTTTCACGCCCTTCTGCGCCATGGCGATCAGTGTCGGTTCGGTGTAGGGCTGCAGCCATTGGGCCTTCCCAAAGCGTGACTGGAACGTGACGGTGTAGCGGTCCTGGCCGATGCCCAGCTTTTCAGCCAGCAGACGACCGGTTTTGTGGCATTCGCAGTGGTAGGGGTCACCCAGGTGCAGGTTGCGCTCAGGCAGGCCGTGGAAGCTCATCACCAGGTGTTCACCGCGTTCGTGGTGCAGCCAGTGGTGCTGCACGCGCTGGGCCAGGGCGTCGATGTAGCCGGGGTCGTCGTGGTAGCGGTTGACGAAACGCAGTTCCGGCAGGTGGCGCGTTTTCAGGCCCCAGTGGGCCACCGCGTCGAACACGCTGGCGGTGGTGGTGGCGCTGTACTGCGGGTAGGCGGGCACGACCAGTACGCGGGTGATGCCCTGGGCCCGCAGATCGTCGAGCACGACGGGGATGGACGGGTTGCCATAGCGCATGGCGTAGCGCACCGTCACCTGGTGTCCGCGCTCGCTCAGCAGCCCTTGCAGCTGTTGGGCCTGGGCTTCGGTCCACACTTTGAGGGGCGAGCCCTGCGGCGTCCAGACCGTGGCGTATTTGGCGGCCGACTTGGCCGGCCGCACGCGCAGGATGATGCCGTGCAGGATCAGCCACCACAGCGGCCTGGGGATTTCGACCACGCGGTGGTCGCCCAGGAATTCGGCCAGGTAGCGGCGCAGTGCGGGGGCGGTGGGTTCGTCGGGCGTGCCCAGGTTGGCGAGCACGATGGCCGTGCGCGGCGCCTGGCCATGGGTAAAAGCGGGTTCGGTCTTGAATGCCATGCGCTATTCTCCCGCAGCCATGAATGTCCCTGCGCCCGTCACCTTTGACCCGACCCGTGTACGCGCGCTGACGCTGGACCTGGACGACACGCTCTGGCCGATCTGGCCCACCATCGCCCGTGCCGAGCAGGTGCTGGCCGACTGGCTGGCGCAGCACGCGCCCGCCACCGCCGCGCTGGGGGCCGACCGGCAGACCCTGCGCGCGGTGCGCGAGCAGATCGGGCGCGAGCGGCCGGACCTGGCACATGACCTGAGCGCGCTGCGGCGCGAATCCATCCGCGGCCTGCTGCAGCGCGCGGGCGACGACCCGGCGCTGGCCGAACCGGCTTTTGAGGTGTTCTTTGAAGAACGCCAGCGGGTGGCACTGTTCGAGGACGCCTTGCCCGCGCTGGAGCGGCTGGCCGCGCGCTTCCCGCTGGTGGCTGTGTCCAACGGCAACGCTGACGTGCACCGCGTGGGCATCGGCGCGCACTTCAAGGCCGCCATCAGCGCCCGCGAGTTCGGCGTGGCCAAGCCGGACGTGCGCATCTTCCACGCCGCGGCCGCGGCGGCCGGTGTGGCGCCGCACGAGGTGCTGCACATCGGCGATGACGCGCACCTGGACGGCGTGGGCGCGCTCAACGCCGGCATGCAGCTGGCCTGGGTGAACCGCCACGGTCACGCATGGGACCGTGCGCCGCTGCAACCCCACCTCACACTGTCGGACCTGCGCGTGCTGTGCGACGCGCTGCTTTGAACTTCAACCCGCTGACCTGACCATGAGCCTGACCATCCACGGGATCGCCGCCTCCCGCGCCATCCGCCCCCTGTGGGCGGCCACCGAACTGGGCCTGACGTTCCAGCACGTGCCAACACCCTATGGCGGCGGCGCCACGCGCACGCCCGGGTTCCTGGCCCTCAACCCCAACGGCCACATCCCGGTGGTGGTCGATGCGCGGCCCGAAGGCGACGTGGTGGTGTGGGAGAGCATGGCCTGCGCGCTCTACATCGCACGCCACCACGGCGTGGCCGACGGCCAGGGCATCACGCCCGCCACGCCGGCCGAGGACGCCGAGGCCCTGCGCTGGAGCTTCTGGGCCGTGACCGAATGCGAGGCCGATGCGCTGACCGTGCTGATGCACCGAATGGCGATGCCCGCTGACCGTCGCAAGCCCGAACTGGCCGATGCCGCCGAGCGGCGCCTGGCGGTACCACTGCGCGTGCTGGAGCAGCATCTGGCGGCGCAACAGGCCAAGGGTTGTACGCACCTGGCCGCCGCTCGCTTCACCGTGGCCGACCTGTGCGTGGCCAGCGTACTCAACTGGGCGCGACCGGCGAAGGCGCTGATGGACGCCCACCCGCTGGTGCATGACTGGATCGTGCGCTGCATGGCGCGCCCGGCGCAGCACGCGGCCAAAGCCCTGGGCAGCTGATCACGCAGCTCGGTCGGGCGATCGTTGCCGTCGCGGGCTCGCGGCGGCCCGCTGGCAGGCATCGCGGAAGGCGTGCAAGGTGCTTTCGCAGCGCCCGAGCAGGCTGTCGGCAGGGTAAGGCGCGGCCGGTGCGTGAGGTGCGGTCAGGCCGGTTCGGGTGCCGGTGAGCAGGGCCAGTCCGTCGTCCACATGGGCTGCGGTGTGGATGTGGAAACGGCCTGCGGCCACCGCGTCCACCACCTCGCGCCCGAGCATCAGGTGGCGCCGGTTGCGCTCGGGCATGAGCACGCCTTGCTGACCGTCGAGACCGGCGGCCGCGCAGACGCGAAACCAGCCTTCGATCTTTTCATTGATGCCGCCGACCGGCAGCACCTCGCCATGCTGGTTGAGTGCGCCAGTCACGGCGATGCCCTGGCGCAGCGGCACGCCAGAAAGCGAGGAGAGCAGGGCAAACAGCTCGGCGCACGAGGCCGAGTCGCCCTCGACACCGTGGTACTCCTGCTCGAAGACGATGGAGGCGTTCAGCGCCAGCGGCGTGAGGTGGGCGAACAGCCCGGTCAGGTAGCTGTGCAGGATGAGCACGCCCTTGTCATGGATGGGGCCGGACATTTCCACTTCTCGCTCGATGTTCAGCAGCCCCCGGGTGCCGGCATGGGTGCGCGCGCTCACGCGCACCGGCAGGCCGAAGCGCCAGTCGCCCAGGTCGATCTGCGTGAGGCCATTGACTTGTCCGACGCGCTCCCCATCGACGCTGATCAACCGTTCTCCCTCGGTGATCGACTCGCGCAGACGCTGTTCGGGGTAGTCATGGCGCAGGCGCTGTGCGTCCAGTGCGGCGTCCACGTCCTGCGGTTCCACGCGCAGGCCCTGGCGCGCGCGGCAGAAGGTGGCGCTTTCGGCCACCAGTGCTTCGGTGTGGGCAAAGATGGCGCTCTGGCGCGTCTGGTCGTCCACCTGTCGGTGGGCGTCTTCCAGCAGGCGGGCCACGGCTGCAGCGCTGTGGTGCGGCAGGCCCAGGCGGCGGCAGGTGTGGGCCACGAACACCCCGCAGGCATGGCGTGTGGCGGGGGTGGCCGGGAAGCTCTCGGCAAAGTCCACCTTCACCCGGAAGTGCCGGGCGAACTCGGGGTCGGCCTCCTGCAGGGCGTAGTACTCATCGACCGAGCCGATCAGGACGATCTTGGTCTCCACGTCCACCGCCTCGGGCTGCAGCGACACGGCGGCCATCGGCATGGGCGAGCTGCCCGGCTCTTCGATCTGCACCCGACCCGAACGCATGAAACGGCGCAGCTTTTCCCAGACCAGTTCATCCGTGACCAGGTCGCGCAGGTGCAGCAGCAGGATGCCCCCATGCGCCCGCAGCAGGCTGCCCGCGCGCACGCGCGAGAAGTCCGTCATCATCACGTCCTCTTCGGCCTGGTACTCGATGCGGCCGAACAGATGGTGCAGCACCGGGTTGTCGTCGATGATGACGGGTGCGCCATCGCGCTCGGCGTTGTCCACCACCAGGTTGACACGGTAGCCCAGCAGCAGCTGGGCCAGCGCCGCCTGCCGGGCCTCGTCGTCCGTGTCCTGCGGCATGAACAGCTCAAGGTGTTCGAGCACGTCGTGCGCCACCTGGTCGAGGTAGCTGCCCAGCTTGACCGAGTCCTTGATCTGCTTCTTGAGCCTCAGGCGGATGTCTTGCAGCTCGTGGTCGAGCATGGGTTTGACCACCTGCCGCCGCAGCGAGGCCAGGCCCTCGTTCATCACCCGCCGCATGGGCCGCGTCGTGTCCAGAAAACGGCCAATTTCCTCGCGCAGGGCCTGCTCGGCCTGGTCGATCTCGGCCCGCCGGTCTTTGGACAGTGCGTGTGCCTCGGTCTCGGTCAGGGCGGTGCCGCCCTCGCCGACGAGTGTGAACACCAGGTGACCCGACTCCCGGTAGAGGTTGAAGCTGCGTGCGGCCGCAAAGGCATCCAGTTCGGCATAGGCCTTGGCTTCCTCGGCGCGGTAGACACTTTCGATGCGCTCACTCTCGGCCTTGAAGTCTTCGCTGGACAGGCGCAGCGGAATTTCGGTCTGCACAAAGCGCACCAGCTGTCCCATCAGTGTGCGCAGTTCCCGGCCCTGGCCGGCCGGCATGCGCAGGGCGCGCGGCCGCTCGGGTGCATCGAAGTTGTGCAAGTAGCACAGGTCAGGTGGTACCGGCCGTTCTGCGGCCACCGTTTGCGCCAGTTGGCGCAGCAGCGAGGCGCGGCCGCTGCCGACCTCGCCCAGCACGAACAGGTGGTAGTCCGGCTGGTCCATGGCCAGACCGAACCGGGCGGCCTTTTCAGCCCGTTCCTGGCCAATCCAGGGCAGTGGTCTGGCCAGCAGCTCCGAGGTGTCGGCAAAGCCCAGTGTGGTCGGGTCCAGGGTCAGGCGCAGTTGATCGGGGGTCAGGCGGCAGGTCGGCATGGGCGTGGGTACGGGCGAGGGATCCGGGGGCGAGGGCATCTTGCCTGTGTTGGGCGGCTGCACGCAAGCACCGGCGTTCAGGCCAGGCCGTGCGTGCATCAGGCGAGGGCCGCCCGGATGCCGCTGCGGACCGCGCCTTCGAGGGTGGCGGGATACGGGCCGTCGACGTAGTCGCCTGCAGCCTGCAGACCCGCCGCCACCGTCATCGCCGGTCGCTGCAGGCCGGGTGTGCAGGCGAAAGTGGCGCGGCGTTCCACCACGGTCTGGATGGCTTGCAGGTCGTGCAGTCCCAACTGTTCGCCGGCCTGCCTGAGCACCGCGGCCTGCAAGGCCTCGCGGGAGCCGGTGGCGGCGCTCACGACAAAGGCCAGCACGCCCTGTGCAGACGCTTCCTGGGGCTGCAGCTGCCCGCGGTCAAACACAAACTGGGCGGGAGCGTTCGGCCCGACCGGTAGCGCCAGCAGGGGCGCGTGCAAGGCCTGGCCCGGAGCGAACAGGTAGACCGTGGCGATGGCAGTGTGGGCGAGGGACCGCGCGCTGCGACCCCAGGTGTCCAGTGGGGTTGCGAGGGTGTCCTGGCCACATGCCCGGGCTGCCGCGGCGGCCTGTGCGACAGCTTGCGCGGCGGCGCCGGCCGGGGTGGCCCAGATCACGCGATGGAAGGTCGCCTCCGTCAGGGCGCCGTCCTGCTCGGTCTGCAGGGCCCATCCGGTGGCCACCGGCGTGATCGCACGGACCCGTGTGCCGGTGCAGATGCGCGCCCGCCCGGGGTGCTGCGCCTGCAGCCAGCGTGCAGCGGTCTGGGGCATCAGCTCCGACAGGTCGGTGCGCGGCAGCAGCAGGTGTGCCGGGCGCAGGCTGGCATGGCCCTGTCCGAACAGCGCGTCGCGCAGCACGTTCAGGAACACCTGGGCGCTGGCCTGCGCGCCCGGGATGTTGAGCGCCGAGACGCACAGCGGCTCGATCAGGCCGTCGATCACGGCGGGCGGCAGGTCTTCGCACAGCTGCGCCACGGTCAGCCCTGGGTGGCACGCAAAACCCTGCACGCGCCAGCGCAGTGCCGCACGCAGGAGGGCCAGCCGGTCGCCCCAGGTCCAGCCGCGGGCGGTGGCGATGCCCGCAAGCGTGTCCAGCGGCGCTGGCCAGTGCGCGGCCCAGCCGGGTGTCTGCAGCCCGGTGCCATCGGGCCGGGGCAGCCCCAGTGGCAGGGCTTGCAGCGCGGCATCGAGGTCCACGCCCACGTGCTGCATGAGTGTCAGCGTCTTGCAGTAAGCACCGATGAGGATGTGCTGGCCGTTGTCCAGGACCAGCGGCCGACCATCGGGTCGTGTGAGGGGCACAGCCCGCGCCCGGCCACCAAGCACCCGGCTGGCCTCGAAAACCGTCACGTCGGCGCCCTGGTCGGCCGCGGTCACGGCCGCTGCCATACCCGCCCAGCCAGCACCCACCACGGCCAGTTTCATGCGCAGCGACCCACACCGAAGAGGAGCGTGGGGGCCCTGTTCACAGGACGCCCAGGGCTTGCACCTTCCAGGCCAGCCAGAATTTGCGCAGTGGCGTCAGACTGACGCGCTGGGTCAGCACCAGCAGCGGGTCTGCCGCGATTTCACCGAGCAGCGTGCGGTAGATGCTGGCCATCATCAGGCCGGGTTTCTGCGCGCGCCGGTCGACCGCCGGCAGCAACGCCAGCGCCTCGTCGTACAGCACCAGCGCCCTTTTGCACTGGAACTGCATGAGCGCACGGAAGCGGCGTTCGAAGTCGGCCGCGTCTACCCCGGCGGCCTTGCCACGTTTGACCAGCTCGTGCGCCTTGATGTCAAAGCGCTGCAATTCGTTGACTGGCAGGTAAATGCGGCCGCGCACGGCGTCTTCGCCCACGTCGCGCGCGATGTTGGTCAGCTGGAAGGCCAGGCCCATCCGGTGTGCGTAGTCGGTGGTTTGCGGGTCGGTCTGGCCGAAGATCCGTGCGGCCACCTCGCCGACCACGCCGGCCACCCGATGGCAGTACCGCTGCAGGTCCGCAAAGTCCAGGTAACGGTTCTGGTCCAGGTCCATCTGACAGCCATCGATGACCTCCAGCAGGTGCCGCGCCTCGATGCCGTAAGGGGCGGCGTGCGCCATCAGCGCCTGCAGGGCCGGGTGTTCCGGCCGCCCGGCAAAGGCCTGACCCACGGCCAGGCGCCACCAGTCCAGCTTGGCCTGGGCAACGCTCAGGTCCTGTACTTCGTCGACGACGTCGTCCACTTCCCGGCAGAAGGCATAGAAGGCGGTGATGGCCGCACGTCGCGGGGGAGGCAGGAAAAGAAAGGCGTAATAAAAGCTGCTGCCGGAGGCGGCGGCCTTTTGCTGGACGTAGGTTTGGGGCGTCATGGATCGGTACCCGGGTGACCGAGTGTAAACAGCCACCTGGGGTGAAGGCCCGGATTCAGCGCCTGGCGCCCATGGTCCATGCGCGCCAGAGCAGCCGGGGCAGATCCGGCGTGCGCAGCCGGGGCCTGCGCTGCCAGCTGCGGTGTTCGATGGAGGCGATGTGGTCCAGGATGCGCAGCCCGCCCTGGACCACCAGGCGCAGTTCCCAGCCCGCCCGTCCGGGAACGCGCAGCGCCAGCGGCGCGCCAGTGCCCATCAGGGCACGCGCCTGTGCGCACAGATCGGCCACCAGCGCCTGGCCGCGCGCCTGGATGTCGGCCGTCGCCGGGCCGCACAGGTCCGCCAGCCGCAAGCCATGCCGTTGGAGCGCATCGGCAGGCACATAAAACCGTTGCCTGGGGAGGTCCTCACTGAGGTCTTGCCAGAAATTGATCAGCTGCAGCGCGCTGCAGATGGCGTCGCTTTGCGCCAGCGAATGCGGGTCGTTGAAGCCGTACAGGTGCAGCAGCAGGCGGCCAACCGGGTTCGCCGAGTACCGGCAATAGGCCTGCAGCGCCGCCAGATCGGCGTACACATGACCGGTCGCCGTGTGGTGCACGTCCTGTTCAAAGGCGCTGATCAGGTCGTGCAGCAGCGCGCCGGGCAGGGTGTGCTGCTGCACGGCGGCGCCCAGCGGCACGAATACCTCCGGCCAGGCATCGTCTTCCACCGGTGCGCCGTCCAGGCAGCGGGAGAGGGCCCGGCGGTAGGCGGCCAGCTGGACCAGGCGGTCGGCCGCACTGGCGTCGCCCTCGTCGGCCAGATCGTCCGCCGTGCGGGCAAAGTGATAAAGCGCTGCCACCGCGGGGCGCAGCGCCGGCGGGCACAGCCAGGACGCGACCGGAAAGTTTTCGTAATGGCCGATCCGGTGGTTCAGTGCGGCGACGGTCTGTTCGTGAGGGGAGGGCGTCATGGGGCAGCGCTGGGGGACCGCGGTGGGGGTGCAGGGCGGCGTTGATGCGCCGGGTCGACCGCATGTCGGCCGCACTGGCCCTGCAGACGGTCTGGCCATGTCGCCTGTCCTAGAATCGGTCTTACTAACCGGTTGGTCATTAATTTCCAGTCATCGGTGGTCCCGATTCTGTTCCCGTTCTGTGATGGGTTGCGCCGATTGTGCGCGCCAGTCACGCCGTTCGCCCCCTCACGCTCCGCCATCACCATGAAAACCCACAGCGCTCCTCCTTTGTCCTTGCTGGCTGTCCTGCTGGTCGCCGCGCTGACGGCCTGTTCCCGCCCGGAGCAGCCGCCCGAACCGGTGCGGTCGGTCAAGCTGCTGACCGTGGGTGCGGCCTCCGGGGAGGTGCAGCAGGAATACGCCGGTGAAGTCAAAGCCCGTGTCGAATCACGTCTGGGTTTTCGCGTCGGTGGCAAGCTGGTGAGCCGTCCGGCCGAACCGGGCCAGCGGGTGCAGCCAGGTCAGCTGCTGGCCCAGCTGGACGCGACCGATCTGGCGCTGGCCGGACAGGCCGCCCAGGCCCAGGTGAGCGCGGCGCAGACGCAGCGGGACCTGGCCGTAGCCGACGTCCGGCGCTTGGCCGACCTGCATGCGCAAGGCTTCATCAGCCAGGCCGAGCTGGACCGCCGGCAGGCCGCGCTTGATGCCGCCGAGGCGGGTCTGCGTCAGGCCCGGGCGCAGGGCGCCGTGCAGGACAACCAGGCCCGCTACGCCCGTCTGCAAGCCGACGCGGCGGGTGTGGTGGTGGGCGTGGAGGCCGAGGTTGGCCAGGTGGTGGCGGCCGGCGCACCCGTTGTCCGCGTGGCGCGCGACGGTGCCCGCGACGTGGTCTTCAGCGTGCCCGAGGACCGGCTGGCCAGCGTCAAGCCCGGCGGCCGCGCGAAGGTACGCCTGTGGTCGGCTGCACAGGGCGACCCGCAGGGGGCGCCGCTGACCGGGGTGGTGCGCGAAGTGGCGGCCAGCGCCGATCCTCTGACCCGCACCTACCTGGTCAAGCTCGCGCTGCCGCCCGAAGCAGACATTGCGCTGGGTGCCACGGCCTATGTGTCACTGTCCACGCCAGCCGCCACTGCGGCCGTGGCCTTGCCCACCAGCGCGCTCATGCGCACCGCAGACGGCGGTTCGGCGGTCTGGGTGTTCGACCCGGCCAGCAGTACGGTGCAGTCGCGCACCGTGGCGCTGGCCAGCGCCGATGGCCACACGGTGCGGGTGGTCGCAGGCCTGCAACCGGGGGAGGCTGTGGTGGCCGCCGGCGTGCATGTGCTCGTCCAGGGGCAGAAGGTGACGCGCTTTGTGGCCGCCGGCCAGGACAACTGAGGACGCCGCGATGCATGAACACGACGCCCGCTCCCAGACCGCCGCAGGCCAGAGCGCATCCTGGATCGCACGGCTGAACCTCTCGCAATGGGCGCTGGATCACCAGGCCTTTACCCGCTACCTGATGGTCGTGCTCATGGTGCTGGGCGTGGCGGCCTATTTCCAGCTCGGCCAGGACGAGGATCCGCCGTTCACCTTTCGCGCCATGGTGGTGCGTGCGTACTGGCCTGGTGCCACTGCGCAGCAGATGTCCGAGCAGGTGACCGACCGGCTGGAGAAGACGCTCCAGGAAGTGCCCTACGCCGACAAGATCCGCAGCTATTCCAAGCCCGGCGAGACGCTGATCATTTTCCAGATCAAGGACAACTCGCGCCCGGCTGACGTGCCGCAGGTCTGGTACACGGTGCGCAAGAAGATCGGGGACATGCGCGCAACGCTGCCGCAGGGCGTGGTGGGGCCGTTCTTCAATGACGAGTTCGGGGACGTGTTCGGCGTGATCTACGCCTTGCAGGGCGACGGTTTCTCGCCGGCCGAACGCAAGGCCGTGGCCGACGACGTGCGCCAGCGCCTGCTGCGGGTCAAGGACGTCAACAAGGTCGAGCTGTTCGGTGTGCAGGACGAAAAGCTGTACATCGAAGTCTCCAACCGGCGCCTGGCCACCATGGGGCTGGACATGGGCCAGATCCTGGCGGCGCTGGGCCAGCAGAACGCACTGGAATCGGCCGGGGCGGTGCAGGGGCCACAGGACGTGGTGCAGGTGCGCGTGGGCGGGGCTTTCAACTCGGTCGAACAGCTGCGGGCCATGCCCATCCGCGCGGGCAACGGCACCCAGATCCGGTTG
>JBJTNV010000063.1:0-18670 GCA_046074205.1 Hydrogenophaga sp.
CGACAGCGTCAAGGCCAAGGCCGCCATCACCTGGGTGGGCGCCGCCGACGGCGTGAGCGCCGAAGTGCGCCTGTACGACCGCCTGTTCACCGACCCGCAACCCGACGCGGGCGGCAAGAACTTCCTGGACGCGCTGAACCCCGACAGCCTGAAGGTCGTGACGGCGGTCGTGGAGCCGTCACTGGCCGCCGCCCAGCCGGACCAGAAGTTCCAGTTTGAACGCCACGGCTACTTTGTGGCCGACCGGGCGGATCACGGTGTGGGCGGGAAAGTGGTGTTCAACCGGGTGACGGGGTTGAAGGATAGTTGGGGAAAGTAGTTGGGCAAGTGAGAAAAATGACTGAACCAATCGGCAGCCAGCCGTCTGGCGGTGGGGCTGTCGGCGTACGCACCCGAGACGGTGTCGTTCGAGGCGGGCCGCATCATGCTGCGGCGCTTGCACGAGTTGGCGCTATCGGGCAGCAGCTTCGCGTTCGAGAGCACGCTGTCGAGCCGCAGCTTCGCGAAGTTCCTGCGCGACTGCAAGGCCTCCGGCTATCAGGTGGTCTTGTTCTACGTGACGCTGCCCACCTCCGATCTGGCGGTTCAACGGGTGGCGCTCCGCGTGAAGCAAGGCGGGCACAACATTCCGACAGACGATATTCATCGCCGCTTCCAGCGCAGCTTGAGCAACCTGTTCAAGCTGTATTTGCCGCCTTCTGATCGCTGGTCGGTGCTGAATAATGCGGGCGGTCGTCTGGAAACCATTGCGTCCGGAACAACGCGCCGCACCTCTGTGAAAGACTCTGAAAAATGGCTTCTGCTTCGGTCCATCGCTCCATGAAATCCAAGCCAGCATCCCTGGCCACGGGTGAGCAGGCACGCGTTGATGCAGCGCTCAAGCAAGCTGCAGCACATGCCCGCAAGCAACTGGCCGCACAGGGCCTGAAGTTGCCTACCCAGGGCTGGAAGCGCGGAACGATCAGCAATCCGGTCGTCTGACCCGCCCTCGGCGGGCATGCGCCCGGCGCCGATCAGCGCCACCACCGGGAACTCCAGCCCTTTGCTGACGTGCAGCGTCATCACCTTGATGCTGTCGTGCGCGGGGTCGAACGCGCTGTGGCGGGGGCCAGAGGTCTGGCAAGATCGAGGGCTGTGTTGTCGCCATCGCTGCCCGCCATGAACTTTGCCGAACGCCTGAAGACCCTGCCTGCCGTGAGCCATCTGGCCGCACTGGAACTGCTGGCGCCCGATGGCCAGGTGGTGGCGACGCTGCGAAACCAGCCAGGGCAGGCAGGGTCGCTGGCGGTTTACCACGCGCTGGCGCAGCAGCAGGGGGGTGTGATCACGCCGGCGGCTGCAGCGCTGGGCCTGCAGTGGTACGCCGAACACCTGGCCGACGCGCAGGCTCACCCGGGCAAGCACCCGAACATTGACCGGCTGATGGTCTGGGCGGCTGGCCAGGTGACGCACCGGGTGCTGGCGGTGCCGGCCTGACACCGGGGGCAGGTCAGTCGCTCCAGCTCACCAGCGGCCCCAGACGCCGCTCGGCCATGAACAGGGCTTCTCGCAGCGAGAGCGCGACGCCGCCGTCGTGCCAGCCCGGGCCGGCGTGCGGGTGATCGAAGCGGACATAAAAGCATTCGACCGCGCGGTCGTTGGCCAGATCGGGCGGGTCGTCGGCCTCGCCGGTGCCCACCAGCGTGTGGTGGCGCACGATGCGCACATGGCAGGGGGTGACGCCCCCATAGAACCAGAGCCCTTCCTTGCTGGCGGGCAGCTGGTCCACCTGGTGGAGGACCGGGTGCATGCTGTGTCTCCTGTCGTCCCGACGCCGTGCGGACGGCGCCGGTGGGTCTGGGTGATGACCGGGCCATGATAGGCACTCAAACCCATGCTGCCAGAGTGGGACAACCCGTGTCGGAACAGGGTTGTCCCCGCGACGGCGGTACCGACGCAAAACCGCACCCCGGGCCGGGGCTCGTGATCCGCGGCACACTGCAGCGCCAGCCCCCCGACCCTGCCCCGATGCAAGACACCTCCACGGCCTCACCCGCCTTTGCTTTTGACAACCTCGGCGTGCGTGACCTCGTCGGCGCCTACGTGCCCTGGCAGCCCGCCCCGGCACCGGCGCCGCGATGGCTGTGGTTCAACCGCGCGCTGGCCGACGCGATGGGCCTGGACAGCGGAGCGCTGGCGGGTGATGCCGGGCTTGCGGTGTTTTCCGGCAACGTGGTGCCCGAAGGCGCGCAGCCCATCGCCCAGGCCTACGCAGGCCACCAGTTCGGCGGTTTCTCGCCGCAGCTGGGCGATGGGCGTGCCCTGCTGCTGGGCGAGGTGATCGACCGCGCAGGCCGGCGGTGCGACATCGGGTTCAAGGGATCGGGCCGCACGCCGTTCGCACGCGGGGGCGACGGCAAGGCGGCGGTGGGTCCGGTGCT
Source organism: Hydrogenophaga sp. (assembly GCA_046074205.1). Lineage (GTDB taxonomy): Bacteria > Pseudomonadota > Gammaproteobacteria > Burkholderiales > Burkholderiaceae_C > Hydrogenophaga. The sequence goes on from JBJTNV010000063.1 coordinate 2,421, forward strand.
GCGGGAGGTGCTCATCGGGGAGGCGATGCACGCGCTGGGCATTCCCACCACGCGCGCACTGGCGGCCGTGGCCACCGGCGAGACCATCTACCGCGAACGCCCTTTGCCGGGCGCGGTGCTCACCCGTGTGGCGGCCAGCCACCTGCGCGTGGGCACGCTGCAGTACGGCGCGGCGCGGCGCGACATCGCGTTGCTGCGACGGACGGCCGAACACGCCATTGCGCGGCACGACCCGCACCTGGCCGGACGCGAGGACCGTTTCCTGGCGCTGCTGGAGGCGGTGTGCGAGCGACAGGCGCTGCTGGTGGCGCGCTGGCTGGGGGTGGGCTTCATCCATGGCGTGATGAACACCGACAACATGACGCTGTCGGGTGAGACCATCGACTACGGCCCTTGCGCCTTCATGGAAGCCTTCGACCCGCAAACGGTGTTCAGCTCCATCGACACGCAGGGCCGCTACGCCTTTGCCCACCAGCCGGGCATGGCCCACTGGAACCTGGCGCGCCTGGCCGAAGCCTTGCTGCCGCTGATCGATCCCCAGCCGGACCGTGCGGTGCAGCTGGTCACCGCAGTGCTGGACCGCTTCGATGCACTTTTTTCAGCGCAATGGCTGGCGGTTCACCGGGCCAAGCTGGGACTGGACGACCGCGCCGACGCCGACGACGCCGATCGCGCACTGGTCAACGACTACCTGCAGGGCCTGCACCGGCATGGGGTCGATTTCACGCTGGGCTGGCGGCGCCTGGGAGACCTGCTGCGCGGCCAGCCCGCGGCGCTGCGGGCGCTGTGGGGCGATGGCGGGGCCGAGCTCGACGCCTGGTTGCCGCGCTGGCATTCCCGTCTGGCGGACCAGGGCCTGCCCGACGCGCAGGTGGCGCAGCGCCTGGACGCTGCGAACCCTCTCTGCATTCCCCGCAACCACCTGGTGGAAAACGCGCTGGCTGACGCCAGCGAACACGGCGATTTGCGCGCCTTCGAAACGCTGCTGGCCGTCGTCACCCGGCCGTTTGCCGAACGGCCCGAAGGCGACCGCATGACCCTGCCCGGCACTCCCGAGCAGACACGCCACTACCGCACCTTCTGCGGCACCTGAGGCGCCTCAGTCCGGCCACTGCAACAGGGCGTGCAGGCGCTGGTGGGCCGGGCTGACGGGGTCCAGCGCTTGCTGGCTGCGCAGGCTGATGTAACGCTCGCTGAACACGTCGAACCAGGCGTCCAGCGTGTCGGCACCGCGTGTGTCACCGGCCTGGGCCAGGCACATGGCCGCCACCTCGGCGGTGCAGAAGTGGTGCTCCTGCGTGGAGCGACGCAACCGGTAACGCGAGGTGTGCTCGGGCCGCAGACCCAGGACGGGGTGAGGGTCCAGGTACGGGCTTTTGCGGAACATCTTGCGCGCCTCGCTCCAGGTGCCGTCGAGCAGCACGAACAAGGGGCGCCGGCCATCGGCTGGCGCAGCGGACGCCACCTCCGTCATCACCGCGCGCCCGGGGTCGGCGTATTCGGGCGGGAATACCACGAAGGGTTGCCACTGCGGATCGGACAACAGGGCGAGCAGGGCCGGATCGACCTGGGTGCGTGACCACTGGAAGGCCCAGGTGTCGGGCACCACGTCGGCGATCAGCCAGCCGGTGTTGCTGGGCTTGAGGGTTTCGACGTCGCCCATGAGCAGGCACACGCCCGCGCGTGTGGGCACCTGCGGCCGCTGCGCGCACAGGCAATGGCTGGGAGGCAAGCGGCAACCGGGGCAGCGCGGGGTGTTGGCGCCGCGGGCAACAAAGGGTTTGCTGCTGGCGGCCAGGCGCGCCAGGCGCAGGCGGGCAACGGCGTGTTCGGTGGGACGATCGGGCGGCATGGGCGTGGAGTATGCGCCGCGGGCCCACAATGCCGGCCTGTCCATCCCAACGGTTTGTTGCCATGTCCACTGCCAGCGTTTCCCATCCTGTCATTGCCCGGCTGGGCCGCCGCCTGCGGCTGGCGCTCATCGGCGGCGGTCCGGGCTCCTTCATCGGCCCGCAGCACCGGCAGGCGGCGCGCACCGATGACCTGTTCGAGATCGTGGCCGGAGCGCTGTCATCGGACCCTCAGACCTCGGTCGCGGCAGGCCGCGCGCTGGGTCTGGACCCGCAGCGCTGCCACGGTGACGCCATGGCGCTGCTGGCCGCCGAAGCCGCGCGACCCGATGGCGCGGACGCGGTGGCCATCATGACGCCCAACCACCTGCACTTCCCGCAGGCCATGGCCGCGCTGGACCACGGTTTTGACGTGATCTGCGACAAACCCATGACCAATACCCTCGCCGATGCCCAGGCTCTGCGCGAGAAGGTACAGGCCAGCGGACGCGTGTTCTGCCTGACGCACAACTACAGCGGCTATCCGCTGGTGCGGCAGGCGCGCGCCATGGTGGCCGAGGGGCAGCTGGGCGAGATCTGCCTGGTGCAGGTGGAATACGTGCAGGGCGGCCGCGCCCGGCCCGGCCCCGGCCGCACGGCCTGGAAGAGCGACCCGGCGCGCGGGGGCGCCTCACTGGTGCTGGGTGACATCGGCACCCATGCGCACCACCTGCTGCGCTTCATCACCGGGCGGGAGGTGACCGAAGTGGCGGCCGAGGTGGGTTGTGTGGTGCCCGGTCGCACCGCGCACGACCTGGCCGGCGCCCTGCTGCGGCTGGACAACGGCGCACGCGGCAGCTATTGGGTGACGCAGGCGGCAGCCGGCATGGAGAACGGCCTGCGCATCCGCGTCAGCGGATCGGCCGGCACGCTGGAGTGGTCACAGGAGACGCCACAGCAGTTGCTGTTCAGGCCGCTGGACGCGCCCGCACAGCTGCGCACGCCGCGGGGGCCAGGTTCGCTCCCGCTGGCCCTGAGGGCCTCCCGCGTGGCGGCGGGGCATCCGGAAGGTTTTCACGAAGCACTGGCCAACCTCTACGCCGATGCGGCAGAGGCCATGGCGGCGCGGCGCAGCGGGCAGCCGGCGGACCCGCTGGCGCTGCACTTCCCGACCGAACACGACGGCTGGATGGGGCTGCGCTTTGTGGACGCGATGCTGCGCTCGGCCGGGGCCGGCAGCGTCTGGACGCCGGTCTGAACGCACCGGCACGGGCACCAGGTTACGCGGCGGGATAATCCACCGCCATGGATGTCTCAACCTTCTTTCCCTTCGGCTGGCAGCACTACCTGCTCGGTGGCCTGGCCATCGGCGCCGGTGTGGCGCTGCTGTTTGCATTGACCGGCCTGATCGGTGGCATGAGTTCGGTGTTCTCGTCCACCTGGTCTTACGTGGTGCGCAACCCCTACTTCCAGCAGGCGCGCTACACCGGCACGCGCGGCTGGCGCCTGGTGTATGCGGCCGGGCTCATCGTCGGCGCGCTGGTGTGGTGGCTCGGCTTTTCCGACGGCACGCCGCTGGACACCGGGGTGCCGGCCTGGGCCCTGCTGGTCGGCGGATGTTTGGTTGGCTACGGCGCGCGGCTGGGCAACGGCTGCACCTCGGGTCACGGCATCTGCGGACTGGGTTCGCTGCAGTGGCCTTCGCTGCTGGCGGTGCTGACCTTCATGGCCACCGCCTTCATCACCGCCAACCTGGTGTCGTTCTGGGGGCTGGCATGAGCGGGCCAACGCGGATGACCCCGGCACAGGCGCTGGCGATGCTGGCCAGCGGCGCGCTGTTTGGCTTTGGCCTGTCCCTCTCGACCATGGTGCGGCCCGAGGTGGTGCTGGGTTTCCTGCGCCTGCAGGACGGCGGGCTGCTGCTGGTGATGGGCGGCGCCGTGCTGGTGACCCTGCCGGCCTACAAGCTGCTGCCCCGCCTGCTGCGGCGCCCGCTGCTGGGTGAGGTCTTCCACACCCACCCGAGCCACTGGAACCGTGACACCCTGCAGGGCGCAGCCCTGTTCGGCGTGGGCTGGGGCCTGTGTGGCGTGTGCCCCGGCCCGGCCATTGCCGGCCTGGGGACCGGCAACGCAGACCTGCTCTGGGCGCTGGGCGGTATCGTGCTGGGCGCCCTGGCTCAGGGCCTGCGCGCCGGCCGTCAGCGCCGTGACCGGGGCTGACGTTCGGGGCGGATGTGCCCCGCGTCGCGCAGTTTTTTCTTGCGCGCGGCGCGTTCGGCATCGGCCTGCTGGCCGGCCTTGAGCCAGCGCGCGAACTGTTCCGGCGTTTCCAGCGTGATGCGACCGATGTGCAGGGCGCGGAAGTCGGCGATCACCATCTCGGCGGCCTTCTGCAGGTTCACCTTGCCGCCACCGGCCAGCGCACCGCGCTTGCGGCCGATGGCCTCGACCAGTTCGTTGTCGTGCGTCTGCGCCCAGGCCTCGGGCGTCAGGCCCAGCTGGTAGCGCGCTTCCATCAGCGCCGGGTAGTCGGTCTTGAGCTTGGCGATCAGCTCGTAGGCAACCTCTTCCTCGTCGTAGGCGTTCTTGCCCACGGCGCCGCTGGCCGCCAGGTTGTGGCCGCTCTCGGGGACGATGATGCGCGGCCAGAGCATGCCGGGCGTGTCGTAGAGGTAGAAGTCGTCGGCCAGCACGATGCGCGCTTCGGTGCGCGTCACGCCGGCCTCGTCGCCGGTCTTGGCAGCGCGCTTGCCCTTGAGGGTGTTGATCAGCGTGGACTTGCCGACGTTGGGGATGCCACAGATCAGCACCCGCATGGGTTTGACCATGCCGCCGCGGTTGGGCGCCAGGCGGTGGCAGGCGTCGATCAGCGCGCGCGCCGGCGCGGTGACGCTGGCGTCCAGCGCAATGGCCTGGGTGCTGGGCTGGGCGTTGTAGTGGTCCAGCCAGAGCGCGGTGCGCACCGGGTCGGCCATGTCCTGCTTGTTGAGGACCTTCAGCGTGGGCTTGCCGCTGGTGAGCTGCTGCATCAGCGGGTTGGCGCTGCTGCCGGGCAGGCGGGCGTCGAGCATCTCGATCACCACATCGATCGCCTTCACGCGCTCGGCAATCGCCTGGCGCGTGAGGTGCATGTGCCCGGGAAACCACTGGATGCTCATGGAAGGCGGTTTTTGCGTTGCGGCATCCCGCTGCAGGGGATGCCCGGTATCAGGCAGCCCAATCGACAGGCAAGGGGGCCAGGCGTTGTTCGGAAACGTATTCCTGCCGGTAGGTCTCGAACGGTTGGGTGTCGGCCGCCTCAATCGCCTGCTGGTCAGCGATGGACTGCACGGCCATGGCCGCGTAGCGCGATTGCTGCTCGGGCGACCAGGGCAGCGCGAGCAACTCGTCGCGGATGGCCTGGGAACGGCTGCGCACAAAGCCGACGAACGCGTCAGCATGCTCGCTGTGGATGGCCTGCAGCACACGGGCCGAGGGCAGCGTGTCCGGTGCCTGCAGCGCCGTGCGCGCACGCGCCACCGCCAGGGCATGGCGGTCTCCTCCGTGCAGGGCGTCCAGACGCGCAGCAATGGGGCCGAGCTGGTCGATGAGCGAGAGCCCCCAGTCCACCAGGGTCACGGGCTGGCCGTGACGCTGCAGTTGCAGGCCCGGTTCTCGCCCGCGTGCGGCCGTCAGGTGCTGGTTCTGTGCCAGTTCGCGAATCTCTTCGGGTGTGTCGGGCGGGCTGTCGGCCAGCAGGCAGTGCAGCAGGAACACGTCGAGAAAATGCAGCGTGGTGGCGTCGATGCCGATGGCTTCAAATGGGTTGAGGTCCAGCAGCCGGACCTCGATGTACTCGACCCCGCGCTCGCGCAGTGCGTGCAGCGGACGTTCGCCCTGGTGAATGACGCGCTTGGGCCGGATGGTGCCGTAGAACTCGTTCTCGATCTGCAGCAGCGTGGTGGCCAGCTGGATGTAATCGCCACCCGGGTTGCGGATGCCCAGCGCCTCGTAGGCCGGCCAGGGGCGGGTGAGCGCGTCGTGCAGGCTGGCGGCATAACCTTCGAGGCTGTTGTAGCTCACCGCCAGAGAGGCCTGGGCCTCGCTCTGGTAACCGAGCTTGCCCATGCGCAGGCTGGTGCCGTGCGGCATGTGCAGGGTGCCACCGCTGCCCAGCGGCTGCAGTTCGTGCTGGCGGCCTTCGACGAAGGTCGAGCACAGCGCGGGTGAAGCGCCAAAGAGGGCCAACAGCAAAAAAGCGTGGCGGCGGAAGTTGCGAATGAGGGCAAAGTAGCCGTCGTTGTCCACCCCGGGCAGGGACCAGTTGTAGTGAATGCCGCTGATGGTCTGCATGCGCCGGCCGTAGCGGTGGCCCAGGCCCATGCGGTAGACGCTCTTGGCACGACCGACATTGCTGCTGCCATAACGGCCCAGGGGAATGGTTTCGTCGGTGGGCAGGCCACACGGCATGCTGGACGCCCAGAGCATTTCCTCGCCGGCCATGCCGCCTTGCGCGCGCAGGCTGCGCAGGGTGAACTGGTGAATTTCGCGCAGCTCGGCCAGGCAGCGGTCCACGCTGGCGTGCACACCGGTGATGAGTTCGAGCTGCGACTCGGCGTAATCGGTGGTGATGTGGGGGTGGGTCAGCGCACTGCCCAGCGCCACGGGGTGCGGCGTGAGGGCCAGCTTGCCATCGGGCTGTGCACGCAGGCTCTCCTTCTCCAGGCCACGGCGCATGCCTTTGAGGCTGTCCGGGCTGAGGCGCTCCAGCCGTTGTTGCAGGGTCTTCATCGTCGTCTCTCGTCTGAACCGGGCCCGGACCATAACACGCAGGCACCAAGTCTGCTCCCGGCACGGGGAAGGCGTCTGCCTTCCGGGCCGGTGCGCGCCGGTAGACACGACCCGTGATGTCCTTTCGCCGTGACCGGCGTTCATGGGTTATGAATTATTTATGGTTAATTTTTTTCATGGAAAAACGATAAATTTACTTTATTTTAAATTTTAATCATCAAATCGGAGAGGGTATTCCATATTAATAGCACCAAAGAATTAACATCAACCTAAACAAAGCTAAAGACATATCCCCGGAAGATGGGATGGCCTCAGACAAAAGCCACTTTCATAATGAATCCATGATCAGGACGATAAAGAAATCAATATCCGTGTCTGCGGCCATGGACTGGGCGAAAAGCATTTTGCTCGGTTCAATGACTGTCGCAGGGGTATGCACGGGCTTTTCCAGTGCGTGGGCGGAAACTGCAATTTATCAGTCCTACCCCGGCGCACCCAATGGCGGATCCAATGTATCGGCTGGTGCCATGTGGGGAACCGGCCTGTCAGGGAGTTCGGCCGGCGGTGACCTGGGCTCCGCCCAGATGCATCAGCTCAACGGTGTCTCCGCTGGGTACGAACAGGCCGCTCGCAAAAGCATGCTGATGGCACCGGGCAATTCCATCACCATTCAGTCGATTGGCACACAGACCATCGTCAACTCTTCCATCTACGGCAACAACATCAGCACAACGACAGACGTGGATGTCTCCTCGACCAACGCGGGACACATCAGCAACCAGGCTACTGTCACCAACACCAACAACCATTGAAAGAGCGATTCGTGCGCTTCTCCAGGATTTGGCTGCCAATAGCCTTCATGAGCACAGTCGCCGGTTGCGCCTATCGGGGCGACGGACTTCCAACCGACACGCGACCGGAAGTTGCGGTCACGCCCGCTGTATTGCCATCCGTCATTCAGCCTTATCCGCGCATCAATGACGTTTTGCGCTGCATCAACAAAACCCGGGCCCTGGAAGGAAAGACGTTTGTCGTGGGTCCTTTTGCCGACAGCACCGGAAAAATAAATTCGGTTGCTGCAGGAGCGACCGGTGCATTTGTTCCGCAAGGGGGGAGCGCATCGTATATCACCGACGCCATTCAAAAAGCAGGCGGGCGCGTCATTTCGACCTATTTCGGGGCACCCGCAATCAATGCACCCGCCCAGTACATGCTCAATGGCATTTTCAATTCGCTGGACTTCGGGACGGAAATATCGGTCGATTTGCGGGTGGCTGGCCTGGGCCCGATGGTGGCCCAAGGGTGGGCGCAACTGACGCTGTCGATCCAGCTCGACGAAGCCGGCACACGGTTGAACCGGCAAATGAGCATGGTGCAGCGCCCCGTCCGGTTCAGCCTGCTCGGGATGGGCGTCGGGCGCGTCATGGGCGACACGCTGGTGACCGGCAGCCTGTCCAGCCAGAACCAGGAACGTCTGCAGTTCGAAGCATTGAATGGCCCGATCGCCCTCGGGGTGGTCGACGTGCTCATGAAGGAGTTTCCCGTGGCAGCCAACGCCTGCGGGAGCACGGTGGCCGATCTTTTGTCACCGGCCGGGAGAACGTCTCTCCCGGTGGCTGGCGAGGCTTCGGCGCACACAGGCGGTGTCCGGTAACCGGACGCCATGACAACAGAGTTTCCCGCCCTTTTTGGCACAACTTGATGGAGTAAGACCATGCTCAAGCATATGAAGAGAGTTCCATTCACCATGACCCTGATCGCTGCGACGATGTGCACCGGTGCCTGGGCAGAGCCCGCTGCGGTTGCAGTGGACCAGACAGCGTTGAACAGCGGTGCGGTGACCAATACCGAAGGTTCCATTGGTGGCGGAGACATCGACCTGGGTGCCGGTGCGTCCGTTTCGGTGGGTTCCACCGGTGCCGTCGCGTCCACGTCGGTGAGCGGTCTGAACGGTGAGGGCGTGATGCCCAGCCCCGCCGCCGGTTTCGCCACCGTCACCCAGGACGCGACCAACAACGGCGATGTGACCAACGGCGATGCGGATGTCGCAGCCGGTATCGACATTGGCACTGGCACGCTGGACACGGGTGCTTCCGCTTCAATCAGCGCATCGGGCGCCGTGGCTTCGTTTGGCTTGTCAGCCACGGCCAGTGCAGGATCGGGGCTCTCGTTCACCTTGCCCGACGCAGGCGTGGTCCAGCAAGATGCCCTGAACACGGGCGCCGTCAGCAACGACGGGGCGCTGACCGCAGGCAATCTTGGTGTGGCCGCCTCGGCCTCGATTGGCGCCACCGGTGCGGTCACTTCGTTCAGCGTGAAAGCGGTTTCGGGACCAGTTGCCGATGACGTAGCTTCGGTGACTGGCTCCACGGTGGGCAATATCACGCAGACGACGTCGAACGAGGGTTCTGCAGCGAACACCGGCGTGGCGACCGTGGCCACCCTGGACACGGGCGCCTCGGTCTCCATCAGCGCCAGCGGCGCGACGGCTGCCGTGAGCGTTTCCTCGGTGAATGCCGATCTGTCCGCCATGACGCTGGGCGACATTTCACAGACCTCACAAAACGGGAAGTACGGCGATCAGCCGGACGGCTCGGTCACCAACGCCGGCTCGATCACGGTGGGCGCCACGCTGGGAGCCGGCACTTCCGTGTCCGTTTCTGCCTCGGGTGCCGTCGCATCGGTGTCGGTGTCGAACATCCTGGATGTGGGCAACAGCGCTGCCAGCACGGTTGTGGGCAGCATCACCCAAGGTGCAAGCAACTACGGATCGGTCAGCAACACTGGCTCCATCACGTTTGCGGCCGCCACGACGATTGGCGCAGGCTCGAACGCGGCGGTCTCCGCTTCTGGCGCGGTCACCTCGCTGTCGTTCCGCACGGTTCAGTAACCGGTCGCCCATGCGATGACGCCCGCGCGGCGTCATCGCGTTTCCCAACCGTGCCGCCTGCCACTGCGCCACCGCATCGGCATGGTGGTCATGGCGGCTTTCCGGCCACGATTCGCCGGCGCTGTATCTCCGCAATAAGCCCAGGCATCCCATGACCCAGCCCTTCCCCAACGTCTGCGCCTTGCTGCGATCCTTTGTCATCCTGAGCGCACTGCTGACGGGCTCGTGGTCCGTTGCCGCCATATCCTCGATCGGTTCCGCAACCTATGAATCCGGGGATGGCCATGCACGCGTTTCGTTCGCTTCCAGCGAACCTTTGCGATACACCCTCACCCGGGTCAATGACGCCCCCCTCCTGCTGCTGACCCTGGCCGGGCAGCAAGCGGCGGCCGTGATCTTTCAGCTGCGCCAACAGATCGCAGCCGACCCACGCAAGGAGCGCGTCATTCAGCGACTGAGGGTGACCGAGATCAGCGACAGGGTCCTGCAACTGACGTTCGAACTCAAGCCCGGCGTCCCGTCGCCGCTGGCCGAAGTCCGTCCCGTGACGGACGGCACCAGTCACTTGCTGGTCCTGGACATCCACACCGATCCGCAAGGGTCTTCATCCACTGAGCAGCTTGCCGCAACAGCCACATCTGCTCCAGCTCCCGTCGCACCCCCGGCCAGCCCGGTGACCCGGCTGTTGCGGGACATGATGCTGGCCGCCCAGGCGGGCAATGTCAGCGGCGATTACAAGGCCCTGCATGCCTTGATGAGCCCTGCAGTGAAAGCCCAGGTCAAGCCAGGCCAGCTGGCCCAGGCACTCCAAACTTTCCGCGAACGCAAGATCGATCTTGCCCAGGCGGTGTTGTCCGATCCCGTGTACTCCCGAGCACCGCAGCATGAACAGCAGGGCTCCGTCAGCGTCGCCGGGTACTTCCCGTCAAAACCATTGGCGGTCCGGTTTTCGATGACCGTGCGGCAACTGACCGAAGGATGGCGCATCGAAGCCCTCCAGCTCGATGCTCTCGCGATGCCGGACACCGGCACTGCCAGCACGCTCGAACTCAACGATGCCACCCGTAAGCCGATTCCCGTGAAACATCCGATACCGTCGGGCAAAGCTTTCGACTCACCTCATCTGGACTGGTCCACCGACCCGCCGACAGCGGCCAAATGGTGACCGTACAGCACCACACAGACCACAGCGAGGGTCTGATCAAGTGCCCTACACTGCTTGCGCGACGGGAATTTCTGACGTTTTCAAGCCCTGAACTCGGTGCTTTTCATCCATGTTTCCTGAAGAGTCAAAGGCCTATCGCCCCTGGGTTTTGGTGGTGGAGGACGAGGCGCGTGTGGCCCGAAAGGTCTGCGAAGCCATCGACCGAGACCGCCGGATGAAGCTGTCAGGATGGGTGCGTACGGCGGCAGAAGCGCAGCGATGGCTCACCGATGGGCGACGAAGCGTGGACGTGCTGCTGATCGATCTCGGCCTGCCCGACCGGTCAGGTCTGGAGGTCATCGAATCCTGTCGTCTGCTGCGCCCGTCCGTGGACATCATGGTCTCGACGGTTTTTCACGACGAGCAGCATGTCCTGGGCGCCCTGGAAATTGGTGCCGCAGGGTACTTGCTGAAATCAGACGACGCCCAGGAGATTGCAGACCATGTCATGACGCTTCACCATGGCGGCTCCCCGATCACGCCGTCGGTCGCCCGCATGGTCTTGCACAAGATGCGAACGCCCTCGCCGAAATCTGCGGCTGTGGTGAGTCCGGGGAAAACGGAGGAACGGCTGACCGCTCGCGAAACAGAGGTTCTGAACCTGATCGCAGTGGGATACAGCACCCTTGAAATTTCGGATCGACTTAACATTTCATCGCATACGGTCACGACACACATTCGCAGTGTCTACCGAAAACTGCAGGTACACACCCGCAATGCTGCGGTTTTCGAAGCCAAACGCCAACAACTCCTCTACCCGTATTCACAGTGAAATACCGTATCGCATGGCTGCTGGCAACACTGACACTGTGGGCGGTTGCGGTGGCCTGGTGGGGACAACTGATCGGACCCGCAGCATCGGATGTTCGTGTGCTGCACCAGGCGGAGTTTCATATCGAAGATGAAAAGGGTCAGGCATCCGAACAACAGTCTGTCAACCTGCCTCATGTATTGAAAAATACGGCACTCGGAGAAGGCTCGACAGCTGTTTACAGGTTGCCCCTGCCGTACGCCGGCGACGGTCCGGCGGTTGCCATCAGCATGCTGCACAGCACGCCAGGCACCATGGTCTATCTTGGCAGCACACTGATACCCGGAACCAAATTGACGGGACGACAGGACGAGGTTGCAATAGCAAAACTGGGCATACCCGCTCCGGGAAAATTCATCGAAATCAGAGTGCCACACCGGTTTTCACTTCAGACGGGGCTGGATTCGGTCGGCTTCGGCCCCGAAACAGTCATTGAACGCCGCGCACTCACGATCAGCTACATCCGCTGGTTCGCGCGATACCTGTCGAGCGCCCTGGGAATCACGTTGAGCCTGCTGGCTTTTATCGGCTTCTGGTTTCACCCCACGCTCATTTCATTTTTGCTGGCCTACGCCGGGTTTTCATTTTCCCTGTGGCACGCCTGGGTCGAACTGGTGGGGTTCTGGCAGACAGACGATGCCCGGCTGGCAGGCCATTTGTTTCTGTCCTGCAACCTTGTTTTTGCATTCAGCCTGCTCCTGTTGCGATTGATGAAGAAAAAAATCCTGGATCTCTCGGTGATCGGTGGTCTCGGTGTGCTGCTGGCGGGGACGGTTTTTTTCACCCAGTCAGGCGATCTGGAATTTCGAAGAACGCTGGGCTTTGTACTCATGTCAGGCTGTCTGGCACTGATTCTGGTACGTGCGGGGCAGCAGCTGGTCATGCGCCGGCAGTGGCTGCTGGTGCTGATCATTATCGGCATTGCCATCAGACTGAGCACCGCCATCGCAAACTCCTGGCAAAACAGCGGATATTTTGGCTTCACGGAGTGGCAAGATCGCCAAATTGCATTCTCACCCATTGTCATATCACTTCTGCTGATCTGGCTGTCGCAGCGCTTTGAGTACCTGATGAAACGGTATCAACTCATATTCGGAGAGCTTCGCCACATCATCAGAAATCAAAAAAGAGCCTTGCGAATGGCTGCCGAACAACAGATAAAAGTCGCTGGCGAACGCGCCGCCCACGTTGAGCGAAAACACTGGATCAGAGAAATTCACGACGGCCTCGGATCGGAACTCATCTCCCTTCAGATTCTGGCAGAAAACGTCAAGAATGACAGGGACATGGGCGATCTCAAAAACAACATCAGCAATTCCATCGAGCAATTGCGGATGATGGTCAATTGCGTATCAGACCAGCGCCACACCATTCCCTCTCTGCTCGGAGACATGCGGTATCGGCTGGAAAAAAGAATGAAGTCCGCCAAAATCGATCTGAAGTGGAACGTTGATCCGTCAACGCCGCTTCCGCATGTCAATTCGGTGACCGCACTCAATATGCAGCGCATCATTCTGGAAGCCATCACCAACATACTCAAGCACGCACAGGCGCAGACCGTTGAAGTGAGCATGCTGACCGAGGACGACGAGCTGGTCGTACGGATCAGCGACGATGGCAAGGGCTTTCATTGGGACCAGGCGAACAGCGGCCGAGGCATCACCCATATGAAAGAGCGGGCCCAGCTGTGCGGCGGAGCCGTGCATTGGACCTCCACTGGACCCGGCACGGAAGTTCAAATACGCATGCCGATTGACCGTGCTGCGTCAACCTCCGGCCCCCAGACGCCGAGCGCTGGCATCAGGGGTCACTAGGCACAGCAACAGACGATGTCCTTTCACACCACCTGTTCCCGTCAGCTCGCCATCTCCTGCGGCAGGCGGTACGGCTGCGGGGCGTGCGCGGCCAGCCATGCGTCGATGCGCTCGGGTGCCTGGACGGTGCGCAGCTCGTCGAAAGCAAGCTGTGCCTCGGGGTATCGCTGGCGCAGATAGTTCAGCCACTGCTTGAGACGCCCAGCCTGGTGGCGTCGTTCCACCCGGCTGCACACGCGGCACCAGAACAGGTGCAACAGCGGCAGCAGATCGGCCCAGGGAACGCCACCGGCCTGCCCCTTGATGGCCAGCGCCAGGCCAGGGTCGGTGACCTGTCCGCGGCCGATCATCAGGGTGTTGCAACCGGTCACGGCCTGGCAGCGCCGGGCCTGCTCCACCGACCAGATATCGCCATTGGCCACCACCTCCAGACCGGCCGGCAGGACCGAGCGCACCTCGGCAATGCGTTCCCAGTAAGCCGGCGGCCTGTAGCCGTGGGCCTTGGTGCGCGCATGGATGACCAGTTCGCTGGCGCCGGCCTCGGCAATGGCGCGCGCGTTGTCTTCAGCCACCCCGTCGTCGTGATAGCCCAGCCGCATCTTGGCCGACACCGGCAGATGCGCCGGCACGGCGCGGCGCACAGCGGCCACGATGCGACCCACCAGCTCGGGCTCATCGAGCAGGATGGCACCGCCCCGGCTGGCGTTCACCGTCTTGGCTGGACAACCGAAGTTGAGGTCCACACCAAAAGGACTCAAGCCTGCCAGGCGGGCCGCGTTGTCGGCCATGCAGGCCGGATCGGAGCCCAGCAGCTGCGGGCGCACCGGCACACCGGCCCGGGTGCGTCCGGCGTTCAGCAGTTCTGGCACGACGCGGACAAAAGCACGCTCGGGCAGCAGGGTGTCGGTGATGCGGATGAATTCGCTCACGCAGCGGTCGACGCCGCCCGTGCGCGTGAGCACGTCACGCAGGGTCGCGTCCAGCAAGCCCTCCATGGGCGCGAGCAGCAGCTTCAAGGGTGTCGGGAAAGGGCAATGGCCGCGGCCGAAGGCCGGACCTGGCGGTGGGTCGGGATGACTGCCCGATTTTATCGGCGGGGGCACAATGCCCGGTTCCGACCGTCCCAGTCATTGCATGCCCCACACCCCCACAGCACAAGCCCCCAGTCCCCAGGCCACCGCTGCACCCGTGCCGCCGGGTTTGGTGGTGCTGCACGCGGATGAGCACCTGCTGGTGCTGGACAAGCCCGCCGGACTGCTGTCCGTCCCCGGCCGCGGTGAGGACAAGCAGGACTGCCTGAGCGCCCGCGCCCAGGACCGTTTCCCCGACGCGCTGATCGTCCACCGGCTGGACATGGCCACCTCCGGTCTGATGGTGATGGGCCGGGGTGCCGAGGCCCAGCGCCGCCTGAGCCTGGCGTTCGAGCAACGCCGCGTGCACAAGCGCTATGTGGCCGTGGTGGAGGGCGTGGTCCGGCCCACCCTGGCAGACGGTGCCTGGGCCGTCATTGACCTGCCGCTGATCGTCGACTGGCTGGCGCGTCCGCGCAGCAAGGTCGATCACGACATGGGCAAACCCAGCATCACGCGCTGGCGGGTGGCGCCGCAGGCGTCGCCGCTGCCGGGCACCACACGGCTGGAGCTGGAACCGCTGACCGGCCGCTCTCACCAGCTGCGCGTGCACCTGCAGGCCATGGGACACCCCATCGTGGGCGACCCGCTGTATGCGCCGCCCCAGTTCGCAGTCGACCGCCTGCTGCTGCATGCGCAGAGGTTGACCGTTCCACATCCGGTCAGCGGTGAGCCCTGTGCCTTCCAGTCACCCTGCCCGTTCTGATTCACCAGGGCCGCACCATGCAACACCTCTACATCCTCACCGGTGCCTCACGCGGCCTGGGTCTGGCCATGGCCGGTCAGCTGCTGCACCCCGGCACACGGCTGCTGGACCTTTCGCGCCAGCCCCGTACCGACCTCGCGTCACGGGCCGCCCAGCGCAGCGCCACCCTGCTGCAGTGGCCGGTGGACCTGGCCGATCCCGCGCCGGTGGCCGACCGTCTGGCGCGCTGGCTGGGTGAAATCGACGCGCCCAGCCTGGCCAGTGCCACGCTGATCAACAACGCGGGCTTGATCCCCCACATCGGGCCGCTGGGGGACTGCCCGGCTACGGACCTGGCCAACGCCTTGCGCGTGGGCCTGGAAGCCCCGATGCAGCTGACCGCCGCCTTCCTGCGCGCCACCGGCACCTGGGTGGATGCCGGCTGGCGCGGCCCGCGCAAGGTGCTCAACATCTCCAGCGGCCTGGGCCGGCGGCCCATGGCTTCGCAGGCGCCGTACTGCGCGGCCAAGGCCGGCATGGACCACTTCACCCGCTGCGCCGCGCTCGACGAGGCGCAGCGCACGCACGGCGCGAAGCTGGTGTCGCTGGCGCCGGGCGTGATCGACACCGACATGCAGGTGCAGCTGCGCGCCGGCGACCCGGCCGCCTTCCCCGACCGCGAGCGTTTTGTGGAACTCCAGCGCCAGGGCCAGCTCACAAGCCCGCACGACGCCGCCACGCGCGTGCTGGCCTGGCTGCGGCGCCCGGATTTCGGCGACCAGCCAGTGGCCGACGTGCGGGACTGAAGCGCCACAGGGGGACGCTGTTCGCCACCCGCGCCGATGCGGCCACTCCCGGTCGGCTGAAATTCCTGGCACGGCAGGTGGTCTGAGCGTGGACTGCGCCTGACGCGACACAAGCCCGGTGTAAGCCGGCCGGGCTTACCATGTGCTGTTGATCCCAACACACCACCCAACGAGGAGCATTTCCATGAGCCGTGAAGTCGTCGTCGTCAGCGCTGTCCGTACCGCCATCGGTACCTTTGGTGGCAGCCTCAAGGACAGCCCGCCCACCGAACTGGGCGCCCTGGTCGTGCGCGAGGCCCTGGCCCGCGC
>JBJTNV010000064.1:0-24006 GCA_046074205.1 Hydrogenophaga sp.
CGTCCCCTGGTCGATTACTACAGCCAATGGGCCAGGCTCGACCCTTCCGCAGCTCCCCAGTACCGCGCCATCAGCGGCATGGGGTCGGTCGAGGACATCACGTCACGGGCTCTGGAAGCGTTGTCCCAATAAACCGGTACAACCCGCCCCGCTGTCACCACCTGGCGTCTGGCCGGTTTTGGGGTGGGTTGCTGTCAGGCATCGTCTAGCCCCATCAGCTCCAGTGCCAGGGCAATACGTGCCTTGGCCGGTGACAGCGGCAGGCTCTCATACTCTTCAGACAGCGCTCCCGGTACGACCTGACCGCGAGAACAGCGCGTTGCGCGGACCACACGCACACCCTGGGCTTTTGCCACCCGCAGGACCGACTCCAGCGAACGGTGCACGGTTCCGTTACCTGTGCCCGCCACCACCACGCCCTGTGGCCGCAGATCTGGCCGTGTGTCGGCATGGGCCAATGCGGCCTCCAGCAATCCGCCATCCGCGTCCGCATGGCTGGTCATCCACTCCACGCGCGGCAGCGAGCCGACGGCCAGCACACGCCGCAGTCTTGCCACGTCCAGGACAGCGGCCCCGGCCTGCGCTGGCGCAGGATGAAACCAGCGCACACGGGACGCCTCGACACACCCGATCGGCCCGGCATCGCCAGAGTCGAATGCGTCGACCCGATAGGGATGCACCTTGGTGACATGGCGAGCCGCATGGATCTCCCCGGCGCACACCACCGCAACACCCGGACACCGGGCATCGCCCGCGACCAAGACCGCATCCAGCAGGTTTTGCGGACCATCCGGGACGAGCGCTGACGCAGGACGCATGGCGCACGTCAACACCACCGGTTTGCCAGGCCTGAGCACACATTCCAGAAAAAAAGCGGTCTCTTCCAGCGTATCGGTGCCGTGCGTGATCACCACGCCGGCGACATCCTCACGGGCGAGGTGGTGCGCCACGCGCGCGGCCAGCCGCTGCCAGAGCGCAAAACCCATGTCTTTGCTGTCGATCTGGTCGACCTGCTCAATCTCCAACGCCAGCCCCGCCAAGGCTGGCACGGCCTCCACCAGCGCAGTCACCGCCACTTGGCCCGCCACATAGTCCACATGGTCCCCTGCCCTGTCAGACCGACCGGCGATGGTGCCTCCGGTTCCCAGAACCACCCTGCGCTGCATGCTGTTGTTCAAAGACACTTGCCAAACCCTCAAAACTGTTCAAAAATACAGCTACTGGATACAAAAACAGTTTTGCATCCAGATGCGCTCCGATGTGCCGCCCATTGTCCACGAGGCCCTCATGATCGACCCGCTGCCGCTCACACCCAAGCTCACAGCCCGCCAGCAACAGATCCTGGAACTTATCCAGGCCTCCATCGCGCAGACCGGTGCTCCGCCAACGCGGGCGGAAATCGCCCAGACGTTCGGATTCAAATCTGCCAACGCAGCCGAGGAGCACCTGCAGGCTCTTGCCCGCAAGGGCGTGATCGAGCTGGTCAGCGGCACTTCGCGCGGCATTCGCCTGCGCAGTGCTGACCTGCAAATCATCAATGAGCGCCGGGGCCGGCAGATGAGCCTTCCCCTGCCAAGCCTCTCACAACTGGTGTTGCCCCTGATCGGTCGCGTCGCTGCCGGCTCACCCATCCTGGCACAGGAACATGTGGATCAGACCTACCACGTCGAAAGCAGCCTGTTCCAGCGCACCCCTGACTACTTGCTGCGCGTTCGGGGCATGTCCATGCGCGATGTCGGCATCCTCGATGGCGACCTGCTCGCGGTGCAGTCCGTGCGTGAAGCCCAAAACGGGCAGATCGTGGTCGCGCGCCTGGGTGATGACGTGACGGTCAAGCGCTTCATGCGACGGCAGGACCAAATTGAGCTGCACGCCGAAAACCCCGACTACAAGACGATCATTGTGCGGCCGGATGACCCGTTCGAAATCGAAGGCCTGGCGGTCGGCCTGATCCGCAACAGTTTCCAGGTCTGACCGCTCACCCGGTTGGCCACACCGTCGTGGGTGGCGGGCGGTTGGTATCGTGCGCTCGGACGCCAGATGCCACATCCCCACGCCGGTGTTCCGCTTCGCAATCCTGCCTGTGTCCAACCCCACCAATGGAGTTTCACATGGGAATCCGCATCCACCGCAACACCTGGCGCGCGCCCCTGCAGCTGATCGACAGCTGGCTGCCCGCACCCACACCCCCTGCCCTGGCACGTTCGGTGTCGGTCATGGCGCAACGTGCAGTGCGTGCCAGCCGGATGATCCGGAGCAGCCGACTCGACGCTACCGGCCTCCGAACCCTGGGCGGGCAGACACAAACGGCCAGCGCCGTGCCGGGCAACCCGCACCGATCGCCAGGCATGGATGCCCACACCCGGCCCGATGCCCGTGTGGTGCTCAGCGGACGCCTGTCTGATGTCTGCGCCGAGCTGGACCGCCTGGTGGCCCTGGAGCCCGCCATCACACGCCACTGACGGGCGAACCGGCAGCGGATGACGTGCCGCTCGGTGGCCGCCCGGGGGCTGGCTGGTCTCGGATACCCCCGGAGGAACCGGTCCATGCGGGCACAATACCCGCATGAATATCGTGATCCTCGACGACTATCAGGACGCCGTGCGCAAATTGCGCTGCGCCGAGAAACTCGAGCCCTACCCAGCCAAGGTGTTCACCAACACGGTCAAAGGCGTCGGCCAACTGTCGGTTCGTCTGCGCGATGCTGACGTGCTCGTGTTGATCCGTGAGCGCACGCCCGTGACCCGGCAGTTGGTCGAGAAGCTCCCCCGCCTCAAGCTGATCGCGCAAACCGGGCGTGTGGGCGCCCATGTCGACATCCAGGCTTGTACCGAGCGCGGCATCGCGGTTTGCGAAGGCGTGGGATCACCGATTGCGACGGCCGAATTGACTTGGGCCCTCATCCTGGCCTCGATGCGACGCATCCCCCAATACGTTGCCAACCTCAAGCATGGCGCCTGGCAGCAGTCCGGGCTCAAAGCAGCTTCGATGCCAGTCAACTTTGGCCTGGGCATGGTGTTGCACGGCAAGACCCTGGGCATCTGGAGTTACGGGCGGATCGGACGGATGGTGGCGGCCTATGGCAAAGCCTTCGGGATGCACGTCCTGGTCTGGGGCAGTCCATCGGCACAGGCCAGCGCCATGGCCGACGGGTACGCGGTTGCCACCAGCCGTGAGCAATTGTTCTCGGAAGCTGACGTACTGTCGTTGCACCTGCGGCTGAGCGAAACGACAGCAGGCTGCGTGACGCTCGAGGACCTTTCACGCATGAAACCCTCGGCCCTGCTGGTCAATACCTCGCGCGCCGAGCTGATCGGCACCGAGGTGCTGCTGACGGCGCTCAACCGGGGGCGCCCCGGCATGGCCGCCGTCGATGTCTTCGAGTCGGAACCCATCCTTCAGGGCCATGCCTTGCTGCGACTGGAAAACTGTGTTTGCACACCCCACATCGGCTACGTCGAACAGGACAACTACGAATCCCTTTTTTCTGCCGCGTTTGACAACGTCGTCAACTTTATCAAGGGTACCCCGACCAACATCGTCAACCCAGGCGCCTTGCAGGTAAGGCGCTGAACCGAACGGCAGCCGACCACACGAACGTGCCCCGTGCTTGAGCGCACAATACGGCGGCGCCGCCGTTGGCGCTCGGTGCAGCGCCTACCCACCGGTAGACGCCTGCTGTCCCAGATGGCGGGATAAGCCGCCCCAAACAAACCCGCATATGAATCCCATGTTTCAGACAGTCGGCATCGTTGGCACGGGTGCCATGGGCCGTGGCATTGCCCAGATGGCGGCACAGGCCGGCAGTCAGGTCATGCTGTTCGATGTGCAGCCTGGCGCGGCCGAAGCGGCGCAGACGGCCCTGGCAGACACCTGGGGCAAGCTGGCCGCCAAAGGACGGCTGACGCCCGGTCAGCAGGCGCAATATGAGGCCCGTGTTGACGTGGCCCGGACCTTGGACCAGTTGGGGGCGTGTGACCTCGTGGTTGAGGCCATCGTGGAGAAGCTGGACGTGAAACAGCGGCTGTTCAGCGAGCTGGAAGCGATCGTGCCCCCCGAGGCCGTGCTGGCCACCAACACCTCGTCGCTGTCGATCACTGCCATAGGCGCGGCACTGAAATCCCCGCACCGTCTGGCCGGCTACCATTTTTTCAATCCCGTGCCCCTGATGCGTGTGGTGGAGGTGATCGCGGGTCTGAAGACAGCCCCGCAGGTATGTCAGCGCCTGACCGACTATGCACACCAGTTCGGCCATACCCCGGTCTCCGCCCAGGACACACCCGGGTTCATCGTGAACCACGCCGGACGGGGCTACGGCACGGAGGCGCTTCGTGTGGCCAGCGAACGGGTGGCAGACTTTGCCACCATTGACCGCATCCTCAGAGATCAGATGGGCTTCAGGCTCGGTCCTTTCGAGCTCATGGACCTGACCGCACTGGACGTCTCGCATCCGGTAATGGAGTCGATTTACCGGCAGTACTACGAAGAGCCCCGCTACCGCCCCAGCGTGATCACGGCCCAACGACTGGCAGCTGGTGTGATCGGTCGCAAGGTGGGTGAGGGCTTCTACGATTACAGCGGTGGAGTGGCCCATGTGCCTGCCGATCCGGCACCCCCAGAGGTATCCAGCCTGCCCCCGGTCTGGGTCTCGCCAAAGGCTGCCCGCCGGGCAGAGCTCTACCAGCTGCTCAAGCAATGGGGGGCCGGCATCGAGACCGCTCAGGCACCCTCGTCCGCCGCGCTGATTCTGGTCGCGCCACTGGGGCTGGACGTGACGACCATGGCCGCCGTGGAACGCCTGGATCCCTCGCGAACCGTCGGTATTGACATGATGCTCGAAGATGCGGCCACCCAACGCCGTGTGCTGGCCACCAACCCGGCCACACGTCCGGACATGCGGGACGCTGCTCACGCCCTGTTCGCCCAGGATGGCAAACCGGTCAGCATGATCCGGGACAGCGGTGGATTTGTGACGCAGCGGGTGGTGGCCACCATCGTCAATATCGCGGCCGACATGTGCCAACAGGGCATCTGCTCACCGAAAGACCTGGACGTCGCGGTGACCCTGGGACTGGGCTACCCCATGGGCCCGCTGGCCATGGGTGACCGCATCGGCCCCACCAATGTGCTGGAGATCCTGTTCAACCTGCAAACGGTGTATGGCGACCCTCGCTACCGTCCCTCTCCCTGGCTGCGCCGGCGTGGCGCGCTGGGCCTGAGCCTGACGCACGAAGAGGCGTGACCGTGTTGCCATGGGCCGCCAACGACCTCGCAGGCCTCGCGTCTTACTCGGCGCCGGGCCCGCTGGTGCGGGTGCGGCCTGCGCTGTCCTGCACCTGCCGACCTGAAGTCCGCCGAAAGGTTGCTCCATGACCGCCAGCCTCAAGAGCCACAGCCATGGCCAGACCATGGTGTTGACCATCAGCAACCCCGAGCACCGAAATGCCCTGAGTCCCGAGATGTACGCGGCAGGGGTCGAGGCACTCAACGTCGCCGAGTCGAACCCCGACGTGCGCAGCGTCGTCATCACCGGTGAAGGCGCGCATTTCTGCGCTGGCGGAAACCTGCAGCGGCTGCAGGGCAACCGGCAGCGGCCACCCGAGGTACAAGCCGCTTCCATCGAGAGCCTGCACAACTGGATCGAGACCATTCGCGCATTCCCCAAACCGGTCATTGCAGCGGTTGAGGGCTCGTGCGCGGGCGCCGGATTTTCGCTGACGCTGGCCTGTGACCTGGTGGTCGCGGCGCAAAACAGCGTGTTCGTCATGGCCTACAGCAGCGTGGCCCTCTCGCCTGACGGGGGTGCCACCTGGAGCCTGCTGCAAGCCATGCCGAGGGCCACGGCCATGCAGCTGCTCATGTGCGGCGACCGCATCGGAGCCGATCGCCTGCTGGCCTTGGGCGTGATCAACGACATCAGCACACCCGGCGAGGCGCTGTCCACGGCGCTCACACTGGCCGAGCGGCTGAATCGGCGCGCACCCAATGCGCTGGCCAGTATCAAGGACCTGGCCAACGACGCGCAGACCGCAGCCTTGCACACACAGCTGGCCGCCGAGCGGGACCACTTCGTGCGCAACCTGCACCACGCCAACGCCGGCGAAGGCATCGCGGCCTTCCTGGACAAACGGACGCCGTCCTACCGCTGATCCGGTTGCATGCCGTGCTGCGATTTTTCCAGCACGCAAACGACACGTGCGGGACAGTTACCCGCGACATCGCCAGCTCGCCCAGGGTCCCGGGGGCGACAATCGAACACAACCCAGTCACTCAAAAGACACGCCATGGATGAACCGATTCTGACAATGGAAGAACGCGAGTCGATCAACAACGGCCGCTGGTTCCAGAGTCTTTCCCCTTCCCTTCGTCACGACATCCTGCGATGCGCCTACGTCAAGCGTTACAAGGACGGCGACCTCATCGTCGCCCGCGGCGACCCGCCCTCCGAGTGGACCGCGGTGGCCCGCGGTGCAGTGCGGGTGAGTTCGACGTCGCTGTCGGGCAAGCAGATCACACTGACCTATGTGGAGCCGGGCGTCTGGTTTGGCGATGTGGCCATGTTCGACGGCGATCAGCGCACACACGATGCCTACGCCCACGGCCCCACCACGTTGCTGTGTGTGGCCCGCAACGATTTCCAGAAAATCCTCACCGCCCATGTGGAGCTCTACGAGGCGCTGATGCGGTTGCAGGCGCGCCGCATCCGGACCCTGTTCGGACTGGTGGAGGACCTCAACACGCTGCCGCTGCGCGCCCGGCTGGCCAAGCAGCTGTTGCACCTGGTCCGCAGTTACGGCGTTCCCTGCCTGTCCGATGGCAACGAAATGCGCATTGGCCTTCAGCTCGCCCAGGAAGAGCTGGCGCAGCTGCTGGGCGCTTCACGCCAGCGTGTGAACCAGGAGCTCAAATCCATGGAGCGGGAAAACGCCATCCGCATCGAACAGGGCGGCCTGGTGGTGCGCAACCGCGACATGCTCATGCGCATCGCGGAATCCGACAGCTGACCCGCTCTCTGCCCCGATCGAACGTGCCCGAATGAACGACACCCAGCATTTCACCGGCACGCGCCCGGTGGCACCCCAGCACGCGGTTGACGCCACTGCGTTGCAGACATGGATGCAAGGCCATGTCGAAGGCTTTCGCGGCCCGCTGAACATCGAAATGTTCAAAGGCGGGCAGTCCAATCCCACGTTCAAGCTGATCACCCCCGAACGGGCTTACGTGATGCGGGCCAAGCCTGGTCCGGTGGCCAAATTGCTGCCGTCTGCTCACGCCATCGAGCGCGAATACCGCGTCATGAAGGCCTTGCAGGGCACCGGGGTCCCGGTGGCCCGCATGTTCGCCCTGTGCGAAGACGAAACGGTCATTGGCCGTGCTTTTTACGTAATGGAGTACGTCGACGGGCGCGTGCTGTGGGACCCGTCTCTCCCGGGCATGACCACTGCTCAACGTGGCGCCCTTTACGACGAGATGAACCGTGTGCTGGCGGCCCTGCACTCGGTTCGTCCCGAGGCCATTGGTCTGGCCGACTATGGCAAGCCAGGCAACTATTTCGAGCGCCAGATCGGTCGCTGGAGCAAGCAGTACATCGCATCCATCACCCAACCCATACCCGAGATGGACCGACTGATGGATTGGCTGCCGCAAGCCATTCCGGCCATGGCACGGGAAGAGTCGATGGTCTCCGTTGTGCACGGCGACTACCGACTCGACAACCTCATGTTTCATCCCGGCGAGCCGCGTGTGCTGGCCATCCTCGATTGGGAGCTGTCCACGCTGGGGCACCCGTTGGCCGACTTCAGCTACCACTGCATGGCCTGGCACATCACACCTGGGGCCTTCCGTGGCATTGGCGGCCTGGACGTACAGGCGCTGGGTATCCCGAGCGAGGCCGACTACATCCGCCGGTATTGCGAGCGCACCGGCTTTGCGACCCCGGAGCAACTCGAAGCCGACTGGAATTTCTATCTCGCCTACAACCTGTTCCGACTGGCGGCCATTCTGCAAGGCATCGCCAAACGCGTCGAAACCGGTACCGCATCCAGCGCACAGGCCGTGGCTTCGGCAGCCGGTGCTCGTCCGCTGGCCGAGATGGCCTGGCGTTTCGCACAGGCGCACTGAACCGCCACGCCCGCCCCACCACCCCACCTCCAAGGATCCCCATGCATTTTGACTACACCGACAAAGTCAAGGACATGCGCCAGCGCCTGCTGGCTTTCATGGACGAACACATCTACCCCCATGAAGGACGCTTCTACGCCGAGATTGCGGCCAACCGCGCCCGAGGCAACGCCTGGATTCCCACCACCCTCATTGAAGAACTCAAACCCAAGGCGCGCGCCGCCGGCCTGTGGAACCTCTTCCTGCCGCTCAGTCCCCGGGCTCCGCAAGGTCTGTCCAACCTCGAGTACGCACCCCTGTGCGAAATCATGGGCCGCGTCCCCTTCGCCGCCGAGGTGTTCAACTGCAACGCTCCCGACACCGGGAACATGGAAACGCTGGAGCGTTATGCCAGCGAAGCGATCAAAGACCAGTGGCTGGAGCCGCTGCTCAAGGGCGACATCCGGTCCGCGTTTCTCATGACCGAGCCGGAAGTCGCGTCGTCCGACGCGACCAACATCCAGTGCCGCATCGAGCGCGACGGTGACCACTACGTCATCAATGGCCGCAAGTGGTGGTCTTCCGGTGCAGGCGACCCGCGCTGCAAGGTCTACATCGTGATGGGCAAAACCGATCCGGATGCGCCGCGCCATGCTCAGCAAAGCATGATCGTTGTCCCCGCCGACACAGCCGGCATCACCGTGGTTCGACCGCTGAGCGTTTTCGGCTACGACGATGCCCCGCATGGCCACATGGAAGTGCTGCTTGAAAACGTGCGCGTGCCCGTCGGCAACCTGCTGCTGGGTGAAGGCCGCGGCTTCGAGATCGCTCAGGGCCGTCTCGGCCCCGGTCGTATCCACCACTGCATGCGATCGATCGGTGCGGCCGAACGTGCACTTGAACTGATGTGCAAACGCCTGAACCAGCGCGTTGCCTTCGGGAAGCCCATATCGTCACACTCGGTCTGGCACGAACGGATTGCCGATGCTCGCTGCCAGATCGAAATGGCCCGCCTGCTGACACTCAAGGCCGCCTACATGATGGACACCGTGGGCAACAAGGTGGCCAAGGCCGAGATCGCCATGATCAAAGTGGTGGCGCCCAACATGGCCTGCGAGATCCTGGACATGGCCATTCAGGCCCATGGCGGCGGCGGCGTGAGTGAAGACTTCCCGCTGGCCTACAGCTACGCCAACCAGCGGACGCTGCGTCTGGCAGACGGTCCTGATGAGGTGCACCGGCAGGCTATTGCCAAGCTGGAACTGGCCAGGTACATGGTCCGAAAGACGGAAGTGGACATGCCGGTGACGCGCGGCTGTTGAACCACATGCCGGGGAGCCTGCACGAACGGGTACAATCCCGTGCTTCGTCGGAGCGTAGCGCAGCCTGGTAGCGCATCTGCTTTGGGAGCAGAGGGTCGCGAGTTCGAATCCCGCCGCTCCGACCACCCCTCAAAACAAAAGGCCCACACCGTGGGCCTTTTGTCCATCCGAGGCATCAGGCCTCTCCCGTCTGCCCGTAGCTCAACTGGATAGAGCAGCTGCCTTCTAAGCAGCAGGTCGGGGGTTCGAGTCCCTCCGGGCAGGCCAATGCATCCCCAGCCCCGGCCGTCGCCCTCCCCCGAGCAAGGGTTTTCACTCTTCTGGCTGCGCCAGGACATGCACGATATTGCATCCCATGGAAGTATCTTGCAAATTGCATGATGCTTCACGGTCAAACAGTTCAAACTTCAATTACGGGAAAGCCTCTATCGCCAAGCGAATAGGGACTGCCTACAGTGCCTGCGACAACCACCCAAGGAGACACCGCATGACCACCCGCCGCCTCGTTCTCACCCGTTCCGCCGCCGTGATTGGCGCCGCCTCATCCGGCCTGCTGCTTCCGCAGATCGTGCGAGCCCAGTCCGACAAGATTCGTGTGGGCTTCATGCTGCCGTACACGGGCACCTTTGCACAGCTCGGCGTGGCCATCGAAAACGGGTTTCGCATGGCCATCCATGAGCAGGGCGGCAAGCTCGGCGGACGCGAGATCGAGTACTTCAAGGTCGATGACGAATCCAACCCGGCCAAAGGCATCGAGAACGCCCAACGCCTGGTCCAGCGCGACAAGGTGGACGTTTTGGTGGGCACCGTGCATTCGGGTGTTCAGATGGGTATCCACAAAGTGGCACGCGAATCGGGTGTGCTCAACCTGATTCCCAACGCCGGCGTCCACATTGCCACCCGTGCGCAGTGTGCACCCAACGTGTTCCGCACCTCGTTTTCCAACTCGCAACCCACGCTGGCACTGGGCAAGGCCATGGTTGACCGAGGTCACAAGAAAGCGGTCTGGATCACCTGGAACTACGCGGCGGGTGACGAGGCTTTCGAAGGCTTTGAGCAGAGCTACACCGCAGCAGGCGGCACCATTGTCAAAAAGCTGGGGCTGCCCTTTCCCAACGTCGAGTTCCAGGCCTTGCTGACCGAAATCGCCGCGCTCAAGCCCGACGCCGTGGCCTGCTTCTTCGCCGGCGGCGGCGCGGCCAAGTTCCTCAAGGACTTCCATGCTGCGGGCCTGAACAAGACGATCCAGCTCTACGGCTCCGGCTTCCTGACCGAAGGCGTGCTCGATGCGGCCGGCGATGCAGCCAACGGCGTGCTGACCACGATGCACTACAGCGACTCGCTGGACACGCCGGCCAACAAGCGGTTCCGCCTCGAATACGCCAAGGCATTCAAGTTGCAGCCTGATGTTTACGCCGTACAGGGCTACGACACCGGCCTGCTGATGATCAAAGGCGCGAACGCGGTCAAGGGCGACCTGTCCAACAAGAAGGACCTCTATGCCGCGATGGAGGGTGCCACCATCGACAGCCCGCGCGGCCGATGGACCATGAGCAAGGCCCACAACCCGATCCAGGACATGTACCTGCGCAAGGTCGAAAACAAGGAAAACAAGGTCATTGGCATCGCCCAAAAGGCTGTGGCCGATTCTGGCGCCAGCTGCAAGTTCGGCTGACCCGCCATCAACCGCCGCCGGCATCACCCCCGCGGGGTGATGCCTGCCGTCCGGCAGCGCCGGTTCGGCTGCATTCTTGACCTCTCGGGTCTGCCATGGACTTCGCCAATTTCCTGATCCAGCTGCTCAACAGCCTGCAGTACGGCTTGCTGCTGTTCATGTTGGCCGCCGGCCTGACACTGATCTTCGGCATCATGGGGGTGGTCAACCTCGCGCATGGCAGCTTCTACATGCTCGGCGCCTACCTCGCATGGGCGCTGACGGCGCAGTTCGAGAGCCTGACCTTGGCCATCATCGTGGGCAGCCTGCTCGCCGGCGCTTTCGGCTGGCTGCTCGAGTGGTTGCTGTTTCGCCACTTCTACCGCCGTGACCACCTCGATCAGGTGCTGCTGACCTTCGGTCTGATCTACATTTTTGAAGAGTTCCGCTCCATCCTCTGGGGCGACGACGTGCATTCGGTGGCAGTGCCCGCAGCGGTCAGCCAGTCGATCCAGCTCACCGAGAACCTGTCCTACCCGGTTTACCGGCTGGTGGTGTCGGCCGTCTGCATTGCACTCGCGCTGGGGCTTTACGGTCTGATCAGCAAGACCCGCCTGGGCATGAAAATTCGCGCCGGCGCCTTCAACCGCGAGATGGCCGAGGCCCTGGGCATCAACATCCGGCTGATCCACGGTGTGGTGTTCGCCCTCGGTGTGGCGCTGGCAGCCGTCGCCGGCATGGTGGCGTCGCCGATCTCCAGCGTCTACCCCGGCATGGGCAGCTCGGTGCTGATCATGTGTTTTGTGGTGGTCGTCATCGGCGGCATTGGCTCGGTACGCGGTGCTCTGGTCGCGGCCCTGCTGGTCGGTCTGGTCGACACCTTTGGCAAGGTGCTGCTGCCGCAAATCGCCGGCATGGCCGTCTACATGCTGATGGCCGGGGTGCTGCTCTACAAACCTGAAGGGTTGTTCAAACAATGAGCGATGCAGGACCGCTCCAAGGCGCTCAAGCCCCCGTGGGGGGCAGCGCGGTACACGACGTGACCAGCGTGGGGATCGACATTTCATGAGCAACGCCAAAGCCCAGCTCGAACGCCTGCCCAAGTCCGTACAGGTGGCGCTGATCAGCAGCGCGGTCGCACTCGCCATCTTCCCGTTGCTGCCCACGCAGAGCTCCGACTACTACCTGCAGATGCTCACGCAGATGATGATCCTGGCCATCTTCGCGATGAGCCTGGACCTGCTGCAGGGGGTCACGGGAATGGTCTCGCTCGGCCACGCTGCCTACTTCGGCCTGGCCGGCTACGCGCTGGCTTTTCTCACGCCCGCCGACACGCCGATTGCCCTGTGGTGGAGCCTGCCACTGGCAGCCGCCGGTGCGGGCCTGGCCGCGCTGGTGATCGGCTTCTTCGTCGTTCGCACCCACGGCATCTACTTCATCATGGTGACCATGGCGTTTGCCCAGATGGTGTTCTACCTGTTCTTTGACAACAAGGCACTGGGCGGCTCTGACGGCATCTATGTCAGTTTCCGCCCAGACGCCTCCGCGCTCGGACTGGACCTGGACAACAAGACCCACTTCTACTACTTCACCCTGGTGGTGCTGATCGCGGTGTACCTGTTCCTGCGCCGCGTGCTGTTCTCGCCGTTTGGCCGCGTGCTCGCGGGCGTCCGTGTCAACGAACACCGGCTGCGCGCCGTCGGCTACGGCAGCTTCGGCTACAAGCTGGCCGCCTTCACGCTGGCGGGCGCACTGGCCGGTGTGGCTGGCTACCTCTGGGCAGCGCAGACCGGTTTCGTGAACCCCGAGCTGATGGGTTTTCACATGAGCGCGCACGCCATCATGATGGTCATCCTCGGCGGCATGGGCAACTTCGCCGGTGCCATCGTGGGCGCCTTCAGCTTCGAGTACGTGATGCACATCTTCAAGGACCTTCCCGCAATCGGTGGCTTCGAGACCGGCAAACACTGGCAGCTCTGGATGGGGCTGTTCATCGTGCTGGTGGTGATCGTGGCACCG
This sequence comes from Hydrogenophaga sp., assembly GCA_046074205.1. Taxonomy (GTDB): domain Bacteria; phylum Pseudomonadota; class Gammaproteobacteria; order Burkholderiales; family Burkholderiaceae_C; genus Hydrogenophaga. Next base: position 13,096 of record JBJTNV010000064.1, read on the forward strand.
CGGGGCCTGCTGGGTCTGGCGGAGAAGTTTCTGAACCGTGGCACGGGAGCGGCCAAATGAGCGACGTGGCACTCCTGGCGGCCGACAGGCTGACCAAACGCTTTGGCGGTCTCGCGGCCGTCAACGAGGTCTCCGTCAAACTCTACCGAGACCACCTGCACGCGGTCATCGGACCCAACGGAGCAGGCAAGTCCACGCTGACCAACCTGCTGTCGGGTGACCTGCAGCCCACGTCGGGCACCATCCTGCTGGGTGGGCAAGAAACCGCAGGACACCACCCCGAGTCCATCTCGCACCTGGGCCTGGGTCGCAGCTACCAGAAGACCAACATCTTCCTGCCCTTTACCGTGTGGGAGAACGTGCGCCTGGCGGCGCAATCGCGCGAGCGACACGTGCCCTGGAACCCGCTGCGCTGGCTGCAGACCGCCGCCGGGCTGCAGGCCGTCAACCAGCGCTGCGAGCGCGCCATCGAACTCGCAGGCCTGACGCACCGAGTGCAGGCCGTCGCCGCGACCATCAGCCATGGAGAGCAGCGCCAGCTGGAAATCGCCATGACCCTGGCGACCGAGCCCACCGTGCTGCTGCTGGACGAACCCTTGGCTGGCATGGGTCAGGCCGAGGCTGAGCGCATGGTCGAACTGCTGCTCTCGCTCAAGCAGGACCACGCCATGATGCTGGTTGAACACGACATGGACGCGGTCTTTGCGCTGGCTGACCAGCTCACCGTGATGGTCAATGGTCAGGTGATCGCCAGTGGCACGCCGGCCGAGGTGCGCGCCGACCCGCAGGTGCAGGCCGCGTATTTGGGCGACACCCCCGAAGCGCCTTCGGCGCCTCCCCCTCCAAGGGGCGATGCGAGTGGCCCGGCAAAGCGGGTTCCACCGCATCCCGGGTCGGAAAGGACGTCGCCATGACCGCGCCGCTCATTCAAACCACCGGCCTGAACACCCACTACGGCCAGAGCCATATCCTGCGCGGCATTCACTTCACCGTCGGCCAGGGCCAGACGATCGGCCTGATGGGCCGCAACGGCATGGGCAAGACCACCCTGCTCAAGTCGCTCATGGGCATTGTCAAGCCCAGCGGCGGCACGGTGCAGATCAAGGGCAAAGACATGACCGGCGCCAGCCCGTTTGAAGTGGCGCGGCAGGGCATCGCCTACGTGCCCGAAGGCCGCGGCATCTTCGGCAACCTGAGTGTGAAGGAGAACCTGGTCATGGCCGCCCGTGCCGGCACCAAAGGCCAGCGCGACTGGACCTACGAACGGGTGCTGGAGACCTTCCCCCGCCTTGCCGAGCGCCTGAACCATGGCGGCCAGCAGCTCAGCGGCGGCGAACAGCAGATGCTGACCATCGGCCGGGCGCTGATGACCAACCCCGATGTGCTGATCCTCGACGAGGCCACCGAAGGCCTGGCGCCGCTGATCGCGCGCGAGATCTGGCGCATCTGCGGCCTCATCCGCGAAAGCGGCATCAGCAGCATCATCGTGGACAAGGCCTGGAAGCAGGTCACCCAGATCACCGACCGCAACGTCATCCTCGTCAAGGGCGAGGTGGTGTTTGAAGGCTCGTCGGACACGCTGCTGTCGACCCCCGAACTGCTGGAACAGTACCTGGGCGTCTGAAGCGTGTCAGAGCAGCGGACGCAGCTCCCGCGCTGCGTCCAGCAGCAGCGGCAGCAGGTCCTGGCGCATCACCTCGGGCACCAGCCGCTCGGGCGACGCCACCACATTCAGCGCCGCCACCGTCTGGCCCTTCATGTTGCGCAACGGCACCGCCAGCGCGTGCACGCCCAACTCGTGTTCCTCGCTGGCCAGGGCAAAGTCGTCCGCCTGGACCTGGGCGACGATGGCGCGCAGGGTCTTGTGGTCCACCGTGGTTTTCGGCGTCAGGCGCGGCAGTTCGCGCCCCTTGAGCCAGGCGCCGAATTCGGCCTTGCCCATCGCCGCCAGCAGCACCCGCCCGGTGGAGGTGGCGTGCACCGGCAGCCGGGCCCCCAGGTGCAGGCCGTAGGCCATCAGCCGCTGCCCGCCCACCGACGCGCTGCGCGCCACGATCACCACCTCCTCGCCGTCCAGCACCACCGCCGAAAAAGACTCGCGCGTCTGCGCCGCCAGCCGGTTGAGCGTAGGCTGCAGCAGGCGCGGCAGGCGAGCCGATGCCAGGTAACTGCCCGAAAACCGCAGTACCTTGGCCGAGAGCCAGTAGTGCGTGCCATCCGTGTCCAGATACCCGAGGTAGGCCAGCGTGAGCAGGTGGCGCCGGGCAGCGGCGCGCGTCAGGCCGGCGCGCTCGGCCGCCTGGGTGGCGTTCAGGCGCTGGCGCTCAGTGTCGAAGCTCTCCAGCACCGCCATGCCCTTGGCCATGCCTTCGATGAAATCCGCCTTGGCGATCTCCATGCGGGGTCTCCTGCAAAGTGTTGCGCGATCATCGCACACCATCGCCAATCACCGCACAACTTGACAACGCTGACGTTGATTGATTGACCGTTGAAAACTAAGCTGAAGTTTCCTTCAACAACCTGCTCACACCAGTAACGCCGACGCCAGGGAACCGCCGAACCGGCTTTGCCGGGCGGCTGGTTCCGCCCCCTTGCAGGGGGTGACGCCGAAGGCAGTGCGGGGGTGACCCTCATCTCATGCGCACCCAAGTCGCGATCATCGGCGGCGGCCCCTCCGGCCTCATGCTGTCCCAGCTGCTGCACCTCAAGGGCATCGACACCATCGTGCTCGAACGGCAGAGCCGGGAATACGTGCTCAGCCGCATCCGGGCCGGTGTGCTGGAACACGGTTTCGCCAAGCTGATGCGCGAAGCCCAGTGTGGCGAGCGCATGGACCGCGAAGGCGAGATCCACGACGGCTTCTACATCTCCGACAACGGCGACATGCGCCGCGTGGACCTGCACAAGCACAGCGGCGGCAGCTCGGTGGTGGTCTACGGCCAGACCGAACTGACGCGCGACCTGTACGAGGCCCGCGACAGGATGAACGGCGTGGTGATCCACAACGCCGAAGATGTGCAGCCGCACGACCTCAAGAGCGACCAACCCTACGTCACCTACCGCCAGGGCGACGAGGTGGTACGCATCGATTGCGACTATGTGATCGGCGCCGACGGCTTTCACGGTGTCAGCCGCAAGTCCATCCCGCGCGACGTGCTCAAGGAGTACGAGAAGGTGTATCCCTTCGGCTGGCTGGGCGTGCTCTCGCGCACCAAGCCCGTATCGCCCGAACTGATCTACGCCAAACACGAGCGCGGTTTCGCCCTGTGCTCGCTGCGCTCGCAGGTGCTCAGCCGCTACTACATCCAGGTGCCGCTGACCGACACGGTGGAAGACTGGAGCGACGACCAGTTCTGGGAAGAGCTCAAGCGCCGCCTGCCTGCCGATGTGGCCGAGCGCCTGGTCACCGGCCCGTCGATTGAAAAGTCGATTGCGCCGCTGCGCTCCTTCGTGGCCGAGCCGATGCGCTACGGCAACCTGTTTCTGGCAGGCGACGCCGCCCACATCGTGCCGCCCACCGGCGCACGCGGGCTCAACAGCGCCGCCTCGGACATCTACTACCTCTACCACGCCCTGGTCGCGCACTACAAGGACGGCGACGATTCCGGTCTGGACAACTACTCTGCCAAGGCCCTGGCCCGGGTTTGGAAGGCACAGCGCTTCTCATGGTGGATGACCACCATGCTGCACACCTTCCCGGACAGCCTGCCGTATGACCAGAAACTGTCGCAAACCGAGCTGGCGTACCTGTTCTCCTCGGAAAAGGCCCAGGGTTCGCTGGCGGAAAACTACGTCGGCCTGCCGTTCTGAGGAACCGGCCCAGGGCTTGTCACCGTGGCGCTCGCCAGGCCACCGCCGTCCGGTTACAACCACGGCATGCCAACCGACAAGCCCTCCTCTCCTGGAACGTCCCTCACCCGTCCCTTGCAGCCCCTTCGCGGTGTACGGGTGCTGAGCCTCGCCCTGAACCTGCCTGGCCCTGCTGCGCTCATGCGCCTCAAAGCCATGGGCGCCCGCTGCCGCAAAGCCGAACCCCCAGGACCGGCTGGCGGCAGCGGTGACCCGATGGCGCAGTACTGCGCCAACGCCTACTCGACGCTGCACGACGGCATTGCCGTGCTGACCGTCGATCTCAAAAGCGACCAAGGGCAGGCACGGCTGCACAGGGAACTCGCCCGCACCGATGTGCTGCTGACCTCTTTCCGTCCGTCGGCGCTGGTCAAGCTGGGGCTGTCCTGGAAAGCCTTGCACCACGCCCACCCCCATCTCTGCCTGGTGGCCATCGTGGGAGCGCCAGGTCTGCATGCGGAGGAGCCCGGGCACGACCTGACTTACCTGGCAGAGGCGGGTCTGGTCACCGGTCTGGAGCTGCCGGCCACACTGTTCGCCGACATGGGCGGTGCGCTCATGGCCAGCGAAGCCACACTCCAGGCGGTGCTGGCCCGTCAGCGCACCGGCAAAGGGAACCACCAGACCGTCGCCCTGAGCGATGCGGCCGACTGGCTGGCCTTGCCCAGGACCTGGGGGCTGACCAAAGCGGGAAGCGCAGTCGGTGGTGGGCACGCCGGTTACCGCGTGTATCCCTGCCAGGACGGCCGCGTTGCCGTCGCCGCGCTGGAGCCGCACTTCGCCGCTGCCCTGTGCGAGGCCGCCGGTGTGACGATGCACGGCATGGCCACCTTGTTCGAGCCGGCCACGCACACCGCCATCGCGGCCTTCCTGGGCGGCCGCACGCGCCGCCAGCTCGATCGGCTGGCGCGGACCCGGGACATTCCGCTGCACACCCTGGCCCGCTGAGCGCGGCCTGGGCCTCAGCGGTCTTTTTTCCCCCCACCCGCGCGGGGTGGCAGGCCGGTGTGCTGCGTCAGCAGACGCCCGGGTACCGGTCCCTTGGCGCCGGCACGGGGCATACCCTTGCCGGCTGGCCCCACCGGGGTGGAGTTCTTGCGCCGCGCACTCTGATAAGCGCCGTCAGTGACGGGTTGGAAGGTCGGGATCAGGTGGTGCTTGCCATTGCCGATCAGGTCGGCCCGGCCCATGGCCTTGAGCGCGTCGCGCAGCAACGGCCAGTTGTTGGGGTCGTGGTAGCGCAGAAAGGCCTTGTGCAGGCGACGGCGTTTTTCACCGCGCACAACGTCAACCTTCTCGCCACGTTCCCCACGGTGAACGCCCTTGAGCGGGTTCAGACCCGAGTGGTACATGGCGGTGGCGGTCGCCATGGGGCTGGGGTAGAAGGTCTGCACCTGGTCGGCGCGGAAGCCGTTCTTCTTGAGCCAAAGCGCGAGGTTCATCATGTCCTCGTCGCTGGTGCCGGGGTGCGCGGCAATGAAGTACGGGATGAGGAACTGCTTCTTGCCGGCCTCTTCGCTGTACTTCTCGAACATCGTCTTGAAGCGGTCGTAGGTGCCGATGCCCGGCTTCATCATCTTGGACAGCGGGCCGCCTTCGGTGTGCTCGGGCGCGATCTTGAGGTAGCCCCCCACGTGGTGCTGCACCAGTTCCTTGACGTATTCGGGGCTCTTCACCGCCAGGTCGTAGCGCAGGCCGGAGCCAATCAGGATCTTCTTGATGCCCTTCAAGGCCCGTGCGCGGCGGTAGATCTTGATGAGCGGGTCGTGGTTGGTGGTGAGGTTCTGGCAGATGCCGGGGTAGACGCAGCTGGGCTTGCGGCAGGCGGCTTCAATGGCCGGGCTGCGGCAGCCCAGGCGGTACATGTTGGCGGTGGGGCCGCCCAGATCGGAGATAACGCCGGTGAAGCCAGCGACCTTGTCACGGATGTCCTCGACCTCCTTGATGATCGAGTCTTCCGAACGGCTCTGGATGATGCGGCCCTCGTGCTCGGTGATGGAGCAGAAGGTGCAGCCGCCGAAACAGCCGCGCATGATGTTCACACTGAACCGGATCATTTCCCACGCAGGAATTTTGGTCACGCCGTCGTGCCGGCCGTGTTCGTCCGCATACGCCGGGTGCGGGCTGCGCGCGTACGGCAGGTCGAACACATGATCCATCTCGGCCGTGGTCAGCGGAATGGGCGGCGGGTTGATCCACACGTCACGTGCCGTGGCCCCCTCCCCGTGCGCCTGCACCAGAGCCCTGGCATTGCCGGGGTTGGCCTCGACGTGCAGCACGCGATTGGCGTGCGCGTACAGCACCGGGTCGCTTCGCACCTGTTCGTAGCTGGGCAACCGGATGACGGTGCGTTCGCGCGGCAGCTTTGCCACACCGCGCGGTCCCTGCGGGCGGTGGATGGTGATGGGCTTGGCCTGCACGCCCTGCGCAGCGGCCGCCGGTTCCGCACCCTCTTCTTTCGAGCAGCTCTGGCCTTGGGCCTGCGCCTGCTCGCTCGTGGTCATGTAAGGGTTGATGTGGTCCTCGACGTGGCCCGGTTCATCCACCTCTGTGGAGTCAATCTCGATCCAGCCCTCGGCGCTCGGGTCGCCCGGACGGCGGATGAAGGCGGTGCCGCGCACGTCGGTGATGCTCTCCACCGGCTCGCGGCGCGCCAGGCGGTGCGCCACCTCGACCAGTGCCCGTTCGGCGTTGCCGTAGAGCAGCAGGTCGCACTTGGCGTCCACCACGATGCTGCGGCGCACCTTGTCGCTCCAGTAGTCGTAATGGGCGATGCGGCGCAGGGAACCTTCAATGCCGCCCAGCACGATGGGCACGTCCTTGTAAGCCTCGCGGCAGCGCTGGCTGTAGACGATGGCGGCGCGGTCAGGCCGCTTGCCACCCACATCACCGGGCGTGTAGGCGTCGTCGCTGCGGATCTTCCGGTCGGCGGTGTACCGGTTGATCATGGAATCCATGTTGCCGGCGGTCACGCCCCAGAACAGGTTGGGCTTGCCCAGCGCCTTGAAGGGTTCAGCGCTCTGCCAGTCGGGCTGGGCGATGATGCCGACGCGAAAGCCCTGCGCCTCCAGCACGCGGCCGATCACGGCCATGCCGAAGCTGGGGTGGTCCACATAGGCGTCGCCCGTCACCAGGATCACGTCGCACGAATCCCAGCCGAGCTGCTCCATCTCCACCCGGCTCATGGGCAGGATGGGTGCAGTGCCGAAACGCTTGGCCCAGTAAGGGCGGTAACTGGTCAGCGGCTTGGCATTGCGCGCAAAAAAGGAGACGTCAATGGGCGCGTTCATGGGGCACTTCTGGGGGGAAGCCGCAAGTGTACGGTTGTGTCCCCATGGCCAGGGCGCCCAAGGTTTTTCATCGTCGGGGGCGGGTCCGGACGAGCAGGCGCCAGATCCGCCAACCCTTATCCTCACCCCCATGCGCTCGACGAACGCCCTCATCCAGATCCGGAATCTCTGCTTTGCCTGGCCGCGACACCCGGTGATCCAGGACTTGTGCGCGGACCTGCCGACCGGCCTGAGCCTGGTGACGGGCCCGGACGGGTGCGGCAAGAGCACGTTGATGCGCCTGATCGCCGGTGACCAGCGAGCCGATGCCGGCAGCATCCGCCTGGCCGACACTCCCTGGAGCCCCCAGGACGCCCCCTGGCGCGAACACGTGTTCTGGATCGATCCGCAGTCCACCGAGCACGAAGCGGTCCGTGCCGGCGACTGTCTGGAACAGCTGTCGACCCGCTGCCCGGGCTTTTCGCACGAGGCCATGACCGACCTGGTCGACGGTTTCGGCCTGCAACCGCATCTGCACAAGCCGCTGTACATGCTCTCGACCGGCAGTCAGCGCAAAGTCTGGCTGACCGCTGCCTTTGCAGCGGGCGCCCGCGTAACGTTGCTGGACCAGCCCTTCGCTGCGCTCGACGCACCCGCCACCCGTTTCCTGCGCGAGCTGCTCCAGGAGGTGGAAGGTCACGCCAGCCGCGCCTGGGTGATCGCCGACCACGAAGCCCCGCCTGGCGTCCCCCTGGCCGCTACCCTGCGCCTGTGACACCCCCCGCGCCGCCGCCTGCGCGGCGCCGGCCCGCTGGTCTGGGGCTGACCGGGCGGTGGCCTACTGGCCGCCCAGGCCCATCGAGCGGGAGATCACCTCTTTCATGATCTCGTTGGTGCCGCCGTAGATGCGCTGCACGCGCGCGTCGGCGTAGGCCCGGGTGATCGGGTACTCCCACATGTAGCCATACCCGCCGTGCAGCTGCAGGCATTCGTCCATGACCTTGCACTGCAGATCGGAACACCAGTACTTGGCCATGCTGGCCGTGGCCGTGTCGAGCTTGTCTTCGCAGACCAGTTCGCAGCACTTGTCAACGAACACGCGCGCCACCTGCACCTCAGTCTGCAGTTCGGCCAGGGTGTAACGGGTGTTCTGATATCGGGCCACCGGCTGGCCGAACACCTTGCGGTCCTTCACGTACTGCACCGTCCAGTCGATCGCGGCCTGCGCCGAGGCCACGGCGCCAATGGCGATCTGCAACCGTTCCCAGGGCAACTGCTCCATCAGGCAGATGAAGCCCTTGCCTTCGAACGCCGCGCCGCCCAGCAGGTTATCGGCCGGCACCCTGACGTTGTCGAAGAACAGCTCGGAGGTGTCCTGCGCCTTCATGCCCAGCTTCTTCAGGCGTTTGCCCTTGCTGAAACCTTCCATGCCGCGCTCGACCAGGAACAGGCTGGTGCCCTTGGCGCCGGCGGCCGGATCGGTCTTGGCGACCACGATCACCAGGTCGGCGTGCCACCCGTTGGTGATGAAGGTCTTGCTGCCGTTGAGCAGGTAGCTGCCGTCGGGCTGCTTCATGGCCGTGGTCCTGACACCCTGCAGGTCGCTGCCGGCGGCGGGCTCGCTCATGGCGATGGCGCCCACCATGTCGCCGGTGGCCAGCAGCGGCAGGTAGTGCTTCTTCTGCGCTTCGGTGCCGTAGTGCAGGATGTACGGCGCCACGATTTCGCTGTGCAGACCGAAGCCGATGCCGCTGACACCGGTGCGGGCGACCTCCTCCATCTGCGCGACCGAATACAGCTTGTCGGCGCCTGCGCCCCCATATTCCTCGGGCATGGTCATGCACAGGAAGCCGTTGGCTCCGGCCGCGCGCCAGACGTCGCGGTCCACGTAGCCCTGCTCCTCCCAGGCCTCGTGAAACGGCACAACTTCCTTTTCGACAAAGCGGCGGAAACTGTCACGAAAGGCCTCGTGGTCGGCGTTGAAGAGGCTGCGTGCAATCATGGCTGTCACCTTTCGGACGGGTTGGGTTGATTTATACAAAGCATTTGCTTGGCAAAAGTCTATACTGATCCGATCGTCCACACCATCCGCACCCATCCCCCAGGAGACACCATGCCCGAAGCCTTCGTCTACGACGCCATCCGCACGCCGCGCGGCAAAGGCAAAAAGGACGGCAGCCTGCACGAGGTCAAGCCCGTCAACCTGCTGGCCGGCCTGCTGTCCGAACTCCAGAAGCGCAACGATCTGGACACCGCCGCAGTGGACGACGTGGTCATGGGCGTGGTCTCGCCCGTCGGCGAGCAGGGATCGGTCATTCCGAAGGTGGCTGCGCTCAAGGCCGGCTGGGACTGGCGCTGCGCCGGCGTGCAGCTCAACCGCTTCTGCGCCTCGGGCCTGGAGGCGGTGAACATGGCGGCCATGAAGATCAAAAGCGGCTGGGAAGATCTGGTGGTCGCTGGCGGTGTGGAGAGCATGAGCCGCGTGCCCATCGGCTCTGACGGAGGGGCCTGGGCGCAGGACCCGGAAACCAACAGCGCCACCCTCTTCGTGCCGCAAGGCATCGGCGCCGACCTGATCGCCACGCTCAACGGCTTTTCCCGCCAGGACGTGGACGCCTTCGCGCTGGAGTCGCAGAAGCGGGCTGCCGCCGCGCGCGCCGCCGGATACTTCGACCGCTCGGTCGTGCCGGTCAGGGACAGGATGGGCCTGACGATTCTGGAGAAGGACGAGTTCATCAAGCCGGGTACGACCATGGAAGGCCTGGCCGGTCTCAAGCCGGCGTTCGAGCAGCTGGGCGCCATGGGCTTTGACGCGGTGGCCCTGCAGCGCTACCCGCAGGTCGAGCGCATCCACCACGTGCACCATGCGGGCAACTCATCCGGCATCGTCGATGGCGCAGCGGCCATCCTGATCGGCAGCGAGGCTGCGGGCAAGACCCACGGCTTCACGCCGCGCGCCCGCATCGTCTCGGTCGCGCTCTCGGGCGCCGACCCGACCATCATGCTGACGGGCCCCATGCCTGCGGCGCGCAAGGCGCTGGCCAAGGCCGGCCTCTCCATCGACCAGATCGACCTGTTCGAGGTCAACGAAGCCTTCGCCGCCGTGCCCATGAAGTTCATGCAGGAAATGGGCGTGCCGCACGAGAAGGTCAATGTGAACGGTGGCGCGATTGCGCTGGGCCACCCGCTGGGCGCAACGGGCGCCATGATCCTGAACACCCTGATCGACGAGCTGCACCGGACCGGCAAACGCTACGGCCTCGCAACCTTGTGCGTCGGCGGCGGCATGGGCATCGCAACGATTGTTGAACGCGTCTGAACCAGCGGAGACCCCGAACATGATCACGAAAACCATCCGCTACGAGCTGGCAAACGCTGCATTCGGAACTGTGGCCACCATCACCTTCGACGAGCAGGGCTCGCCGGTCAACACCATGTGCCTGCAGTGGCAGGACGATCTGGACGCCATCGCGGCGCAGGTGACCCAGGACAAGGCCCAGCTCAAGGGCATCGTCCTGGCCTCGGCCAAGAGCACCTTCTTCGCCGGCGCCGACCTCAAGGGCGTGATGCGCTCGACCGAGGCTGATGGCCCGCGCGTGTTCCGCGAGATCGAACGCATCAAGAAGAACTTCCGCACCATCGAGACGCAGGGCGTGCCGGTCGTATCCTGCCTCAACGGCGCGGCGCTGGGCGGCGGCTGGGAAGTGGCCCTGGTCGGCCACCACCGCATCGCCGTCAACAACCCGAAGATCCGGTTCGGTTTACCCGAAATCACGCTGGGACTGATCCCGGG
>JBJTNV010000065.1:0-30392 GCA_046074205.1 Hydrogenophaga sp.
CTGGAAATCCTGCCCGACGGCTTTGGCTTTTTGCGCAGTCCCGACACCAGCTTCACCGCCAGCACCGACGACATCTACATCAGCCCCAGCCAGGTTCGCCGCTTCAACCTGCACACCGGCGACATGATCGAGGGCGAAGTGCGCATCCCCAAGGATGGCGAGCGTTACTTTGCGCTGACCAAGCTCGACAAAGTCAACGGCGACCTGCCCGAAAACAACAAGCACAAGATCATGTTCGAGAACCTGACGCCGCTGTTCCCCAAAGAACAGATGCGCCTGGAACGTGACATCAAGAGCGAAGAAAACATCACCGGCCGCATCATCGACATCATTGCCCCGATCGGCAAAGGCCAGCGCGCCCTGCTGGTGGCGCCGCCCAAGAGCGGCAAGACCGTGATGATGCAGCACATTGCCCACGCCATCACGGCCAACTACCCCGACGTGCACCTGATGGTGCTGCTGGTCGATGAACGCCCCGAAGAGGTGACCGAGATGCAGCGCAGCGTGCGCGGCGAGGTGATCTCCTCCACCTTTGACGAACCCGCCGCGCGCCATGTGCATGTGGCCGAGATGGTGATCGAGCGCGCCAAGCGCCTGGTCGAACTCAAAAAGGACGTGGTGATCCTGCTGGACTCCATCACCCGCCTGGCCCGGGCCTACAACAACGTGGTGCCCAGCTCCGGCAAGGTGCTGACCGGCGGTGTGGACGCCAACGCCCTGCAGCGCCCCAAGCGTTTCTTCGGCGCCGCGCGCAACGTGGAAGAAGGCGGATCGCTGACCATCATCGCCACCGCGCTGGTCGATACCGGCAGCCGCATGGACGAGGTGATCTTTGAAGAATTCAAGGGCACTGGCAACAGCGAAATCCACCTCGACCGCCGCCTGTACGAAAAGCGCGTCTTCCCCTCGATCCAGCTCAACCGCAGCGGCACCCGCCGCGAGGAACTGCTGCTGGCCCCCGAGATCCTGCAGAAGACCCGCATCCTGCGCCAGTTCATGTACAACATGGATGAGATCGAGGCCATGGAAATGGTGCTCAAGAGCATGAAGGCCACGAAGAACAACTCGGAGTTCTTCGACATGATGCGTCGCGGTGGTTGAGACCACCGGAAACATCATATAATTCAAGGCTTTGCAACTGCGACAAGTACGGAGAAACGGTTTCTCCGCGGCTGCCGCACCTGACCTATAGGAATCGCCATGAAAGAAGGCATTCACCCCAACTACCGCGAAGTGTGCTTTGTGGACCTGTCGAACAACTTCAAGTTCGTGACCCGTTCCTGCGCACCGACCAAGGAAAGCATCAAGCTCGACGACGGCCGCGAACTGCCGCTGTTCAAGCTGGACACCTCCAGCGAATCGCACCCGTTCTACACCGGCACCCAGAAGTCGGTCGACAACATGGGCGGCCGCGTGGAAAAGTTCCGCAACCGCTACGCCAAGACCGGCAAGTAAGCGTGCGTCCGTTGCGCCGGTTGTGGCGCAACACATCAAAAGCAGCCTGCGCTCCGGCTGCTTTTTTTTCGCCCGCACGAACAGCCATCACAGCATCGCCTGCGCACAGGTGCATCTGTATAGTCAACCGCCGTGAACATCACCACTCCTGCCATCGTCACGCAGTCGGCTGTGCGCCGCCTGCCCCGAGTGGCCCTGATCCTGTTCTGCGTGGCCTATGTGCTGCCCGGCTTTCTGGGGCGTGAACCCTGGAAGCTTGCCGATGTCTCGGCCTTTGGCGTGATGCGTGAGATGGCCATGGGACACACCGGCTGGTGGGCACCCGCGGTTTTGGGTCAGCCGGTGGACGAAGCCGGGCCTCTGCCCTATTGGCTGGGGGCGGCTTTCATCCGTCTATTGCCCTTTGTGGACGCCAGTCTGGCGGCACGCATTCCGTTCGCACTGCTGCTGGGTCTGGCGCTGGCATGCACCTGGTACGCTGCGTACCACCTGGCACGCCAGGACTCGGCTCAGCCCGTGGCCTTTGCTTTTGGAGGTGAGGCACAGCCGGTGGACTATGCCCGCACGCTCGCCGATGCGGCACTGCTGGCGCTTGTTGCCAGTCTCGGGCTGGCACAGCTGTCCCACGAAACCACACCCGATCTGGCGCGTTTGAGCGCCAGCAGCGTGCTGCTGCTGGGTGCGGCCCGCCTGGCGCAACCGCAGAAGCATTCACCGGGGCGCAGCCTGCTGGTCTGGTCGGCGGGCACCGCTGCACTGGCATTCAGCGGTGCGCCATGGATCGCCATGACCGTTGGCGGGGGTTTGTTGCTGGCCATGGGTCTGTGGCGTCCCTCCGTGACCCCCGACCCCGTGGAACGAGACCAGCACCACAGGATCCTGATGCTGGCCGCCCTGTGCCTGCTGGCCGTGACGGCCGCTGCCGCCAGTGCCGGACTGTTTCAGTGGCCCGCACTGGACTGGCCCCTGACCACGGCCGACTGGCGACGCTGGGGCCAGTTGCTGATCTGGTTCACATGGCCAACCTGGCCGCTGGTGCTGTGGACCCTTTGGCGCTGGCGCCGGCGCTTGCACCAGCCCCATGTGGCCCTACCCCTCTGGGCGGCACTGGTCAGCGTGACCAACAGCGCCATCAACCCGGACTTTGACCGGGCATTGCTGCTGGCGTTGCCAGCGTTGGCAGTGCTGGCCGCCCTGGCGTTGCCCACGCTCAGTCGCAGTGTCGCAGCCCTCATCGACTGGTTCACCTTGCTGTTTTTCACCGGTTGCGCGTTGGTCATCTGGATCATCTGGGGCTCGATGATGACCGGCGTACCCGCCAAACCCGCAGCCAACGTGGCCAAGCTGGCTCCGGGTTTTGTGCCGGAATTCACCGCCCTTCCGTTCGCGGTGGCCGTGCTGGGCACGCTGGCCTGGGTCTGGCTGGTGAGCTGGCGGGTGGGTGCTCATCGCCAGGCGCTATGGAAAAGCCTGGTGCTCCCTGCCGGGGGTGCCACGCTGTGCTGGCTGTTGCTCATGACGCTGTGGCTGCCCTTGCTGGACCATGCACGCAGCTATGGCCCCCTGTCGCGGCGGGTGGCTGCGCTTGTACCGGCAGGTCACTGCGTGGTGGCCGACCAGCTGAGCCCCGCCCAGATCGCCGCGCTGCAATACCACGGCGGCCTGCAACTGATCCGCAGCAATGCTCCCGCAACGTCCTGGCGCCATTGCCAAGCCTTGGTGACCACCCCGCAGGGGCGTGCCAGCCTGGCCAAGCGAATGGATCTGTCAGCGTGGACGCTCAAGGCCAACGTGTGGCGCATTGACGACCGGCGCGAGCGCCTGCTGGTGTACGTTCGTGTGCAGCCCAAGGCCGATGGCGGCGTCCGCTGACGCCGGCAACCTCAGGCTCGGGGGCGCCGGCGCACCCGCGAGGCGGGCATGACCAGGCGGAAGGTCGATCCCTGCCCGAGGGTGCTGCTGATGTCGACCGTGCCACCGTGTCGATGCAGAACGTGTTTGACGATGGCCAGGCCCAGACCGGTGCCTCCGGTTTCGCGCGAGCGGCTGCGGTCCACACGGTAGAACCGCTCGGTCAGCCGGGGGATGTGCTCGGCGGCGATACCAGGCCCCGAGTCTTGCACCCAGAACTCCCCGCAGCCGTCGTCGCGCAGACGCCAGCCGGCGCGAATGGCCCCGCCACCCGGCGTGTACCGAACAGCATTGCTCAGCAGATTGGACATGGCGCTGAGCAACTCGGTTTTGGCGCCTGACACCCAGAATGGCGTGGCGTCGTCGGCTTTGATCTCGTGCGCCGGCGAAGCAATGACCTGAGAGAGACCCTGGGCCTCCTGCAACACATGGGCGAGCAGCTCGCCGCTGTCGATCCACTCGCCCGCCCCGGGCGCAGGGCTGCCTTCAAGCCGCGAGAGGGTGAGCAGGTCGCTCACCAGCGACTGCATCCGCTGGGCCTGCTGGCTCATCAAGGCCAGGTAACGTTGCCGGTCTTCCTCCTCCAGCGCGATGCTCTGCATGGTTTCGACAAAACCGCTGAGAACCGTCAGCGGTGTGCGGATTTCATGGGAAACGTTGGCCACGAAGTCGCGCCGCATGGCCTCCGCCAGCTGCAGGGCGGTCACATCGCGGCTGAGCATGAGCTTGCGCTTTTTGCCGTAGGGGTGGACCTGCACGGAGATGCGGGTGGGTTGCGTGGGTCGTGGCCCTGGCCCGTCCACCTGGATCTCCTGGCGGAAGTCGCCGGCCGCCATGTAGGCGCTGAACGCCGGGGAACGGACCAGGTTGCGAACGTACTGTCCGATATCGTTCTGCGGATTGAAACCGAGGTGGTTGGCCGCGGTCAGGTTGCACCACTCAATACGGCCTTCGGCATCGAGCAGCACCACGCCATTGGGTGACGCCTGGATCGCAGCCAGAAAATCTTCCAGACGCGCGTCGCTCGCACTGGCTTTCTTTTCCAGCTTTTTGATGAGCTTGCGATTGCGCTCGAGCAATTGCCCCCAAAGACCCGAGACACCGGGCGCCCGAGCGAGGTCACCCTTGCCCAGCCAGGCCAGCAGACGGCTGGCTCGGATGCTGTCGAACACCACCCAGGCCAGGGCACCCACCAGCGCGCCGGCCAAGGTCCAGGCTGCTGCGTCCTGCGTCCACCCCCAGATGCCGCCCAGGGCGACCAGAAACAGCAGTTCGACGGCGCGACCGATCATTCGGTCGGGGGCATCGGGGCTTCAGAGCGGGTGCGCACGGCCGCAGGCGACGCGGTGAGCCGGTAGCCTGAGCCCCGGACGGTCTCGATCATGCCCGCCGCCTCGCCCAGCGACTCTCTCAAACGTTTGACGTGCACGTCCACGGTGCGCTCCTCGATGAACACGTGATCTCCCCAGATGCGGTCGAGCAGCGTACCACGGGTGTGCACACGCTCGGCGTGTTTCATGAAGTAGTGCAGCAACTTGAATTCGGTGGGGCCCACCTTGAGCTCCTGGCCGTGCCAGCTCACGCGGTGGGTCCCCGCATCAAGCATCAGTCCGGCGACCTGCACCGAATCGTTGACCACTTCGGGCGCACGGCGTCGCAGGACGGCGCGGATGCGTGCCAGCAGCTCCTGCGTGGAAAACGGTTTGGTGATGTAGTCGTCGGCACCGGCGTCAAGACCC
The DNA here is from genome assembly GCA_046074205.1 of Hydrogenophaga sp. GTDB lineage: Bacteria > Pseudomonadota > Gammaproteobacteria > Burkholderiales > Burkholderiaceae_C > Hydrogenophaga. The sequence goes on from JBJTNV010000065.1 coordinate 5,106, forward strand.
TGCACCTTATCGCTCTCGTCGCTGCGCGCCGTGAGCATGATGATGGGAACGCCTTTGGTCCGCTCGTGCCGGCGCCACAGCCGCGCGAGGGTGGCGCCGCTTTCGCCGGGCAACATCCAGTCGAGCAGGATGACATCGGGCAACACGGCATCGATCTCGCGCTGAGCAGCCGGGCCGTCGTAAACGACCGTCGGCGCGAACCCGCTGTGACGCAGGTTGACAGCGATCAGTTCGGCAATCGATGGCTCATCCTCGACCACCAGCACACGGGGGAGCTTTCTCATGGCCGATCCACCCCGGCTGAAACAGGCCAGTGGTGACAACACCGGGCAACGCAGCGCGCAAGCCTCATGACCATCATCCGAGCAGCGACTCCACCTTGTCCATCGGAGAGTGGCGCACGTCCTCTCCCTTGACGATGAAGATGATCTGCTCGGCAATGTTCTTCGCATGGTCGCCGACGCGCTCCAGCGACTTGGCCAGGAACAGGAGGTCCAGGCTCGGCGAGATGGTTCGGGGGTCTTCCATCATGTAGGTGATGAGCTTGCGCAGGAAGCCATCGTATTCGGCATCGATCGCGTTGTCGTCTTTCATGATGCCCAGCGCCATGGTCGTGTCCAGCCGGGCGAAGGCATCGAGCGTCTTGCGCAGCAGCCCTGCCGCCAGATCGGCCGCCAGACGCAGCTCGGAAATGGGCAGCGAGCGCGGTGTTCCGGCCTCGATGATCGAGCGGACCATGCGCGCAACCCGGGCAATTTCATCGCCGGCACGTTCAAGATTTTGCGTGGTGCGCGAGATAGCCATCAGAAAGCGCAGGTCCCGCGCGGTGGGCTGGCGTCGCCCGATGGTCGAGATGATCTCATGGTCGATGTTGACCTCCATCTCGTTGAGGCGCTTCTCGTTTTCAAGCACCTGCTCGGCCGTTTCAAGGCTCAGATGAACCAGCGCATAGACCGCCTGGTGCAGTTGCGACTCGACCAGCCCTCCCATCTCCAGCACATGCGTAGAGATGGAGTTGAGCTCGGCGTCGAACTGACTGGAAATGTGTTTGTCACCCATGGTGTTCTCCCGGATCAGCCGAAGCGGCCAGTGATGTAGTCCTCGGTCTCGGTCCTGGTCGGCTTGAAGAAAATCTGCTCCGTGGAGCCGAATTCGATCAGTTCGCCCAGGTACATGTACGCCGTGTAGTCGCTGCAGCGGGCCGCCTGCTGCATGTTGTGCGTGACGATGGCGATGGTGTAGTCCTTCTTGAGCTCGTGCACCAGCTCCTCGACTTTGCCGGTGGAAATCGGGTCCAGCGCAGAGGTCGGCTCGTCCAGCAGCAATACCGAGGGTTTGACCGCCACGCTGCGGGCAATGCACAGACGCTGCTGCTGGCCGCCGGAGAGGGACAGACCGCTCTGGCTGAGTTTGTCCTTGACTTCGTTCCACAACGCAGCCTTGGTCAGCGCCCATTCCACACGGTCGTCCATTTCGTCGCCTGAGAGGCTTTCATACAGCCGCACGCCAAAGGCGATGTTGTCGTAGATCGACATCGGAAAGGGCGTGGGCTTCTGGAAGACCATGCCGATGCGTGCACGCAGCAGGTTCAGGTCCTGCTTGGGGTCGAGGATGTTGTCACCGTAGAAGTTGATCTGGCCCTCGGCGCGCTGGCCGGGGTAGAGGCTGTACATGCGGTTGAGCGTACGCAACAGCGTGGACTTGCCGCAGCCAGAAGGCCCGATGAAGGCAGTGACTTTCTTCTCGGCAATGTCCATGGACACATTCTTGAGTCCCTGGAACTTGCCGTAGAAAAAGTTCAGGTTGCGCACCTCGAGCGCGTTGCGCTGTTCGATGGCGGCGGGAGCGGAGGCAGAGGCGGTCATGTGTGTGGTTTCCCTGTGGGTGAGGCCCAATTCAGGCGGACGATTTGTTCCGGAAGAAAACGCGGGCGACGATGTTCAGGACGAGCACGGCCAGCGTGATCAACAGCGCGCCGCCCCAGGCCAGGCGGATCCAGTTGTCGTAGGGGCTCATGGCGAACTGGAAGATCACCACGGGCAGATTGGCCATGGGCTTGCTCATGTCGGCGTTGAAGAACTGGTTGTTCAGGGCGGTGAACAGCAACGGAGCGGTTTCACCGCTGATGCGGGCCACCGCCAGCAGCAGGCCGGTCATGACCCCACTCCTGGCCGCGCGCAGCGTGACCATGGAGGCCACTTTCCAGCGTGGTGCGCCCAGGGCGAACGCCGCCTCGCGCAAGCTGCCCGGGACCAGTCGCAACATGTTTTCAGTGGTGCGAACGATCACCGGCACGGCGATCAGCGACAGCGCCAGGGTGCCCGCCCAGCCGGAAAACCCGCCAACGGTGGCCACCGCGATGGCATAGACAAACAGGCCCAGCACGATGGACGGGGCCGACAGCATGATGTCGGTGACAAACCGGGTCAGCTCGGCGGTCTTGCTGGTATCACCGTACTCGGCCAGGTAAACGCCAGCAAAGATACCGATGGGCGTGGCCAACAGCACCGTGGCCCCCACCATCAACAGACTGCCGACGATGGCATTGCGCAGACCGCCGCCCTCTGAACCCGGCGCGGGGGTGTCCTGGGTGAACATGTTCAGATCCAGCGCGACCAGCCCGTTGGACAGCAGCACATACAGGATCCACAGCAGCGCCGCCAGGCCCAGCAGCATGGACCCCATGGACAGGGTCAGGCCGACGGCGTTGGAGAGTTTGCGGCGGTGGTAGAGGGAATGGTTGAAATCGTTCATGTCACAGTCCCTTGGCCTTCTCGGCGCGCACGATCATCCACTTGGCCAGCGCCAGCACGATGAAGGTGATGACAAACAGCAGAAAGCCCAGCGCAAACAGGGCCGAGATATGAAAGTCGGCAGCCTCCCCGAACTCGTTGGCCAGGGTCGAGGCGATGGAGGTGCCCGGCGAGAACAGCGAGGTGGGCATGCGGTTGGCATTGCCAATCACGAAGGTGACGGCCATGGTCTCGCCCAGCGCGCGGCCCAAGCCCAGCATCACGCCACCGATCACGCCCTTGTTCGTGTAGGGCAGCACCACGCGGCGCACCACCTCCCAGGTGGTGCAGCCCAGGCCATAGGCCGACTCGCGCAGGATGGGCGGCACGATCTCGAAGACGTCGCGCATCACCGCGGCCACGAAGGGCAACACCATGAAGGCCAGCACGATGCCAGCGGCCATGATGCCCATGCCGTTGGTCGATCCCCCGAACAGAAAACCGATCAGGGGCATGCCGCTCATGAGCTTCTGGACCGGGACCTGGAAATGGTCAGCGAACAGCGGGGCAAATACGAACAGGCCGAACATGCCGTAGATGATGGACGGTACCGCCGCCAGCAACTCGATGGCCGTGCCCAGCGGCCGGCGCAGCCAGGGTGGACAGGTTTCGGTCAGGAACAATGCAATACCGAAGGCCAGCGGCACGGCGATCAGCAGCGCGATACCGGCACTGGCCAGGGTACCGACGATGGCAATCGCGGCACCGAATTCTTCATTGATGATGTCCCACTCGACATACCAGATGAACCGCGCGCCGAACTTCTGCAGGACGGGCAGCGCATTGATGAACAGAGAGACGATGATGCCCAGCAAGGCCAGCAGCACCAGCAGCGAGAACAGCTGGGTCATGCGGTGAAACAGGGCATCCTGAATGCGCTGCCGACGCGCGATGGCTTCCATCTGGGGAGACCCCGTCCGGGCGGGGGTATCGGTCAAGGTCATGGTGACTCCGGCGCTCATGCAAACTCCGCTGGCGGCTGCACTCTGAGGGAGGGCTGGCCTGCGCACACGGCATCAGGCCAGCCCGGGTTGACCACCCCGGTCGGGGTGGCGATCCTGATCACTTCTGCACCTGGCTCCAGACCTTCGAGCGGATCTGGGCGGTGAGCGCATCGGGCAGTGGAACGTAGTCCAGTTCGGTGGCCAGAGCCTTGCCCTTGCTGAAGGCCCAGTCAAAGAACTTCAGGGCTTCTGCCGAAGCCACCTTGTCTTCCGGGTTCTTGTACATCAGGATGAACGAGGCGGTGGAGACTGGCCAGGCGTTGTCGCCCTTGGCATTGACCATGGAGATGCCCATGCCGGGCACGCTGAACCAGTCGGCGCTGGCGGCGGCAGCGGCAAACGTGGTGTCGTCCGGGCTGACGTACTTGCCGTTGGCGTTCTGCAGCTGCATGAAGTTCATCTTGTTTTTCTTCACGTAGGCGTATTCCACGTACCCGACAGCACCCTTGACGCGGTTGACGTTGGCGGCCACGCCTTCGTTGCCCTTGCCACCCACCGACGAAGCGGCCGGCCATTTGACGGCGGCACCCTTGCCCACAGAGTCGGCCCAGGGCTTGCTCACAGCACTCAGGTAGTCGGTCCAGTTGAAGGTGGTGCCCGAACCGTCGGCGCGGTGCACCACGGTGATGTTCTCATCGGGCAGCTTCTTGCCAGGGTTCAGGGCGGCCAGCTTGGGGTCGTTCCACTTGCTGATGGTGCCCATGAACATCTCGGCCAGCACAGGCCCGGTCACGCGCAGTTCGCCAGGCTGGAATCCGTCCAGGTTGATCACGGGTACGGTGCCCCCGATGATGGCCGGGAACTGGACCATGCCGTCCTTGTCCAGATCGGCGCCGGACACCGGGGCGTCGGTGGCACCGAAGGTCACAGTCTTGGCGCGGATCTGCTTGATGCCACCCGACGAACCGATGGACTGGTAGTTCAGACCGGTGCCGGTCTCTTTCTTGTACGCCTCAGCCCACTTGGCATAGATCGGGAAGGGAAAGGTTGCGCCGGCACCGGTGATGTCGGCAGCCAGGGCAGAACCCATGGCCATGGTGGCCACAGCGGCAGCGGCAACGGTTTTCAGAAGGGTGCGTTTGGTGATCATTCAGGTCCTCGCAGGTGGGTGAAAAAGCTGACCGGTTGAACTTTAGGGAGGCTGTGTGACAGGCTTGTGACAGTCACACCATGCACACGGGCGCAGGTCGCCTGGCGGGCGGGCAGCCAGTGCCTGAGGGCCGTCCGGCATGCGTCACAATCGGCCCTCCCGCAGCCTCTGCAGCCTTGGCCCGCCTCGCGTGGTTCAGCTGCCCTTCGACATGCAAAACGGAACCCTGCTCGCTGCCATCGACCTCGGATCCAACAGTTTCCGGCTTGAAATCGGCCGCTTTCACTCCGGCCACATCGAGCGCATCGAGTACCTCAAGGAAACCGTGCGCCAGGGCGCCGGACTGGGCGAGGACAAGGTGCTCAATGCCGCCGCCATGCAAAGGGGATGGGACTGCCTGGCCCGGTTTGCCGAGCGTCTGAAAGGCTTCAAGAAACATCAGGTGCGTGCGGTCGCGACACAGACCTTGCGTGAAGCTCGAAACCGCGATGAATTCCTGCGTCAGGCCCAGGCCATTCTGGGCTTCGCCATCGAGGTCGTCTCGGGTCAGGAAGAGGCGCGGCTGATCTACCAGGGCGTCTCTCGCCTGTTGCCGCAATCCGATGAACGCCGCCTGGTGGTGGACATTGGCGGGCGATCCACCGAAATGATCCTGGGTCAGGGCTATGAGGCGCGGCGCATGGAGTCCTACCGCCTAGGCAGTGTGGCCTGGTCCAACCGGTATTTTCCGAAGGGACAGGTCACAACGGCTGCCTTCAAGACCGCCGAAGTGGCCGCCAAGGCTGAAATCGACCAGGCACTCGACCTGTTCCCGCCCGCCGAATGGAGCGTGGCCTATGGCTCATCGGGAACGGTGAGTGCGGTGGCCGACATGCTGGGCGCCAACGGCTGGGCCTCCGGTCTGGTCACGCGTTCGGGGCTGGATTGGCTCATCGACCGGATGGTCAAAGCCGGGCACGTCGACCAGCTGCGAATCGAAGGACTCAAGGAAGACAGGCGTCCGGTGCTTGCGGGAGGCGTGGCCGTGCTGCGGGCCATTTTTGACCTGTTCGCCATCGAACAGATGCTGCCTGCACAGGGTGCCCTGCGACAGGGTGCCCTCTATGACCTGATCGACCGCGAGAGCATCGCCGGTGATGTGAGGGAGCGCACGGTCCGCTGGCTGGGCGAGCGCTTTTCTGTCGATCCGGGCCAGGCCGAACGGGTGAGCCAGGTGGCCACTGCGCTGTTCGAACAGATCGCGGCCGAGGACGCACTGGCCGGGCGCTACTCGCAGAAGCTGGCCTGGGCAGCCCGGTTGCATGAGATCGGCACCCACATCTCGCACGAGCGTTCCTACCACCACGGGGCCTACATTCTCGACAACGTCGATGCCCCTGGCTTTTCGCTGGCGGAGCTGCACCGCATGAGCCAGCTGGTGCTGGGTCAGCGCGGCAAGCTCAAGAAAATGGAAGAGTCGCTGGGTGACGAATTGTTTGCCAAGCAGTTGCTGAGCCTTCGGCTGGCGGTGATCCTGTGTCACGCGCGGCAAATGCCGGAACACGCGTTGATCAAGCTCGGCTACCGCCAGGGTGCCTTCCGCCTCGTCACCGCCAGCGGCTGGTCCCGGCGCTTCCCCCAGTCTGCGTGGCTGCTGAGCGAGGAGGCACAGGCCTGGCAAAAGACCGCCTGGAAGCTGTCGGTCGACATTCGCTGAACCCGCGCGGCCGCCCCCCCGTGAAGGGCTGGCGGATCAGAGCAGATCGGGCGTTTGGACCGAGACCAGGGTGGTCTGCTGCTGGCCCAGCCGCTCACGCGAACGCAGCCACCATATCGATCCCTTCTTCACCGGAAGGTCCGGCACGCTCATGCCCAGCAGCTGCGCGATCACACGACCCAGCGTCGGCTGGTGCCCCACCACCAGCAACGTCCCCGTGCGCTGCGGCCACTGGGCCAGTGTCAGCACAGCCTGCGGTTCGGCTTCGGGCAGGAGCGGTTCACACAACTGGACCTTGCGCCCCAGCGCGGCGGCCGTCTGTTCCGTGCGCACCGCAGGACTGGCGTATACCGGCACACGGGTGGGCAACTGCCGGTCCAGCCAGGCTGCCATGCGTGCGGCCTGTTTCTCCCCGCGCGGCGTGAGGCGGCGCGCCAAATCAAGCGCATCGCCTGGCCGCCCCGACAGCGGGTCCGGATGTTCATGGGCTTGTGCGTGGCGCCAAAGAATCAAGTCCATGGCGTGGTCAGCGGCTCAGCCACGGGTGCCGTAGCGGGCCATGAGGTGGTTTTGCGCAGAGTGCAACGGCGACCGTGCCCGGCCACCCTCCACCTGCCCCGCCGGCACATAGGCGCCGTCAGGCTGCAGCAGCCAGGCGTCTTTCGTGTCGTAGAGGTAGGCCAGCAAACACTCGTCAATGATGCGGCGGCGCATGGCCGCATCCGTCACCGGCCAGGCCAGCTCCACCCGCCGCAGCATGTTGCGGTTCATCCAGTCGGCGCTGGCCAGCCAGAGCGACTCCTGCCCGTCGATGCTGAAGTAATAGACACGCGAATGCTCCAGAAGACGACCGATGACCGAGCGCACACGCACGTTCTCGGTCTGCCCGCGGACACCCGCCGGCAGGATGCAAGAGCCCCGGACAATCAGGTCAACCTGCACCCCGGCCTGCGACGCCTCGGCCAGGCTGCGGCACAACGGCTCGTCGGTCAAGGCATTGACCTTGATGGCAATGCGTGCCGTGCGGCCAGCCCGCGCGGCAGCCGCTGCAGCCTGGACCTGTTCGGTCATCGCACGGTGAAGATGGAACGGCGCCATCAGCACCTTGTGCAACTTGGGCAGACGGCTTTGGCTGGCCAGGTGCAGAAACACCTGATCGAGATCAGCGGTCAGCGCCTCGTCTGCCGTCAGATAGCTCACATCGGTGTACAGGCGTGCGGTGCTCGGGTTGTAGTTACCGGTAGACAGGTGTGCATAGCGCCTCAACTGCCCATTTTCACGCCGGGTGACCAGCAGCATCTTGGCATGGGTCTTCAGGCCCACCACGCCGTACACCACCTGGGCCCCCACGGACTCCAGACGCTCGGCGTAGTTGATGTTGGCTTCCTCGTCGAAGCGAGCCTTGAGCTCGACCACGGCGGTCACCTCCTTGCCCCTGCGAACAGCCTCACGCAACAGGTCCATCAGCTCAGACTTGCCCCCGGTGCGGTAGATGGTCTGCTTGATGGCCAAGACATTGGGGTCCTCGACCGCTTCGCGCAAAAAGGCGAGCACCGCATCGAAGCTTTCGTATGGCTGGTGAATCATCACGTCACCTTGCCCAAGGCGCTCGAAAAAAGACTGCCCTGGCACCAGCTCGACCGGCCAGCCGGGGGTATAGCGCTCAAAGCGCAGCGCTGGCGCATCGACCTGGTCGATCAGCTGGTTCAGGCGCACCAGGTTGACCGGGCCGGGCACCCGGTAAAGAGCCTGATCAGGCAAATCGAACTGTGAAAGCAGAAAGCCGGCCAGGTGCTCGGAACAGCCGGCAGAAACCTCCAGGCGCAAGGCCTCGCCATAGTGCCGCTGCTGAAGACCTTTACGCAGAGCGGTGCGCAGGTTTTTGACCTCTTCTTCGTCCACCGCCAGGTCGGAATGGCGGGTGACGCGAAATTGCGACCACTCCGTCACCTGCCGCCCGGGGAAAAGGTCGGTCAGATGTGAGCGGATCAGGCTGGAGATGGACACAAAGTGCGACTGGCGCGAGCCCGCCGCGGGCGGTATGCGCACAAACCGGGGCAGGATGCGCGGCACCTTGACGATGGCAATGTCGTTCTCGCGACCGAAGGCGTCCTTGCCCTTGAGGCGGACGATGAAGTTCAAGGATTTGTTGGCCACCTGCGGGAACGGGTGCGCCGGGTCGAGCCCCACGGGCATGAGCAGTGGCTGCACTTCACGCTGAAAGAACGCCTTGACCCAGCGGCGCTGTCGCACATTGCGCTCGCTGTGCGCCACCAGCTTGATGCCTTTTTTGTCCAGCAAAGGCAGCAGTTCATCGTTGTAAATCGCGTATTGCTGCTCCACGATGCGGTGAACCGATGCAGAGATGCGCTCAAAAGTGTCGGCTGTGCAGGGGCCTCGCTGCTCATGCGCCTTGAATGCCGCCAGCTGCGGAGCCATCCGGACCTCAAAGAACTCATCCAGGTTGCTGGAGACGATGCTCAGGAAACGCAGGCGCTCCAGCAAGGGAACATCCTCGCGACGCGCCCAGTCCATCACGCGTTCGTTGAACGCCAGGATGCTGAGATCTCGATCAAGAAAGTCAACGCTCTGGGGACCGCTGGAGGCACTCATGGATCGGTGGCAGAAACGGGCAGCCCCGGTGGCTCACCCTGATGTCCACCATTATTCAACGACCCGATGACCTGTGCGTGACAGAACTGTCCGGCTGGCCGCACGGCGGCACGGGAACGGCAGCGGCGTCATCGATCCATCGCCTCGACGGCGGCAGAGGCACGAGGTATCGAACAAACAGGTCGACCGCACGAGACCAGGCGAAGCTTTCGGCCCGATGCCGCGCGAGCGCTCGCGGCACGCGTAGCGCTTCCCGCCAAGCCTGCCCGAGGTCATCCTGCAGAACACCGGCCCCACTATCACCCACCACTTGCAGCGGACCGTCTACCGGATAGGCTGCAACGGGCGTACCGCAGGCCATGGCCTCGAGCATCACCAGACCAAACGTGTCGCTGCGGCTGGGAAAGACAAAAACATCCGCCGCCGCATAGACCCCGGCCAGTTCCTCCTTCGGCAGTACACCCAACCAGTGCACGTTGGGGTAACGGCTGCGCAGGGTCTCCTCCAGTGGCCCGACACCGCAAACCACCTTGCTGCCCGGCAGGTCCAGGTCCAGAAACGCCGAGATGTTTTTTTCGTAGGAGACACGGCCTACGTACAGACTGACGGGTCGAGCCAAGGCGCCCAGGGATGGCAGCGCCTGCGGCAGGGGTGCATAGGAAAAAGTCCGGGTATCCACACCATGGGTCCACTCGCGCAAGTGTCGAAAACCACGCCGCTCAAGCATCTCCAGCACGCCCGATGTGGGTACCAGAACCGCGCGACTGGGACGGTGAAAATGGCGAAACAGCGCATATCCCCAAGACAGCGGCACCCGTAACGCAGCGTTCAGAATGTCAGGGAATTTGGTGTGGAATGCCGTGCTGAACGGCAGTCGGCGGCGCAGGCAATAGCGACGGGCGGCCCAGCCCAAAGGGCCCTCGGTGGCGACATGGATCGCATCGGGCCGTGCCTCGTCAATCATGCATGCCAGCCGCCGGGCGGGCCACAACGCCAGGTCTATACCGGGGTATCCCGGGCAGGAACGGGTGCGAAACTGCGCTGGATGGATCACCACAACCGCATGCCCCAGTTCTTGCAGCTGTCGAACCAGCTCGACCAGCGTGGTCACCACCCCGTTGACCTGAGGGTGCCAGGCATCGGTTACCAATACGATCTTCATGTTCGCTCCTGACGGTCTCTGCACTCAGTGAGCGGCCTGTGCAGATGGATGTGGATATCAGGCGGTCTGGTCCGCAGCGGGCACCTGTTGGCTCCGCATGGTCTGCGGGTGATGCCAGTGCACCAACGCGAGCTGCCCGTCATGGTGTTCGACCAGGGCCGAGAGACTCTCCACCCAATCGCCGTCGTTGCAGTACAACGTGCCGTCAATCTCACGCATTTCAGGACGGTGGATGTGGCCACAGACAACGCCGTGATAAGCCCTGGCGCGGGCCTCGGCCGCCACGGCGCTCTCGAAGTCGCTGACGTAGTTCACCGCCGTCTTGACCTTGTGCTTGAGGTATTGGGAGAGGGACCAGTACGGCAACCCCAGACGAGCACGCAGGCTGTTGAGGTGGCGATTCAGGCGGAGGGTGAATTCATACAGGTTGTCCCCCACGTACGCCAGCCACTTCGCACACTGGATCACGCCGTCGAAATGATCACCGTGAACCACCCAAAGGCGACGGCCGTCGGCGGTCGTGTGGACAGCCTCGTTGAGCACCTCGATGCCACCGAACGGGTGACCGTGGAACTGACGTGCAAATTCGTCGTGATTGCCGGGCACCCACACCACACGGCAGCCTTTTCGAGCACGACGCAGCAGTTTCTGAATCACGTCGTTGTGCGCCTGCGGCCAAAACCAGCGTCGACGCAATTGCCACCCATCAATGATGTCGCCGACCAAATAGAGCGAATGACTCGGATGGTGCTTGAGGAAGTCCAGCAGAGCCACCGCCTGGCAGCCGGCGGTCCCCAGGTGCAAATCGGAGATGAAAACAGCCCTGTATCGGGGCCGCTCCCCTGGGTCACCGTGGTGATCGTCGTCGGGCTGCAGCGTGACGTCACCATCGGCCAGCATTGCCTGGAACCGGCTTGGCGGTTCCGCCAGTCCCGTCCACCGGGGGAGCGCACTAAGCGCAGCGGGTGGAGGCATGTCATGCTCCCAGGAAATGCTTGCGGTAGCGGGCTGGCAAGTCTTGCAGGCGCATCATCAGCGGCAGGTCGGCGGCATTGAAGTCCGGATCCCAGGCCGGGGGTCCCAATACTTTGGAACCCAATCGCAGGTACGCCTTGATCAACGCTGGCGGCTCGACCTGAAGCGAGTCATCGAGCTGTTCCACCGGCAAGGGCAGGCGCGGTCGCACATGCCATTCGATGGAAGCCATGTGCGTTGCCCTGACCTGGCGCCAGATACTGGCCGCCGCATGTCCCCCGCCGACCATGCCCTGGGGTCCCTCCAGGTTCATGGGAATGCTGGCGCAGCCGATCATGGTGTCGAGCTGGTTGCGCACCATGAATTCACCCAGGGCGCCCCACAGGGCCATGATCACGCCGCCATGGCGGTGATCCGGGTGCACGCAGCTGCGACCCAGTTCCACCATGCGCCCACGCAGGGCGCGCAGGCGGGTCAAATCGAATTCGGTGTCGCTGTAGGTACTGCCCACGCGCTTGGCCTGCACAGGGGTGAGCACGCGATACGTGCCAATCACCTGACGGCTGGCAGCCTCGCGCACCAGCAAGTGCTCGCAGTAGTCGTCGAACAGATCCACGTCGTGACCGGGGATGGTCTTGGGCAGGCGCGCCCCCATTTCCCCCGCGAATACGGTGAACCTCAGGCGTTGTGCTTCCCGCACCTCATCGAGATGACGCGCCCAAGCCACCTCAAGACCTCCATCGACCACCGGCCGAGGCTGGACGTCCATTCGGGGATGAAGCGACCCCCGGGGCAACGCGATGCCGGCAATGTCCAGCGTCGGGGTGGGCAGTTCTTTCATGGCGATCTCCTGGCAGGCAGTGCCGCGGGTGGTCCACAGCGGGTTGTGTGCGTTCGTCATGAACCGGCAGTCTGTTCACCCACCGTGACGCCCACATGTCGACCCCATGAAAACGGCGTGACAGCCGCCGCGAGCCCTGCAGCAGCGCCTGCGACAATGCCGGGCTGTGACCGCCCACACCCTGCCTTCCCCCGCCTTCGAACTGCAATGCCACCCCGCCACGCCGTGCAGCGTGCCGCTGCGCCTGCAGGTGCGCATGGCCGCGGCGGGCTGCGAGGAAGGCCCTGGCCTGCTGCTGCACTACACGCTGCAAGGCCCCCTGTCCAGCTTGCGACTGCCCCCACCCCAGGCCCCTGGCCCCGCCGACGGCCTGTGGCAGCGCAGCTGCTTCGAGGCCTTCGTCGGCCTCAGTGGCGAATCCGCCTACCGCGAATTCAACCTCTCGCCCTCGGGCCAATGGGCGGCCTACCGCTTCAGCGCCGAACGCGTGCGCGAGCCGTCCACCGAAACCCCGGTGCAACCCGGCCTGGACCTGCAGACCACCGAAGACGGACTGTCGCTGCGGGTCTGGCTGCCGCTGAGTGCCCTGCCGCCGGTGGTGCCCGGTCGGCCCTGGGACCTGGGCCTGACCGCCGTCATCGAAACCACCAATGGCCAGCTCAGCTACTGGGCGCTGCAGCACCCGGGCGAGCGACCCGATTTCCACCACCGCGGTGGCTGGCAACCCCAGCCGGAATTGCCCGCCCTCTTTCTGCCCTTTACCCCATCGCCATGAAATTCGGCCTCGAACGCTTTCTGGAAGACCCCGCGTTGCGCGCCCCGCTGGCCGGCCGCCGTGTCGCCCTGCTCGCCCACCCGGCCTCCGTCACGCGGAACCTGACCCATTCGCTCGACGCCCTGGCCGCCCTGCCGGACGTGAAGCTCACCGCCGCCTTCGGCCCGCAGCACGGCCTGCGCGGCGACAAGCAGGACAACATGGTCGAGTCGCCCGACTTCACCGACCCGGCGCTGGGTATCCCCGTGTTCAGCCTCTACGGTGAGGTGCGCCGACCGACCGACGCCATGATGGACACGTTCGACGTGCTGCTGGTGGACCTGCAGGACCTGGGCTGTCGCATCTACACCTTCATCACCACGCTGCGCTACGTGCTCGAAGCCGCCGCGCGGCACGGCAAGGCCGTCTGGGTGCTGGACCGTCCCAACCCCGCGGGCCGCCCGGTCGAAGGCACGCTGCTGCGCGAAGGCTGGGAAAGTTTCGTCGGCGCCGGCCCCATGCCCATGCGCCACGGCATGACCATGGGCGAGCTGGGCCAGTGGTTCATCGCCCAGCTCCAGCTCGATGTGGAATACCGCGTCATCACCATGGACAGCTGGATGCCCGAAGAAGGGCCGGGTTTCGGCTGGCCGCTGGAAAGAACCTGGGTCAACCCCAGCCCGAACGCCGCCAATCTCTGGATGGCCCGCACCTATGCCGGCACGGTGATGCTCGAGGGCACCACGCTCAGCGAAGGCCGTGGCACCACGCGCCCGCTCGAACTGTTCGGCGCGCCCGGCATCGACACCACCCGCCTGCTGGCCGATATGCACCGCATCGCGCCGCAGTGGCTCGCCGGTTGCCGGCTGCGTGCCTGCTGGTTCGAGCCCACGTTCCACAAACACGTGGGGCAGCTCTGCGCGGGCGTACAGATCCACGTGGAAGACCCGACGCACTACGACCACGAAGCCTTCCAGCCCTGGCGCCTGCAGGCCCTGGCCTTCAAGGCCCTCCGGTTGCAGCAGCCCGGCTATCCGCTGTGGCGAGATTTCGCCTACGAATACGAACACGACCGCCTGGCCATCGATCTCATCAACGGCGGGCCCGCACTGCGCGAATGGGTGGACAACCCGGCGGCCACGGCGGCCGATCTGGAAGCGGTGGCGGGACCGGACGAAGCCGCCTGGCTTGAAGAGCGAAAGCCGTATTTGCTCTACTGAGCGACGTGAGAAGGCCCTTCCGGCCAGGGTGCGGTGGAACCGGCTTCGCCGGGCCACTCGCATCGCCCCCTTGAGGGGGTCGCGCGCAGCGCGGCAGGGGTGGGCCAATTCACAGCCACTTCTGCATGAAGTTGGCCGTGCCCATCGCCGGGTCCAGCTGGTAGCCGGCGTAGCCGATGCGGGTGTAGAGCTTCACGGCCGGCGCGTTGCCCGAGAGCACTTCCAGCGTCATCTTCACCGCGCCGCGCTCGCGCGCCAGGGTTTCGGCCAGCGCCAGCATCTGCTCGGCGATACCGCGGCCGCGGTGGCTGGCCAGCACGGCCACATCGTGCACATTGACCAGCGGCTGGCATTTGAAGGTTGAAAAACCCTCGATGCAGTTGACCAGACCGACCGGCGCGTCGCCGTCGAAAGCGAGGATGCTGAAGGCCTGCGGACGCGCAGCCAGTTCGCGCACCAGGTTGGCTTTCGCAAACCCGCTCAGCGCCTCACTGCCCCCGGCGGGGTCGCGCGCGTAAGCGTCGAGCAACATCACGATGGCCGCCGCATCGGCAGGGTCGGCGTAGTCCGCCCGGCGCACGGAGAAAGCGGCCGCCATCAGCCAGCCTTCACCGCAGCCACCAGGCGCTCGGCACAGGCCTGGGCCTGCTGCGGGTCGCGGGCCTCCACCATGACGCGCAGCAGCGGCTCGGTACCGCTGGCACGGATCAGCACGCGGCCGGCGTCGCCCAGTTCGGCCTCCACAGCCTTCGTTTCGGCGGCCAGCAACGTATTGGCCTTCCAGTCCTGGCCCGGCTGCAGGCGCACGTTGATCAGGGTTTGCGGGAACAGGGTCACGTCGACCAGCAGCTGCGCCATGGTCTTTCCGCTGTCCACGCAGGCGTGCAGCACCTGCAGCGCCGAGACCAGACCATCGCCGGTGGTGTGGCGGTCCAGCACCAGCAGGTGACCCGAGCCTTCGCCGCCCAGCACCCAGCCGTGGCGCTCCAGCGCTTCGAGCACATAGCGGTCACCCACCTTGGCCCGCACAAACTTCACACCCTTCCTCCGAAACGCCAGCTCGACGGCCATGTTGGTCATCAGCGTGCCCACCACACCGGGCACGTCGATGTCACGCGCAATGCGGTCTGCTGCAATCAGGTACAGCAACTCGTCACCGTTGAACAGGCGACCGGTGGCGTCCACCATCTGCAGCCGATCGGCATCGCCATCCAGCGCCACACCGTAGTGCGCGCCATGCTCCTTGACAGCCGCGACCAGCGCTTCGGGGTGGGTGGCGCCCACCCCTTTGTTGATGTTCAGCCCGTCCGGGTTGCAGCCGATCTTGATGACCTCGGCACCCAGTTCGTGCAGCACGTCCGGGGCGATGTGGTAGGCCGCGCCGTGGGCGCCATCCACCACGATCTTCAGACCCTTGAGGCTGAAAGACTGGGAACAGGTGCTCTTGCAGAACTCGATATAACGGCCCGACGCGTCGTCCAGCCGGCGGGACTTGCCCAGGTTGGCCGAATCGACCCAGACCGGCGGCTCATCCAGCGCCACTTCCACGTCCTTCTCCCATTCGTCGGGCAACTTGGTGCCCTGGGCGCTGAAGAACTTGATGCCATTGTCGGCAAACGGGTTGTGGCTCGCACTGATCACCACCCCCAGGCTGGCACGCTGCGCCCGGGTCAGGTAGGCCACCGCCGGCGTGGGGATGGGGCCGAGCAGCACCACGTCCACCCCGGCCGAGTTGAAACCCGACTCCAGCGCCGATTCGAGCATGTAACCGGAAATGCGCGTGTCCTTGCCGATCAGGACCCGCGGCCGCGCCTCCTGGCGTTTGAGCACCCGCCCCACCGCGTGCGCCAGGCGCAACACGAAGTCCGGGGTGATGGGAGCCTGCCCGACCGTGCCGCGAATGCCGTCGGTGCCGAAAAATGTGCGGGTCATGGAGATTCCTCTGAACTTGTGGTGCAAACCGTTCCACCGGCCACCCAGGGTGGGGTGTTTTGCCCTGCAACGGGGGATTATCAGTCGCCCGCTGGCACGTCCCCGGCCTGTATGGCCTGCCAGACACGCAAGGCGTCGACGGTTTCGCGGACATCGTGCACGCGCACGACACGTGCCCCGCGATCCACCGCCAGCACAGCCGCCGCCACGCTCGCACTCACACGATCGACGGGCCGTTCGTGTCCGGTCACAGCACCCAGCGAAGACTTGCGCGACCAACCGGCCAGCAACGGGTATCCCAAAGCCAGCAAGTCCCGCTGGTGTGCCAGCAGGCTGAAGTTCTGCGCGACCGTCTTGCCGAAACCGATGCCTGGGTCGAGGGCAATGCGTTGCGCCACCACACCGGCAGTGCGCAGCGCCTGGGCCCGCTGTTGCAGGAACCGGGTGACCGTGGGCAACACCTCATCGGTCATGGGCATGGTTTGCATGGTTTGCGGATCCCGGTGCATGTGCATCAGGCAGACACCGCAGGCCCGGTGCGCGGCCACCACTTCAACGGCGTCGCCCTGCCGCAAAGCCCAGATGTCGTTGATGATGTCGACGCCCAGATCGAGCACCGCCCGCATGACCTCGGGCTTGTAGGTGTCAACCGACACCGGCACGCCCATGTGGACCGCTTCGCGCACCACGGGCAGGACGCGCGACAGTTCCTCGGACAGTGGCACCACAGGGGAACCTGGCCGGGTGGACTCACCCCCGATGTCCAGAATATCCGCGCCCTGCAGGACCAGTCGTTCGCAGTGCGCCAGCGCGGCCCTGGAACCGCCGTGCTGCCCGCCGTCGGAAAACGAATCGGGCGTCACGTTGACGATGCCCATGACCCTGGGTTGACGCAAGTCGATCTGGTAGCGGGAGGTCTGCCAATGCATGGGCGAATCCGGATGGCGTGCAGAAACACAACGGGGCCCCAAGGCCCCGTTGCAGCAGGAAAGCGTCACCAACTCAGGCGGCGGATGGCGCCGGATCGGCGCTCACGGCAGGCGTTCCGCCGCCATCTCCGCCCCCTGCCGAGGGTGTGCGGGGCGTCCAGTCCTTGGGGGGACGGGGCTGCTTGCCGGCCATGATGTCATCGATCTGCTCGGCTTCGATCGTTTCCCATTCGAGCAGGGCCTTGGCCATGGCGTGCATCTTGTCGCTGTGCTCCTCGATCAGGCGACGCGCCAGCGCGTACTGGCTGTCGATGATGCGACGCACCTCGTCATCGACCTTCTGCATGGTCTGCTCGGAAATGTTGGTGGTTTTGGTCACCGACCGTCCCAGAAACACCTCGCCCTCATTCTCGGCGTAGACCATCGGGCCCAGCGCCTCGGACATGCCGTAACGCATGACCATGTCGCGGGCGATGTGGGTGGCCCGCTCAAAGTCGTTGCTCGCTCCGGTGGTCATCTGGTGCATGAACACCTCTTCCGCAATACGCCCGCCAAACAGCATGGCGATCTGGTTGAGCATGTACTCCTTGTCCTGGCTGTAACGGTCCTGTTCGGGCAGGCTCATGGTCACCCCCAGCGCACGACCACGGGGGATGATGGTGACCTTGTGCACCGGGTCGCACTTGGGCAGCAGTTTGCCAATGAGGGCATGGCCGGATTCGTGGTAGGCCGTGTTGCGCCGCTCGTGTTCGGGCATCACCATGCTCTTGCGTTCAGGCCCCATGAAGATCTTGTCCTTGGCCTTCTCGAAATCCTGCATTTCCACCACACGCGCATTGCGCCGGGCGGCCATCAGGGCCGCCTCATTGCACAAGTTGGCCAGGTCCGCACCACTCATGCCGGGCGTTCCACGCGCGATGATGCTGGGGTTCACATCCGTGCCCAGCGGAATCTTGCGCATGTGCACGTGCAGGATCTGTTCGCGTCCCCGGATGTCGGGCAGGGTCACGTACACCTGCCGGTCAAAGCGGCCCGGGCGCAGCAATGCGGCGTCCAGGATGTCGGGACGGTTGGTCGCAGCGACCACGATCACCCCGAGATTGGTCTCGAAACCATCCATTTCGACGAGCATCTGGTTGAGCGTCTGTTCGCGCTCGTCGTTGCCCCCGCCCAGGCCAGCCCCGCGCTGGCGGCCGACCGCATCAATCTCGTCGATGAAGATGATGCAGGGCGCGTTCTTCTTGGCGTTCTCGAACATGTCGCGCACGCGTGCTGCACCCACGCCCACGAACATCTCGACGAAATCGGAGCCCGAAATGCTGAAAAAAGGCACCTTGGCTTCACCCGCGATGGATTTCGCCAGCAGGGTTTTACCGGTCCCGGGCGGACCGACCAACAACAGGCCGCGCGGGATGCGACCGCCCAGTTTCTGGAATTTCTGTGGATCCTTCAGGAAATCCACCACTTCCTTGACCTCTTCCTTGGCCTCGTCACACCCGGCCACATCGGCAAAGGTCACGGCGTTGGTGTTTTCATCGAGCATGCGCGCCTTGCTTTTGCCAAAGCTGAACGCCCCACCCTTGCCACCACCCTGCATTTGACGCATGAAGTAGATCCACACGCCAATGAGCAGCAGCATGGGGCCCCAACTCACCAGCAAGGTCATCAGCAGCGACCCCTCTTCACGGGGACGCACATCAAATTTCACGTTATTGCTGATCAGGTCGCCGACCAGCCCGCGATCCAGGTAGGTGGCGGTGGTGCGGATGCGCCGGTCGTCCTGTGTGACGGCCAGGATGTCGGTCCCGCTGGGGCCTTCCTGGATGGTGGCACTGCGAATCTGCTGCGCCTTGACCTGATCGAGGAAGTCGGAGTAACCGACATACCCTGCGCCGGCGGAGGAACGGCCGTCGAACTGCTTGAAAACGGTGAAAAGCACCATGGCGATCACCATCCAGACGGCGATTTTCGAGAACCACTGGTTGTTCAAATGCGGCTCCTGGCTGCGAGGTTGTCAGAGATGGTCAGATGAAGCTCATTCTAGAGCTTTCAAGAAGTCCGGCGCTGACGCGATGTCATGGGTAAAAACAATCACGGTCTTCGACGAAACCCCGGGGGCGGGCCGGGCATCGGGCCCGGCCACACTCATGGGCGTTTCAGACCCAGTCCCACCAGAAAGGTTTCCGACGATTTGTCGCGGGAGGCCTTGGGCTTGAACGATTTGACGACCTTGAAGGTGCTGCGGAACAGAGCCATCAGGGGGTCGTAGGCTCCGCCGTGGAACACCTTGGCCACCAGCGCACCATCGGCTGCGAGGTGCTCGCAGGAAAACGCCACCGCCAGTTCCACCAGGTGCTCGATGCGGGCCGCGTCGGCCGAATCGATACCCGACAGGTTGGGCGCCATGTCCGACACCACGACGTCGACCTTGTCGACCCCTGCGTCGGCCAGGGCCTGCTCCAGCCGGGACAGCACCGCCTCTTCGCGGAAATCACCCTGAATGAACTGCACACCCTCCACAGGCTCCATGGCCAGCATGTCCAGCGCGATGATGCGCCCTTGCAACGCACCGACCGCTGCGCCCTGCGGGCTCAGGCACCGGCGCACATACTGACTCCAGGCGCCGGGCGCGCTGCCCAGGTCCACCACCACGTCGCCAGGCTGGATCAACCCCAGCGTTTCGTCGATTTCCTTGAGTTTGTAAGCTGCGCGAGCGCGATACCCCTCTTTCTGCGCCAGGCGCACATAGGGGTCGTTCACGTGCTGGTTGAGCCAGGCCTTGTTGACCTTCTTGCTCTGCGTCTTGACTTTGATGCCCATGCGAAATGCGTCGAAAACGCGGTGTAAACGATAATTGTCCCATGCCCCAGATCCAACTCACGCCCGCACAGCGCAAGGTGCACCGAGCCGAAGCGCACCACCTCGACCCCGTCGTGCTCATTGGAGGCGACGGTCTCACCGCCGCCGTCCGCAAGGAAATCAATGCCGCCCTCCAGGCCCACGGCCTGATCAAGGTGCGCGTCTTCAGCGACGACCGGGCTGCCCGTGAAGCCATGCTCCAGTCGCTCGCTGACGAACTCGACGCGGCACCGATCCAGCACATCGGCAAGCTCCTGGTGCTCTGGCGCCCGGTCCCGGAGAAAGCAAAGACCGTCGAGGAAGACCGCCGGCCCGGCCCCAAGGACGTCAAGGTCCTCAAGTTCAGCAAGCGGGGCGGCCAAAAACCCGAAGTGAAGGTGGTTCGTGTGCTGGGCAACCAGCGCCTGACGCCGGGTGGCCAGGTCAAGCGCGCCAAACCCAAACAGAAAAGCGTCAAGAAAAGCGCGGCCTGAGTTCAGCCGCTTGCCCGCGGCAGCGGGTTGGAACTTCCCCTGTCCGCGTCCCGTCTGAAGTCGCATGAACGCCCACACACCCAACGCCCTGCTCGACACCGCCGACCTCCCCCTCTTCGATGCCATCCGACCGGAGCAGGTTGGACCGGCCATCGAGCAGTTGCTCCTGCAAGCCGATACTGCGCTGGCCCGTGTGACCGCGGCGGATTTTCCGCCCGATTGGACAGCCATGGCCAGCACACTGGACGTGGCAACCGAACGTCTGGGCCGTGCCTGGGGTGCGGTCAGCCACCTCAACAGTGTGGCCGATACGCCCGACCTGCGTGCGGCCTACAACGAGGCCCTGCCCAAAGTCACCGATTTCTGGACACGCCTGGGCGCTGACGAGCGCCTGTACGCCAAGTACAAAGCCATGAATCCGGCGGCGCTGACGACCGAACAGACTCAGGCTCACCACAACGCCGTGCGCGGCTTCGTCCTGGGCGGAGCCGAACTCAAGGGTGCTGCCAAGGAGCGTTTCGCACAGATCCAGGAACGCAGTGCGGAACTGGCTCAAAAATTCAGTGAAAACACACTCGACGCTACCGATGCATTTGCGCTGTACGCGGACGCCACCGACATGGCAGGTGTGCCCGACGACGTGCAGCAGGCCACTGCTGCGGCCGCACGGGCTGACGGCAAGGCAGGCCACAAGCTCACGCTCAAAATGCCCTGCTACCTGCCGGTGATGCAGTTCGCCCACAGCAGCGCGCTGCGCCAGCAGCTCTACAAGGCCTACGTCACGCGCGCCAGCGAACAAGCCGAGGGTGACGCGAAGCAGTTCGACAACACCGCCATCATGGGCGAGCTGCTGGCCCTGCGGCACGAGGAGGCGCAACTGCTCGGACACCGCCACTTTGCCGACGTGTCGCTGGTGCCCAAGATGGCCGACTCGCCGGAACAGGTCATCGGCTTCCTGCGCGATCTGGCGCAGAAGGCACGCCCCTTCGCCGAGCAGGATCTGGCCGACATGCGCACCTTCGCCGCCGGACAACTGGGCCTGCAAGACCCGCAACCCTGGGACTGGCCTTATGTCGGGGAAAAGCTCAAGGAGGCACGCTATGCCTTCAGCGAGCAGGAGGTCAAAGCCTATTTCACCGCACCCAAGGTGCTGGCCGGCCTGTTCCAGATCATCGAGACCCTGTTCGAGGTGGCGATCCGCCGCGACAGCGCCCCCGTCTGGCACCCATCAGTCGAGTTCTACCGCATCGAACGCAGCACACCCGCCGGCGCACAACTGGTCGGCCAGTTCTACCTGGACCCGTCGGCCCGCACGGGCAAGCGCGGCGGTGCCTGGATGGACGATGTGCGCGCCCGCTGGCTGCGCCCGGACACCGGCGCCCTGCAAACACCGGTGGCGCACCTGGTGTGCAACTTCGCCGAAGGTGTGAACGGCAAGCCGCCGCTGCTCACCCATGACGATGTCATCACCCTGTTTCATGAATTTGGCCACGGTCTGCACCACCTGCTCACACAGGTGAACGAGCGTGACGTTTCGGGGATCAGCGGTGTGGAGTGGGATGCAGTGGAACTGCCCAGCCAGTTCATGGAGAACTTCTGCTGGGAGTGGGACGTGCTCAGGCACATGACCGCCCATGTGGATTCCGGCGAACCGCTGCCGCGCGCGTTGTACGACAAAATGCTGGCCGCCAAAAACTTCCAGAGTGGCTTGCAGACGCTGCGCCAGGTGGAGTTCGCGCTGTTCGACATGCTGTTGCACAGCCAGCCGCAGCCCGTGACCACCGGCGACGCCATTCTGGGCCTGCTGAACACCGTGCGAGACGAGGTGGCGGTGCTGCAACCACCGGCGTACAGCCGAACAGCCAACACCTTCAGCCACATCTTCGCTGGTGGCTATTCGGCGGGTTACTACAGCTACAAGTGGGCCGAGGTGTTGTCGGCCGATGCCTACGCGGCGTTCGAAGAGGCGGCCGCGGCGCGTGGCGGCAGCACGCTGGATGTGGACACGGGACGCCGCTACCGGCAGGACATCCTCGAAGCGGGCGGCAGCCGGCCCGCAATGGCCTCATTCAAGGCCTTCCGGGGCCGTGAGCCCAGCATCGAGGCCTTGTTGCGACACCAGGGCATGCACTGAGGCCCTGCGGGGCATGGCCCCGGCCGGCCTCAGAACACCAGGGTTTGAACACCCGCGCCCGTGCCCAGCAGGCACACGCTGGCCTTCTGGTGCGCGAACACACCCACCGTCACCACGCCCGGCCACTGGTTGACTTCGCTCTCAAAGGCCAGCGGGTCGGCGATCTGCAGACCGGTCACGTCCAGGATGTGCTGACCGTTGTCCGTCACCAGCGGGGCACCATCCTTCATGCGTACCTGGGCCTTGCCCCCCATGGCGGCGAACTGTCGCGCCACGCGGGCTGTGGCCATGGGGACCACCTCCACCGGCAGCGGAAAGGCACCCAGCGCCCTGACCATCTTGGACTCGTCGGCGATGCAGACGAAGCGGCGTGACTGGGCAGCCACGATCTTCTCGCGCGTGAGCGCAGCGCCACCGCCCTTGACCATATAGCCCTTCGCATCGATCTCGTCCGCCCCGTCGATGTAGACCGACAGCTCGGTCACCTCGTTTGAGTCGAACACCGGGATGCCCAGGGCCTGCAGCCGGGCGGTGGACGCCACGGAGCTGGACACCGCCCCCCGGATCTGATCCTTCATCGTGGCCAGGGCATCGATGAACTTGTTGACGGTGGAGCCGGTGCCCACGCCGACGATCTCGCCGGGGGTGACGTATTGCAGGGCGGCCTGGCCGACCAGGGCTTTGAGTTCGTCTTGGGTCATTTGCGACAATTCCGGGTTGCTTAGAACGCTGGAATTATCCGATGTCCCTCATCCCCTACGGTCTCGCCCGCCCCCTCCTCTTCGGCATGGACCCCGAAGCAGCCCACGAACTGACGCTGGACAACATCGCGCGATTCCAGCATTCGCCGCTGAGCTGCCTGTGGGGCGAGGAGCGCGTCGAGGATCCGTTCACGCTGGCTGGCCTGCGCTTCCCCAACCGTGTCGGTCTGGCCGCCGGACTGGACAAGAACGCCCGCTGCATCGACGGCCTGGCCGCCATGGGTTTTGGCTTTGTCGAGGTCGGAACGGTCACGCCCAAGGGCCAGCCGGGCAACCCCAAGCCACGCATGTTCCGCATCCCGGAGCGCCACGCGCTGATCAACCGCCTGGGCTTCAACAACGAGGGCCTGGACGCCTTCCTGGCCAATGTGCAGAAGGCGCGCTTCCGTTCCAAGGGTGGTGACGCCCCGATGCTGCTGGGCCTGAACATCGGCAAGAACGCGGCCACGCCCATCGAGCAGGCCACCGACGACTATCTTGTCTGCCTCGATGGCGTGTACCCGCACGCCGACTACGTGACGGTCAACATCTCCAGCCCCAACACCAAGAACCTGCGCAGCCTGCAGAGCGACGAGGCGCTGGACGCCCTGCTGGGTGCCGTCATGGATCGGCGCGAGCAGCTGGCGCAGCGCCACGGCAAACAGTCGCCCGTGTTCCTCAAGATCGCGCCCGATCTGGACGACGCGCAGATCGGCGTCATCGCCGCCACGCTGCAACGCTATGGCTGCGGCGCCGATGGTCAGGCGCATGGCCGACTGGGCGTGATCGCCACCAACACCACGCTCAGCCGCGACGCTGTGAGGGGCCTGCCACATGCCGAAGAAACCGGTGGCCTGTCGGGCGCCCCGGTGCTCGACGCCAGCAACCGCGTGATCCGCCAGCTGCGCGCTGCGCTCGGCAAGAGCTTCCCTATCGTGGGCGTGGGCGGCATCCTCAGCGGCGCCGACGCGGTGAGCAAGATCGCCGCCGGTGCCGATGTGGTGCAGATCTACACCGGGCTGATCTACAAGGGTTCGGCCCTGGTGCGCGAGGCGGCGCAGGCGCTCAAGGCCGCGCGCTGAGCAGTCCGGCCACGTACTCTCCGATGGCCAGACAGCTGGTCAGACCGGGTGACTCGATGCCGAACAGGTTGACCAGCCCTGGCAGCCCGTGCACCACCGGGCCGTCAATGCGGAAATCCGCAGCCGCCGCGTGCGGGCCGCTGATCTTGGGCCGGATGCCGGCATAACCCGGCTGCAAGGCCCCATCGGGAAGACCCGGCCAGTACTTCCGGACCTCGGCGTAGAACGCCTCGCCGCGCGCCGGGTCCACCTGCAGATCGTCGGGGTCGTCCACCCACTGCACGTCCGGGCCGAACTTGGCCTGCCCGCCCAGGTCGATGGTCAGGTGCACCCCCAGCCCAGCCAGGTGTTGATCCGGCTCGGGCGCGGGGTACACGAGCTGCCCGAACGGCGAGCGCCCGGCCAGCGTGAAGTAGTTGCCTTTGGCGTAGAACGCTTGGGGCACGTGGCGCAGTCCCTCGGTCCGCAAACCCAGCGCACACGCGTACAGCCCGGCGGCGTTCACCACCGTGTTCGCCCGCAAGGCGGTGCCATCGTCGGCCTGCATCACCCAGGTGTCGCCATCGCGCAGCAGGCGGCTGACGGAGCTGTGGCAGACCACCAGGCCACCGGCGTTCTCCAGGTCGCCCTGCAGGCTCAGCATCAGGCCATGGCTGTCCACGATGCCGGTGGACGGCGAAAGCACCGCGGCCCGGCATTCGAGGGCGGGCTCCATCGCACACGCCTGTTCGCGCGTGAGCAGCTTCAGGTCATGAATACCGTTGGCACGCGCCTTCTCGACGATGGCCGGCAGCGCTGCCGCCTGCGAGGGCGTGTTCGCCACGATCAGCTTCCCGCAGCGGCGATGGTCCACACCCCGCTCTGCACTGTAGGCATAGAGCAAGGTCTTGCCGCGCACACACAGCCGCGCCTTGAGGGAACCGGTGGGGTAGTAGATGCCGGCATGGATCACCTCGCTGTTGCGCGAACTGGTGCCCTGGCCGATGGCGGC
>JBJTNV010000066.1:0-37925 GCA_046074205.1 Hydrogenophaga sp.
TCGCAGAGCTTGCCCAGCTTGGCGGCCAGTTCGGGCTTGTTCTTCTTCTCGCCCACGTTCAGGCGGCAGTTCTCCAGCAGCACGACTTCACCCGGGGCGACGGAGAAGTCGCCATCGACCCAGTTGGCGACCACGCGGATGTTGCGGCCCATGAGCTGGCCCATGCGGGCGGCCACCGGAGCCAGGGAGTCTTCGGGCTTGAACTCGCCTTCGGTCGGGCGGCCCAGGTGGCTGGTGACCATCACCGCGGCCCCGGCGTCCAGCGCCATCTGGATGGCAGGGATCGAGGCGCGGATGCGCGTGTCTTCGGTGATGCGGCCGGCGTCGTCCCAGCCGTCGCCGGGCCGCCCCAAGGCGGCTGAGCCCCCCTCGGGGGGGGAGCGCAGCGTGGAGGGCGAGAGAGGCACATTGAGATCGGCTCGGATGAAGACGCGTTTGCCACGGGCAAAGCCGCTGGCACACACGTCGCTGAAGCGCAGACATTTCATATCCATGGGGAAAATGGGAATCAAGGGGTGACGATCAGGCGTTCGGCGAGCGCGGAAAAATCGGCGATGACGCGGTCGGGGTGGCAGCTCTCGATGGGCTGGCCCATGTTGTAGCCATAGGGCAGTGCCCAGACGGTGATGCCCGCGTTGCGCGCGGTGGCCACGTCGATGGACGAGTCGCCCACGAACAGGGCCCGCTCACGCGCCACGCCGAAACGCTGCAGGCAGTCGTCGATGGCGGCCGGATTCGGCTTCTTCACCGGCAACGTGTCGCCGCTGACCACGCGGTGAAACAACGGCGCCATCTGGTGCGCGTCCAGCACCACCTGGGTGTAGCGGCCTTCCTTGTTGGTCACCACCGCCAGCTTCACGCCCGCCGCGCGCAAGGCGTGCAGGGTTTCGCGCACGTGGGGATACGGGTGGCTGCGGGTGCCGCAACGCGCCTGGTAGTGCTGGCCGAATGCGTGCTCGATGAGCTGGAAGCTGTCGGAATGGCGCACCGTGTCGGCCGTGGTGTTGCCGGTGAAGGCCAGCGCCTGGATCAGCAGCTCGCGCGTGCCGTGGCCGATCCAGTCGTTGACCTGCTGCTGCGTCACTGGCAGCCGGTCGAACTGCACCAGCGTGTCGTTGACCGCGTCGGCAATCTCCGGCGCGGTCTCGATCAGCGTGCCATCCAGGTCGAACAGGATGAGGTCGTAGGGATACAAGGAAGTCACATCAAACACCTGGGGAGAGGAAACGCATGGCGAAAGAAGGGGAGCGGTCCGGTAGCGCCGCGGAACCGGCTTTGCCGGGCCGCAGGCGCTGCCCCTTGAGGGGCGGAGCGTAGCGACGGGGGTGGTCAATGACTGCCCACGACGATGTGCTCGGGCAGAGGCTCCTCGCGGCGGTGCGCGGCGCGGTGCACCAGAGTCCGCGCCGCGTCGGCCACTCGCGCAGCGGTGATGCCGAAGTACGCGTACAGATCCTTGGCCGGGGCCGACTCGCCGAAGCTGGCGATGCCGATCACCACGCCAGTACGCCCGACGTACTTGCGCCAGAAGTCCGGGTGTGCGGCTTCCACGGCCACCGTGGGCAGCGACAGCGGCAGCACCTTGTCCTGGTAGGCCTCGGGCTGGCGGTCGAACACGTTGCTGCTGGGCATGGAGACCACGCGGGTGCGCACGCCGTCGGCAGCCAGCGCCTTCTGCGCGGCCAGCGCGATCTCGATCTCCGAACCCGTGGCCACGATCACGGCCTGCGGGTGTTCCATCTCCGACAGGATGTAGCCGCCCTTGCGGATGTCGCTGGCCAGGATCTGTGCGGTCACGCGCGGCAGGTTCTGGCGCGACAGGCACAGCGCGCTCGGCCCGTCGCGGCGTTCGATGGCGCAGGCCCAGGCCACGGCGGTCTCCAGCCCGTCGGCCGGTCGCCACACGTCCAGGCCCGGGATGATGCGCAGGCTGGGCACGTGTTCCACCGACTGGTGGGTCGGGCCGTCTTCACCGAGGCCGATGGAGTCGTGGGTGAAGACGTGGATCACGCGCTGCTTCATCAGCGCGGCCATGCGGATGGCGTTGCGGCTGTAGTCGCTGAACGTGAGGAAGGTGCCACCGTAGGGTATGTAGCCACCGTGCAGCGCGATGCCGTTCATGATGGCCGCCATGCCGAACTCGCGCACGCCGTAGCTCAGGTGGTTGCCCCACACATCCCGGCCCGCCTTCACACAGCCTTTGAAGTTGGTCAGGTTGGAACCGGTCAGGTCGGCGCTGCCGCCGAAGAACTCGGGCAACAGCGGCGCCAGCGCGTCGAGTGCGTTCTGGCTGGCCTTGCGCGTGGCCACCGGGTCGGGTCTGGCGGAAATGGTTTCGAACAGCACGGGCAGTTGGGCATCGAAGTCGGCACGCAGATCGCCGGCCATGCGGCGCAGGAATTCGGTGGCCTCCTTCGGGTAGGCCGCGCGATAAGCGTCGAAGCGTTGTTGCCAGGCCTGCTCGGCTGCGACGCCGCGCTCGCGGGCGTTCCACGCATCGGCAATGTCGGTCGGAATCTCGAACGGCGCCGCCGTCCAGCCCAGCGCGTCGCGCGTGGCCTGCACCTCGGCCGCGCCCAGCGCGGCGCCGTGCACATCGTGCGTGCCGGCCTTGTTGGGCGAGCCCATGCCGATCACCGTCCTGCAGCAGATCAGCGTGGGCTTGCCGTCGGCGCGCCCGCCCTGCGCTTTCGCCGCGACCAGCGCGGCTTCGATGGCGGCCGGGTCGTGCCCGTCCACGAGGGGAATCACATGCCAGCCGTAGGCCTCGAAGCGCTGGGGCGTGTCGTCGGTGAACCAGCCTTCGACGTGGCCGTCGATGGAGATGCCGTTGTCGTCGTAGAAGGCCACCAGCCTGGACAGGCGCAGCGTACCGGCCAGCGCGCAGGCCTCGTGGCTGATGCCCTCCATCATGCAACCGTCACCCAGGAACACATGGGTGAAGTGGTCGACGATGGTGTGGCCTGGGCGGTTGAATTCCTGCGCCAGCAGCTTCTCGGCCAGCGCCATGCCCACCGCGTTGGTGATGCCCTGGCCCAGCGGACCGGTGGTGGTTTCCACACCCGGGGTCACGCCCACTTCAGGATGGCCGGCGGTCTTGCTGTGCAGCTGGCGGAAGTTCTTGAGTTCGCCGATCGGCAGCTTGTAGCCCGTCAGGTGCAGCAGCGCGTAGATCAGCATCGAGCCGTGGCCGTTGGACAGCACGAAGCGGTCGCGGTTGGCCCAGGCGGGGTTGGTGGGGTTGTGGCGCAGGTGGCGACCCCACAGCGCAACGGCCATGTCGGCCATGCCCATGGGCGCGCCGGGGTGGCCGGAGTTGGCGGCCTGCACCGCGTCCATGGCGAGCGCGCGAATGGCGTTGGCCAGGGTCTGGCTGGAAACAGAGGAGGAAGGGGAAGCGTCGGACATGGCGGGTGCGGGGTGGAGATGGGCGCGCCGGGGCGCAGAATGTCGGATTTTATCGGCCGGCCTCGCCCACCCCCATGCGCACCGATCTCAGCTCCATTCCCGCCATGATCCTGGCCGCCGGCCGTGGCACGCGCATGCGCCCGCTGACCGACGCAACGCCCAAGCCGCTGCTGCCGGTGCGAGGCAAAGCGCTGATGCAGTGGCCCATGGAAGCGCTGTGGCGCAGCGGCTTTTCCCGGCTGGTGGTCAACACCGCCTGGCTGGGCGAGCAGATACCAGCGCATTTCACCGACTGGTCGGCGCAGCATGCGGGCAGCACCATCGCCTGGTCGCACGAAGGGCAGGACTTCGGTTACGCGCTGGAGACCGCTGGCGGCATCGCGCGGGCGCTGCCGCTGCTGGGCGAGCTGTTCTGGGTGCTGGCCGGCGATGTGTTCGTGCCCGGTTTCGCGTTCAGTCCTGAATCGGTGGACCGCTTCGTTGCAGGCGACGCGCTGGCCCATCTCTGGCTGGTGCCTAACCCGCCGCACAACCCCAAGGGCGACTTTGGCCTCTCGGCCGACGGGCGGGCGCTCAACGCCGACGACGGCGAGCGCTTCACCTACAGCACCATCGGCCTGTACCGGCGTGCGCTGTTCGAGGCGCCGTGGTGCGACATCCTGCCCGGCAACCCGCAGGGCACGGCCGCGCCGCTGGCCCCGCTGCTGCGCCAGGCCATGGACGCCGGCCGTGTGACGGCCGAGCTGTACACCGGTCCCTGGACCGATGTGGGCACGCCGGAACGATGGGCCGAACTCAACGATGCCCTCGCTCCGCCGCTGCGCGGGTCGCCGCCCCCCGGAGGGGCTGATCCGGCTGGGGTCGGACTGGCGCCGGGTCGTCTGCAACCCTGAACCTCGCACGGCCAAAGGCAAACGCCGCACAATGCGCCGCATGGACGCCCAAACCTCCTTCGCCCTCTACGCCGAACGCCGCGCCCGCCTGGCCGCGCAGCTGACCCCCGGTGGCATCGCCATCGTGCCCACCGCACCCGAGCAACAGCGCAACCGCGACAGCGATTTCCTGTTCCGGCACGACAGCTACTTCTACTACCTGACCGGCTTCACCGAACCCAACGCCTGGCTGGTGCTGACCGCCGAGGGCGAGGCCACGCTGTTCTGCAACCCGAAAGACCCCGAGCGCGAGATCTGGGACGGCATCCGCCTGGGCCCGGCCGCCGCACCCGACGCGCTGGGCGTACAGGCCGCTTTCCCCGTCACCGAACTGAACCAGCGTCTGCCCAAGCTGCTGGAGAACCGCAGCGTGGTCTGGTACCCCTTCGCCACCCACCAGGGCCTGGACGGCCGCATCAGCGTCTGGCTGGAACCGGTGCGCGCCCGCGTGCGCTATGGCGCGCTGTGCCCCGAGCAGCAGCGCGACCTGTGCGGCCCGCTGGACGAGATGCGCCTCTTCAAGGACGCCCATGAGCAGGCCGTGATGCGGCGCGCGGCGCAAATCAGCGCGCGCGCCCATATCCGCGCCATGCAGAGGAGCAGCGCCATGCTGCGCGCCAGACAGGACGTGCGCGAGTACCACCTGGACGCCGAGCTGCTGCATGAGTTCCGCCAGCACGGCTCGCAGTACCCGGCCTACGGCAGCATCGTCGCCGCCGGCGCCAACGCCTGCGTGCTGCACTACCGGGCCGACGCCGCGCCCATCCGCAGCGGCGAACTGGTGCTCATCGACGCCGGCTGCGAGCTCGACGGCTACGCCAGCGACATCACCCGCACCTTCCCCGCCAACGGCAGCTTCACCGGCCCGCAGCGCACGCTGTACGACCTGGTGCTGGCCTCACAGGACGCGGCCGTGGCGGCGACGAAGCCCGGCAACCGCTTCACCGATCCGCACGAGGCTGCCGTGGCCGTGCTGGCGCAGGGCCTGCTGGACGTCGGCCTGCTCGACAGGAACAAGGTCGGCAGCGCGCAGGACGTGATCGCCAATCGCGCCTACTTCCCGTTCTACATGCACCGCACCGGCCACTGGCTGGGCATGGACGTGCACGACTGCGGCAGCTACGTGGAACCCAGCGAGGTGGGCACGGTGAACGAGCGCCAGGACCCGCTGTCGGGCGAGGTGATCAAGGACCGGCCCAGCCGCATCCTGCGCCCCGGCATGGTGCTGACCATCGAACCTGGCCTGTACGTGCGCCCCGGCGAAGGCGTGCCCGAGGCGTTCTGGAACATCGGCATCCGTATCGAGGACGACGCCATCGTCACCCAGGCCGGCTGCGAACTGATCACGCGCGACGTGCCGGTCAAGGCCGACGAGATCGAAGCGCTGATGCGCGGCTGAACCGGTGCGACTGCTCAGCGTCAACACCGGGCGCGTGCGCCCACTGCACATCCAGGGGCGGCGCATCCTCTCGGCCATCGGCAAGCAGCCGGTGAGCGGTCCGGTAGCCGTCGGCCACATGGGGCTGGACGGCGACGAACAGGCTGACCCCACGGTGCACGGCGGGCCGGCCAAAGCGGTGTACGCCTACCCGGTCGAACACCTGCCGTTCTGGCAGGTACAACGCACCGCCGCACCGCCGCTTCGCGGGCCGCTCCCCCCCGAGGGACCTGATTCGCCTTGGGGCGGCCTGGCGGCGACTCCCCGCCTGTTTGACGATCCGCTGCTCTATGGCTTCATGGGAGAGAACCTCAGCATCGAAGGCCTGACCGAGCACGCCGTCTGGATCGGCGACGAGCTGCACTTCCCCGGCTGCGTGCTGCGCGTGACCGCACCGCGCGAACCCTGCTTCAAGTTCGCCGCCGTCATGGGCCTGCCGCGGGCCGGGCGACTGATGATGGACGCGCTGTGCTGCGGCTTCTACCTCTCGGTGGTGAAGCCGGGCTGTATCGAAGCCGGTCAGGGTTTCCGCCTGCAACCCGGCCCGCGCGGGCTGAGCGTGGCACAGGCCTTTGCCGCCAAACGCGCCAAACACCGCGACTGACCGGCGTCCCTGCGGTCATGGTCCAGGCGGGATATCCGGTACAACCTCGGGCATGACCGCTGCCACCCCCCGCCCCGACGTCCTGTGCCTGACCATGAACCCGGCGGTAGACCTGGCCACCGAAACCGAAGCCGTCGTACCCACGCACAAGCTGCGCTGCAGCGATACCCAGCACGACGCAGGTGGCGGCGGTGTCAACGTGGCGCGCGTGTTGACCCGCCTGGGCGGGCACTGTCTGTGCATGTGCCCCACAGGCGGGTCGTCGGGCCAGTGGCTGCAGCGCCGCATGCGCGAAGAGGGGCTGGACAGCGTGTTCTTCCCGATCGCCGACGAAACCCGCGTGAGCTTCACGGTGCACGAACACAGCACCGGGGCCGAGTTCCGCTTTGTCATGCCCGGCCCGCACCTGAGCGAAGCCGAGTGGCAGGATGCGCTGCGGCACGTCGAACGGCTGCATCCCTTCCCCGACATCGTGGTGGCCTCCGGCAGCCTGCCACCCGGTGCACCGTTGGACTTCTATGCCCGGCTGGCCCGGCTGTGCCATGCCAGGGACGCACGCATGGTGCTCGACACCGCAGGGCCCTCACTGGTGGCTGCACTGGCCGAAGGCGTCTACCTGTTCAAGCCCAATCTCCGGGAGCTGGCCGAACTGGTCGGGCGACCATTGGTCACACCTGCGCAATGGGAAGTGGCCGCCCGCCAGCTGGTGACCGAGGGCAAGGCCCAGGTCGTGGCCCTGACGCTGGGCCACCAGGGAGCGCTGTTGGTCACGCGCGACGCAGTGTGGCAGGCGCAGCCTCTGGACGTCCCCGTGGCCAGTGCGGTGGGTGCCGGCGACAGCTTCGTCGGCGCACTGGTGTGGGGCCTGCAGCAAGGCCTGCCGCTGGAGCAGGCCTTTGGCTGGGGCGTGGCCGCCGGAACCGCCACACTGCTGAGCGCCGGTACCGCCTTGTGCCGGCCCGAGGATGTTCGCCGCCTGCAGCCGCAGGTACAGGTGGCCCGGCGCAGCGCATGAGGCGTCTCCGTCGTTCGGTGTGCTCCTGACAGGGCGGTCTGCTCACCACTCAAAATGTCAAAAGTCTCCTGACCATGCCGCAGACAAAAGCGAAACACAGGAAAACGTCCAACACCTAGAATGCGCAATTGCATTCCACATTGCAGAAAGCACCCAGGAGACCGCCGCATGAGCACCCCCCAAGCCCAGGAAAACAAACGCGCCGAGCTGCGCCGTGCCGCGTTGGAGTACCACGAGAAACCCGTGCCCGGCAAGGTGGCCATTGCCGCGACCAAACAGCTGACCAACCAGCGGGATCTGGCGCTGGCCTACTCGCCCGGCGTGGCGGCGCCCTGCGAGGAGATCGTCGCCGACCCCAACAACGCCTTCAAGTACACCAGCCGCGGCAACCTGGTGGCCGTCATCACCAATGGCACCGCTGTGCTGGGGCTGGGCGATATCGGCCCGCTGGCGGCCAAGCCGGTGATGGAAGGCAAGGGCGTGCTGTTCAAGAAGTTTTCGGGCATCGATGTGTTTGACATCGAGATCAACGAGAAAGACCCGGACAAGCTCGTCGAGATCATTGCGGCGCTGGAGCCCACTTTCGGCGGCATCAACCTCGAGGACATCAAGGCGCCGGACTGCTTCTACGTCGAGCGCAAGCTGCGCGAACGCATGAAGATCCCGGTCTTCCACGATGACCAGCACGGCACCGCGATCGTGGTCGGTGCGGCCCTGCTCAACGGCCTGAAAGTGGTGGGCAAGGACATCCAGCAGGTCAAGCTGGTCACCTCGGGCGCCGGTGCCGCTGCCCTGGCCTGCATCCAGCTGCTGGTCAAGCTGGGACTGCCGCGCGAGAACATCTGGGTGACCGACCTGGCCGGTCTGGTCTACGAGGGTCGCACCGAGCTGATGGACCCGGACAAGGCCGTGTTCGCGCAGAAGACCGAGCAGCGCACGCTCGGTGAAGCCATGGATGGCGCGGATGTCTTTCTGGGCCTGTCGGCCGGTGGCGTCCTGAAGCCCGACATGGTGGCCAAGATGGCTGCCAAACCGCTGATCTTTGCGCTCGCCAACCCCACGCCCGAGATCCTGCCCGAGCAGGTTGCGGCGGTGCGTGACGACGCCATCATGGCCACCGGCCGCACCGACTATCCGAACCAGGTCAACAACGTCCTGTGTTTCCCCTACATCTTCCGCGGCGCGCTCGATGCGGGCGCATCGACCATCACCGACGAGATGGAAATCGCAGCCGTGCACGCCATCGCCGAGCTGGCCCAGGCCGAACAGAACGAAGTGGTGGCCGCCGCCTACGCCGGCGAGAAGCTCGCCTTCGGCCCGCAGTACCTCATTCCCAAGCCCTTCGATCCACGGCTGATGATCAAAATCGCACCTGCCGTGGCACAGGCCGCCGCGGACAGCGGCGTCGCCCAACGACCGGTGCACGACCTGGAGGCCTACAGGCAGCGGCTGCAAAGCTTCGTGTTCGCCTCCGGCACCATCATGAAGCCCATCTATGCGGCCGCCAAGACGGCGCTGAAAAAGCGGGTGGCCTACGCGGAGGGCGAGGAAGAACGCGTGCTGCGGGCGGCCCAGATCGTGGTGGACGAAAACCTGGCACGCCCCACGCTGATCGGACGGCCGGCCATCATCGCCGAGCGCATCGAGAAATTCGGCCTGCGCCTGAAAGAAGGGCTGGACTACGACGTGGTCAACGTCGAGCAGGACGCGCGCTACCGCGAACTCTGGACCACTTACCACCAGCTCATGGAGCGCCGGGGCGTGACCGAACAGTTGGCCAAAATCGAAATGCGCCGGCGCCTGACGCTCATCAGCGCCATGCTGCTGCGCCGCGGCGATGTGGACGGCATGATCTGCGGCACCTGGGGCAACACACACCTGCACCTGGACTACATTGACCAGGTGATTGGCCGGCGCGAAGGGGCCAGTTGCTATGCGGCCATGAACGCGCTGATGCTGCCCGGCCGCCAGGTGTTCCTGGTGGACACGCACATCAACTACGACCCCAGCGCCCAGCAAATTGCCGCCATTACCCAGATGGCCGCGCGCAAGATCATGCGCTTTGGCATCACGCCCAAAGCTGCGCTGCTCTCGCACAGCAATTTCGGCTCCTCCAACCAGCCCAGTGCGGTCAAGATGCGCGAAGCATTGGCCATCCTGCAGGCCGAAGCCCCCTGGCTGGAGGTCGACGGTGAAATGCACGGCGACGTTGCGCTGGACACCGAAGCCCGGTTGGCGTTGATGCCGCGCACCACCCTGGCAGGCGATGCCAACCTCCTGGTCTGCCCCAACATTGATGCCGCCAACATCGCCTACAACCTGCTCAAGACGGCGGCAGGCGGCAACATCGCCATCGGGCCGATGCTGCTGGGGGTGGGGCGCCCTGCCCACATCCTGACCGCCAGTGCCACCGTGCGGCGGATTGTCAATATGACGGCTCTGACCGTCGCCGAGGTGAACGTTCATCGGTAAGCAAGCGGACAAAAGCAAGCGCTAACTTTTTTGGGGCAAATCCATCCCTCCAGACTGCCTGTTTGTTCAGCAGTCGCTTGCAATTTTGCAAGGCTTCGGGCACACTCTCGCGCCTGAAATACAGGGTTAACCCGGTCCGAATGCCCGCCTGAAATAGGGGTCCACGGCCGGGTTGACAGCATGAGGAGCAGGGATTTCCATGGGTCTGAAGCGGATCCGGGTAGGTCGCCGGGGAGGTCAGCTGGCCAGCGCCATAGCGCTGGTGGTGGCCCTAGCGGCAGGCGTCGGCACCTTTTGGGTGCAGGCCCGCACCCCCGACACCGCACCGCTGCAAGGTTGGGCCTACGCCACGATGGCGTACGGCGAACTGCCCATACAGGGCCGGCAGGTGATGGAACGGATTCGCCAGGGCGGCCCCTTCCGCTACGAGAAAGACGGCACCGTGTTCGGCAACCGGGAGCGTTTGCTGCCGGCGCAAGGAAGGGGTTATTACCGCGAATACACGGTACCCACCCCCGGCCTGAGCCACCGTGGTGCCCGGCGGATCGTGTGTGGCGGCCAGGAACCCCGAACGCCTGATGCCTGTTATTACACCGAGGACCACTACGCCAGCTACAGGCTGATCGTGCAGTGATCCGCAGCGACGCGACGATTCATCAACTTTGATATTCGAAAGAGACGCGGAGATGGACAAGCCACTTCGTAACGTACGCAACAACATCGTGCAGTCGATCCGCGCGTTTGGCGTGAAAGATCTGGAAGCCGCAGCGGAGCAGCTGGGTCACCATTTCCTCTACGCCAATCTGGCCAAGGCCCAGAGCAAGCAGGATGTGCTGGATCTGATCGCTGCCCAGTACACCCTGCCACCGCACTTCGGCAAGAACTTCGATGCGCTCTACGACTGCATGACCGACCTGGTCCACAAATCGGGGCCGCAGACCGGTTTCATTGTTGTGCTCGAACACATTCCAGCCAACAGCAAGTTCGACAAGGAAGCCCGCGAGCAGCTGCTGGACATCTTCCGGGACGTCGCCGATTACTGGGCCGACCGGAAAATTCCCTTCCGCTGCTTCTATTCGTTCTCTGTCGCCCGCGCACCCAAGGGCGAAGAATCTGCGGATGCAGAGGGCGAGGAGCCCATGCCCACCGACAAAATCCTGGACGTGAGCCCGATGGCGCTGCGCATGAGCAGCCCTTTCAACGCCGGCTATTGGTTGACGGCCGCTTGACGACCCAGTGCCGCTGAACTGAACGACACCCCCGCGCCGACTTCGGCGTCACCCCTTGAAGGGGTGGCACTGGCGGCCCGGCACAGCCGGTTCCGCGGTGCCCCAGGCAAAGAGGCCGCTGCACTCGCAGCGGCTTTTTTCATGCCTGCGCCTGGGCTACGGCTGAACGGCCTGGGCCAGGGCAACGTATTCGGCCACCGGCACTTCTTCGGCGCGGCGCTGCAGGTCAATGTCGCCAGTGAACCCTCGGGCCTCCAGCCATGGGCCCAAGGTGTTGCGCAGGATCTTGCGGCGCTGGCTGAAGGCGGTCTGGACGAGTTCGCTGTAGGTCTTGAAATCAATGGCCGGAGGCTCGGCCAGCGGCAGCATGCGCACGACTGCGCTGTCCACCCGGGGCGGCGGATCGAAACTCTCGGGCGGCACGAACAGCACGTTCTCCATGGCGTAACGCCATTGCAGCATGACAGACAGGCGACCGTAGTCGGCCGTCGCCGGCTGCGCCACCATGCGGTCAATCACTTCCTTCTGCAGCATGAAGTGCTGGTCCTGCACCGCCCCCACATGGTCAAGCAGGTGAAACAGGATCGGGCTGGAAATGTTGTACGGCAGATTGCCCACCACCCGAACCTTGTTGCCCTCGGCCAGCGCCGTGAAGTCGACCTTGAGCACATCCGACTCAACCACGTCGAGTTGTCCGTGCAAGCGCAGGCGCATGGCCAGATCGCGGTCGAGCTCGATCACGGTGAGCCGCCCCAGGCGTTCGACCAGCGGCTGCGTCAGGGCTGCCAGACCCGGTCCGATCTCGACCATCGGCTGACCCGGCTGCGGCGCAATGGCCTGCACGATGGCGTCAATGACACCCTGGTCAACAAGAAAGTGCTGACCGAACCGCTTGCGCGCAATGTGCTTCATGCGTCAGGGCTGCGGGGCTTCGCGGTATTCCACGTACGCGCGCGCGCGCAGATCCTGCGCCCAGTTCTGCAGCGCCTCGCCCGTTTTCTGCTCGCGCACCAGGCCACGCACGATGTCGCGCTGCTCCCGCTCACTCAGACGCGTCTGCCGGCGCTCGGACACCTCAATGAGATGCACGCCGAAACGCGACACCAGCGGAGCAGACACCTCGCCCGGGCGCAAGCTGTTCATGACGTCCTCGAACTCGGGGACGAACTGGCCGGGACTGGCCCAACCCAGATCACCACCCTCACGGGCAGAGCCGTCCTGACTGTGCTCGCGGGCGACATCCTCAAAACGGGCCTGGCCACTGATGATCTGTTCGCGCCAACGGGCCAGGCGCGCCACCGCGTCACCCTGGCTCAGTTGCGCACTGGTGCGCAGGAGGATGTGCCGCGCACGCGTCTGTGTGACGCTGGCCTCGGGCATGCCGGCCTGGCGTTTTTCGACCAGCTTGAGCACGTGCCATCCGGCCGGGCTGCGCAGCGGCCCGGCGATATCGCCCGCATTGAGCTGCCAGGTGGCGGTGACAAAGAGCTCGGGCAGCCGGTCGGCCGGGCGAAGGCCGAACTGGCCCCCGCTGGCCGCTTCAGGGGCATCCGAATACTCGCGCGCCAGCGCCGAAAAATCTTCGCCTCGACGAGCCCGTTCCGCGGCCTGGCGGGCGCGGGCTTCCAGCACCTGGACCTGCCCGGTTGAGGCACCCTCCGGCACCCGCACCAGAATGTGGGCAAGGTTGAGTCCGAGTTGAGACAGGTCACGGGGGCCTCGCTGCTCCCGCAGGTAATCGTCGATGTCGGCCTCACTCACCTTGATGCGCGATTCGACCTCTCGCTCGCTGAGCTGTTGCAGCAGGATCTGCTGGCGCAACTGCTCCCGGAAGGCGCTGGGGCTGATGCCTTCGGCGCCCAGCTGGCGGTGAAGCGCGTCGACGCTGAGCTGGTTCTGGGCGGCGATGGACTGCTCGGCACGCCCCAGGGTGGCCTCGTCCACACGCAAACCGAGTTCGGCGGCCTGCTGCAGCTGGACGCGTTCGTTGATCAGCTGCTCCATGACCTGACGGGCCAGTTCCTCACGCGGCGGCCGGGCGCCCCCCTGCTGGGCCAGTTGGGATTCCGCCCGCTGCAGACGCGCACGCACCTCGTTGTTGGTGACCGGCTCCGAATTGACCAGCGCAACGATGTAGTCGACCGTGCGTGGCCCTTGAGCAGCCGTGGGCAGGCTTCGCACGCCGCCCGGTTGCCCGACAGGACGCAGCGACTGCGCCTGGGCAGCTGCAGCCAGGCTCAGGCCCAGCGCCAGCGCGATCCAGCGTTGCGGAACAAAGAGAGGGCGGTCAGTCATATTGTTGGAACCGGCTGGGCGGGTTGATGTCTTCACGCAGGTACTGGTAGCGCGGCACGTTGTTTCTGAGGGTCTGCAGCGGATTGGAGCCGATGCGCGAGAAACCTGAAAATTCGACCTGGAACAACACCCGCTGGTTGGCGGTGGTCAGACCGGTGGTCAGCCGCTCGAACACCGCGCGGCCGATCCAGCAACCGGCATCGTACTCAATGCCCGCCACCAGATCGACGATCCGCCGGTCCGTCACGCTGTAGTTGATGCGCCCGACGCTGTACCACTGTTGCGGCCCGAGCGCTCGGCCGGGCTGGACGTCCGCCGGTTGGCGGGCCCACCAGTCCGACAGCGGCCACTGCCAGCCAACATCCAGCTGTTCGCTGCTGCCCCGCTGCAGGCGGTAGGCCGCGCTGAACACACGGTAGGCGCTGGGGGTGTAGCGGCCACGGAGCGTGGTACGGACCGATGTGTTCTCCTGCGGACTGAACTGGACGTTGGCATCGGTCGCCCAGCGCGGACTCCATTGCACACGCGCGCCCAGCAACACGTCGCTCAGGCGATTGGTCACGGGCTGGCAACCGGCCGCCGCCAGGTTGCCGCAGTTGGGCAGGACAACCGACTGGTCACGCAGGAGGTAGCGCTGGGCCAGCCCCAGTCGCACCACCTCTGCACCGGAGGCCGGGTCCAGCAGGCGCGAGCTGGCCCCCACCGTCAGGGCACGCAGGTCGGCGAGGCGGTCGTTGCCACCGAAGGTGTTTTCGGTGTAGACGGAGGCGAAGTTGAAATCGTTGGCTGCCGAGTCGTAATTGGGCAGATCGCCTTGCCAGCGGGTCGGCGTCCAGGTGAAGAAAGCGCGCGGCTCCAGCGTCTGCACGAAGGGACGACCGAAGAACCGGGTGTCGCGCTCGAACACCAGACCGCTGTCGATGCTGAAGGTTGGCAGACTGCGGCTGGCGTTGAGCGCACCGCCGGTTGTGGGCGTGTCGAAACGGTAGCTGGCGTGGTGCAGCTGCAAGGTGGGGGCCAGGAACCAGCCCGGTGTTTCCCAGCGGTGGCCGACGCGGGCGACGGCCAGACCTCGGGTCCCGTTGGGCTGAAGGGTCCGTGCGGGGTCGGACTGAAAACGGGTGTGATCGGCCAGCAGCGACCACCACCAACCGCGAAGGCCGGCCCAGGCCTGGTGCTCCCGCCCATGGCGCAGAGCCACTGAGGGCAGGCGATCGTAGGGCGGCACGATGGGGGCCGCCACATCCTGCAGCGTCTGCCAGCGGTAGGCACCCGCGTGCAAAGACCAGGGCCCCTGGTTCCAGTTGAGCACAGCTTCGTTGGCCAGCAGCCGGGACGTCAGCGAGGAGCCGCTGCGCGGGAAGTCACGCCAGTAGTTGTCGTCACTGACGCGGTTGAGGTTCAGGCGCAGACCCAGCGGGCTGTGCAGACCCAGACCGGCCAGCGCTTCTGTGGTGGCCACACTGTGCTGGTGCTGCAGGGCGTAACCCCAGCGGTCCTGCTGGCGCAAACGATCATCCGGCATGAAAGACGCACGCCACTGGCCACCGAAACCGGGTTGCAGGTAGCGCAACTCGCCTCCCATGTCCAGACCACGCTGGCTCATGACCGTGGGGTAGAGCGTGGCATCGAACTGGGGAGCCAGGTTCAGGTAATACGGCAGCGTCAGTTCCAGTCCGCTGACGTTGTCGATGTTGATGGTCGGCGGCAGCACGCCGCTCTTGCGCTGGTCGGTCAGCGGAAAGCTCAGGTAAGGCGCGCCCAGTACAGGCACCCCCTGGAAGGCCAACACACCACCGTGGGCGACGCCCACTTCGCTGGCGTTATCGAGTTCAATGTGGCGGGCACGCACTTCCCAATCGGGCTTCCAGGCACCGTCGGATGGGCGCGGACAGGTCGAATAGCGCGCATCGTGTGCCTCAAGCCGGTCCTGGTCGAGAAAATCGACACGGCGGGCTTCTCCCAGCCCCTCGTTTTGCAACAGGGAGAAGCGGGGTTGCTCGAAGTACCCCCGTCCGCTGTCCACATTGAGCTGCAGCTCGGGACCCTCGAACCGGTTGCCTGCGCGGTTGACAAGCACCTGACCCTGGGCTTTGGCCTCACGGCTTTGCTGGTCGTATTCCAGGCGGTCGGCCTTGATCACCAGACCGTGGCGACGCCATTGCGCCTCGCCCTCCACCACCACCGTGCCATCGGTCTGGCCGCTCAGGCGCTCACCCGACACAAAGCTCGGCGTGCGACTGCGATCGGCTTCGGGCAACGCTTCCAGCAATTCGCTGCTCAGCCGCAGGCGCAGCGGTGTCTCGGTCTGTGCATGCGCCGCGCCTGCCCACAACGCCACACAGGCAACCGCAGCGCCCCATGCCAGCGCGGCCGGGGTGCCTGCGCCAGCGGGCGCTGCAACGGTCATCAGACAGGGGAAAGGTCGGTTCAAGGTAGGGCGGTGAAAGCGAACCATTGCCGGGCGGGGCAGCGATCCGGGGCAGGGCGACGGTCGCCTGTCCTCTCTAAAATGCTCCCTGATTATCCTATGCCCACCTGCGGCCCTCCGCCCGGCGTGCACGCCTGCGGCACCTCCTTTTGCGCTGTTGCCCCCATGATCCCGAACACCCCCGCCGTCACCTGGACCGACCCCGCGCGAGAGGCCGGCTTCCAAGCCTGGCTGCAAGGCCTGGCCAGCGCCCACCACCTGCGGCCCGACACCCTGCGCCCGGCCTCGGCCGATGCGAGCTTTCGCCGCTACCTGCGCGTGGACACCACGGATGGCGCCAGCCGCATCGTGATGGACGCGCCGCCCGACAAGGAAAACTGCCAGCCCTTCGTGCACGTGGCCGGTCTGATGAAGGCCGCCGGCCTGCTGGTGCCCGACATCCTGGCCTGGGACGAACCGCAGGGCTTCATGCTACTGCCCGACCTGGGCACGCAAACCATGATGGAGCAGATCGACGCCGCGAACCCGCCTGCCAACCACGCGCGCTACCTGCAGGCGGTGGACACGCTGCTGGCCTGGCAGCTGGCGTCCAAACCGGGTGAACTGCCGCCGTACGACGAGGCCCTGCTGCGCCGCGAGCTGCAGCTGTTCCCCGACTGGTACCTGGCGCAACACCGGCAGGTGAAGGTCGAAGGCGCGATGGCCGCCACGCTGCAGAAGACCTTCGACACCGTCGTCACGCGCTGCCTGGCCGCCCCTACGGTGCACGTGCACCGCGACTTCATGCCGCGCAACCTGATGATCCCGGCCCACCCGGGCGCGACCCCTGCGCAGCAACTGGGGGTGCTGGACTTCCAGGACGCGGTGCACGGCCCCATCACCTACGACATCGCCAGCCTGATGCGCGACGCCTTCCTGAGCTGGGAGGAAGATTTCGTCATCGACATTACCGTGCGTTACTGGGAAAAGGCGCGCAAGGCCGGGCTGATGGACTTCGAGGACTGGCACAGCGACTTCGGCGCCTTCTACCGTGCGGTCGAATGGATGGGCCTGCAGCGCCACCTCAAGGTCGCCGGCATCTTCGCGCGCCTGACGCTGCGCGACGGCAAGCCGAAGTACCTGGCCGACGCGCCGCGCTTCATCGCCTACATCCGCGCCACCGCGCACCGCTACCGCGAACTCGGCCCGCTGCTCAAGCTGATCGACGAGGTCGAAGGCCTGCAGGCCGCCAGCGGCTTCGCCTTCGGCCGCGTCTGAGCCGTTCGGACATGCCCCGCTTTTTCTGCCCGGTCCCGCTGGCCGCCGGTGCCACGCTGGACCTGCCGCCGGCCGCCGCGCGCCATGTGCAGGTGCTGCGCCTGCAGCCGGGCGATGCCATCACGCTGTTCAACGGCGAAGGCGGCCAATGGCGCGCCAGCGTGTTGCGCATGGGCCGCAGCGATGTGGCGGTGAAGGTCGAAGCCTTTGAAGACGTGGAGCGCGAGGCCGTGCGCCGTGTGCACCTGGCCATGGGCATGCCGGCCAACGAGCGCATGGACTGGCTGGTGGAAAAGGCTGCCGAACTCGGCGTGGCCAGCCTGCAGCCCCTGCACACCGCGCACAGCGTGCTGCGGCTGAGCGGCGACCGCGCGACCAAGAAACAGGCGCACTGGCAATCGGTGGCCGCAGCGGCCTGCGAGCAGTGCGGCGGCAACCGCGTACCCGCCGTGCAACCGGTGGCCGACCTTGCGGCCTGGCTGCGCGGCAGCGAGGCGATCGCCCCGCTGCGCTGCGTGCTCTCACTGGCCGGGGACAGTCGCCCGCTGGCCGAGGTGATGCGCGGGCAAGCGGCCGATGCACCGGTGCTGTTCCTCAGCGGGCCGGAGGGCGGGCTGTCACCGCAGGAAGAAGCGCAGGCCCGTGCCGCCGGCTGCGTGCCTGTGACCCTCGGCCCACGGGTACTGCGGGCCGAAACGGCCGCCCTGACCGCCCTCGTGCAGGCCTTGTCCTGACCTCGCCATACACCACCCACGTTCTGCGGCGTCTGTTCGCGGCCACCACGCGCGACAGGAGCGACCCGTGCCGGCACAGGAAGGGTTGTATAAACAACCGCTTATGAACCGAAACCTCTGGCTGCTGGCCGCCGCACAAGGCCTGTTCCTGACCAACAACGTGGTCTTCATCGCCATCAACGGGCTGGTGGGTCTGAGCCTGGCTCCCCAGGGCTGGATGGCCACGCTCCCCGTCATGGGATACGTGGTGGGTGGCGCCATGTCCACGCCACTGGTGGCACGCACCCAAAGCGCCCTGGGTCGCAAGGGGTCGTTTCAGGTGGGTCTGCTGGTAGCGCTGGGCTCGGCCCTGCTGTGCTACTGGGCGGCCATGGCGCAGAACTTCTGGGTGCTGGTGGCCGCCACCGTGATGGCCGGCTACTACAGCGCCAACGGCCAGCTCTACCGCTTCGCTGCCGCCGAACTGGCCACGCCGGCGTTTCGTGAAAAGGCCGTCTCGCTGGTACTGGCGGGTGGTCTGGTGGGTGCGGTCCTCGGCCCCAACCTGGCCAGCCGTACGCGCAACCTGCTGGAAGTGCCGTTTGCCGGCGCCTACCTGGCCCTGGCGGTGGTGGCACTGGTGTCCATGCTCATCATGACCTGGCTGACCTTCCCGCCGCTGCCTCCCCGCAAGGCGGGGGCTGACCACGGCCGGCCGCTGTCGGTGA
The DNA here is from genome assembly GCA_046074205.1 of Hydrogenophaga sp. GTDB lineage: Bacteria > Pseudomonadota > Gammaproteobacteria > Burkholderiales > Burkholderiaceae_C > Hydrogenophaga. Next base: position 18,523 of record JBJTNV010000066.1, read on the forward strand.
TCATGAAGCAACCCGTTTTCATCGTGGCAACTGCCGGCGCGGCGCTGGGCTACGGCGTGATGAACTTGCTGATGGCCGCCACGCCGCTGGCGATGCAGGTCTGTGGCTTCGCCTTCGACGACGCGGCCCTGGTGCTGGAGTGGCATGTGATCGGCATGTTTGCGCCAGGCTTTGTCACCGGACACCTCATCAAGCGCTTTGGCGTATTGACCATCATGGGCGTCGGGGTGCTGCTGAACATCGCCTGCATCCTGATTGCGCTGTCGGGCGTCGATCTGCACCAGTTCCTGATCGCGCTGTTCCTGCTGGGCGTGGGCTGGAACTTCCTGTTCACCGGCAGCACCACGCTGTCGTTGCAGGCTTACCGGCCCGAAGAAAAAGATCGAGCCCAGGCAGCCATCAATTTCTTTGTTTTTGCGGTCATGGCGCTCACCTCGTTCGCCTCGGGTGCCCTCGTGACCACGAAGGGCTGGGCCTTGTTGAACGTGGGTTCCCTGCTGCCCGTGGCCCTGACGGGCCTGGCCTTGATCTGGCTGGCCTGGCTGCGGCGCCAGGCCCGGCAAACGCCCTGAGCGCAAGCGCTCAGGGCATACGGGCGATGACCTGCGCCACGCTCGCCGTCAGGCGTCGCGCATAGTCCAGGTGCAGGAACTCGTTGGGGCCGTGGGCGTTGCTGCGCGGCCCCAGCACACCGCAGACCATCATCTGCGCGGACGGGAAACCCTGGCTGAGCATGTTCATCAGCGGGATAGTGCCGCCCTGACCAATGGTGGCGCAGGCGGCACCGTAGTGCGCCTGTGAGGCCGCCTGCAGCGCCGACTCGAACCAGGGCGCGGTGGCCGGCGCGTTCCAGCCGGTGGCCGAGCTGAGGCCTTCAAAGGTGACCTTGGCCTGGTAGGGCGCGTTGTCCTCCAGGAGGGTTTTGAGCTGCTGCACCGCGCTGGCCGCGTCCACCAGCGGTGGCAGGCGCAGGCTGAGCTTGAACGCCGTGTAGGGCCGCAACACGTTGCCGGCATTGGCGATGTCGGGGAAACCGTCGGCGCCGGTCACGCTCAGCGTGGGTCGCCAGGTGCGTGCCAGCAAGGCCTCGACCGGGTCGGTGGTGGTAGGCAGGGCAGACACGGTGGCGCCGCCGCAGTCGTGATGCGCCCAGGGGAAGCGCTTGAACAGCTCGTCGCCCAGGATGGCGGCGGTGGCCTGCGCCTGCGCCAGCCGCTCGGCCGGCACCTCGCAGTGGAAGCTGGCCGGCAGCAACCGGCCGGTGCCGCTGTCTTCCAACCGGTCCAGCACCTGCCGCAGGATGCGGAAGCTCGACGGCACCAGACCGGACGCGTCCCCCGAATGGATGCCTTCGGTGAGGATGTCGACCTTGAGCACGCCGCTGGCCATGCCGCGCAGGCTGGTGGTCAGCCACAGCTGGTCGTAGTTGCCGGCGCCGCTGTCCAGGCAGATCACCAGACCCACGTCACCCAGCCGGGGTTTGAGCACGTCGATGTAGGGCAGCAGGTCGCCCGAACCGCTTTCCTCGCAGGTCTCGATCAGACCGACGATGCGCTGGTGGGCCACGCCCTGAGCCTTGAGTGCCTGGCTGGCGGTGATGGCGGCGTAGATGGCGTAGCCGTCGTCAGCGCCGCCGCGGCCGTAGAGCTTGCCGTCGTCGATGACGGGCGTCCAGGGCCCCAGGTCGCTGCGCCAGCCGTTGAATTCGGGTTGTTTGTCCAGGTGGCCATACATCAAGACGGTCTGGGAGGATCGGCCCCCACGCTCCGCCGCTTCGCGGGTCGCTGCCCCCCGAGGGGGCTGATCCGGCATGGGGCGGCCCTGCGCCGGATCACCGGCCGGAACGGGCGTGCCGTCCTTCCCTTCGCTGGCCGGCAGTTCAAAGAACAGCACCGGCGTGCGCGGCCGGCCCTGCGCGTCGTTCAGGCGCACGATCTCCAGTTGCAGACCCGGCACCTGCTGGGCACGCACCCAGTCGGCTGCGTTCTGCAACACGCGTTCGAGCAGACCGTGGGTGGCCCAATCGGGGTCGAACATGGGCGATTTGGCCGGCACCGCAATGTACCGCTGCAGCTCGGGCACGATGCGTTCGCGCCAGGCGTGGTCCACATGGGTCTGGAGGATGCGGGCGTCCAGTGGGGACACGGGTAATCGGGCATTCATGGCGACACGCTCTCCGTTCAGGCGGCTTCTGTCCGATCAAGTATAGGCACGGCCGGCAGCGCCGCCCCCGGGCCCGTCGGCCCCCTCAGAACAGGCGACCGACGTTGAGCAGGGTGAGCACGCCCAGCACCGCGAAAATGAGCGCCGAAATGCCATGCACCAATGTCATGGACACGTTCTTGGCGATCCGGTCGCCCAGGAACACCGCTGGCACGTTGGCGAGCATCATGCCCAGCGTGGTCCCGGCGACAACCGCCACCACCGCGTCATAGCGCGCGGCCAGCGCCACGGTGGCGATCTGCGTCTTGTCGCCCATCTCGGCCAGGAAAAACGCCACCACGGTGGTGCCGAATACGCCCAGGCGAAGACCCTTGGCGTCGGTCTCGTCCTCTTCGATCGTGTCCGGGATCAGCATCCACACCGCCATGGCCAGGAAGGACCCGCCGATGATCCAGCGCAGCCAGACCGGGCCGATGGCGTCGGCCACCCACTGGCCCACGGCACCGGCCAACGCGTGGTTGGCCAGCGTGGCCACCAGGATGCCCAGCACGATGGGCAGCGGTTGGCGAAAACGCGCGGCCAGCAGCACGGCCAGCAACTGCGTCTTGTCGCCCATTTCGCCGAGCGCGACGATACCGGTGGAGACGAGAAATGCTTCCAAGATGTTTTCCTCAGGCTCGCCAGGCAAGGCCCCTGCGACCACGCGCAGCGTGGAGCGCCTAGTTGTTGAATTTGAACACCGCCGTGCTGGCCAGCAGGTTCGGTAAACGACGCACTTCCCGCCCCTCGTGCAGACCGAAGCTGTCGGTGATGGACAGGCCGCAGCTGCGCGCCAGCACCTCGAAGTCGGCGTAGGTGCCGACGCGGATGTTGGGCGTGTCGTACCACTGGTAGGGCAGGCGCTTGGTCACCGGCATGCGGCCCTGCAGCACGGCCAGGCGGTTGGGCCAGTGGGCGAAGTTGGGAAAGGCCACCACGCCGCTGCGGCCCACGCGCGCGGTCTCGCGCAGCATGGTTTCGGCGTTGCGCAGGTGTTGCAGGGTGTCGATCTGCAGCACCACGTCAAACGCGTCGTCGCCGAACATGTTCAGCCCGTCTTCCAGGTTCAGCTGCAGCACGTTGACGCCGCGCTTGAGGCAGGCGTGCACCTTGGCGTCGTCGATTTCCACACCGTAGCCGGTGCACTGGCGCGCATCGCGCAGGTGGGCCAGGAGGGCGCCGTCGCCGCAACCCAGGTCGAGCACGCGCGCGCCGGGCGGCACCAGGCGGGCGATGCTGTGCAGGATGGTCGGGTCAGCCATGGGCCACCTCCGTCTTCACACCTTGGGACACCGTCTGTTCAAAGTAGCTGCGCACGGCCGCGTGATAGCGCGGGTCGTCGAGCAGGAAGGCATCGTGCCCGTGCGGCGCGTCGATCTCCGCGTAGCTCACGTCGCGCCGGTTCTCCAGCAGGGCCTTGACGATTTCGCGGCTGCGCGCGGGCGAAAAACGCCAGTCGGTGGTGAAGCTGACCAGCAGGAACTTGGCCTTGGCACGCGCCAGTGCGGCGCTGAGGTTGCCGTCGAACTCGCGCGCCGGGTCAAAGTAGTCCAGCGCGCGGGTGATCAGCAGGTAGGTGTTGGCGTCGAAGTACTCACTGAACTTGTCGCCCTGGTAGCGAAGGTAGCTTTCGATCTGGAACTCGACATCCTGCGTGGAGTAGCGGTACCCCCACGCTCTGCCGCTGCGCGGGTCGATGCCCCCCGCGGGGGCTTCCCCGCTCTCGGGCGACCCGGCGGGGGGCGCATCGCTGGCCAGCGCAACGTCGAGATCGGCGGGTTTGAGCATCCGGCCAAATTTCTCGTTCATCACGTCATCGCTGAGGTAGGTGATGTGGCCGATCATGCGGGCGATGCGCAGGCCGCGGCGCGGCAGCGTGCCTTCGCGCAGGTAGTGGCCACCGTGGAAGTCCGGGTCGGTCACGATGGCCCGGCGTGCCACCTCGTTGAAGGCGATGTTCTCGGCCGTGAGGTTGGGCGCGCTGGCCACCACCACGGCATGACGCACGCGGTCGGGGTATTGCAGCGTCCAGCTCAGGGTCTGCATGCCGCCCAGGCTGCCGCCCATGACGGCCGCCAGCTGTTCGATGCCCAGCACGTCCAGCAGCCGGGCCTGGGCGTTGACCCAGTCTTCCACCGTGACCACCGGGAAGTCGGCGCCCCAGGGCTGGCCGCTGGCGGGGTGGGTATGGGTGGGTCCGGTGCTGCCGAAGCAGGATCCGATGTTGTTGACGCCGATGACGAACCAGCGGTTCGTGTCCACCGCCTTGCCCGGGCCAATCATGTTGTGCCACCAGCCTTCGCTGCGTGCAATGGGCTGACCATGTTCGTCGGCATGGAAACCGGCCACGTGGTGGCTGGCGTTGAGGGCGTGGCAGATCAGTACCGCGTTGTTTTTGTCGGCATTGAGCGTGCCGTAGGTTTCAACCGCCAGTTCATAGGCCGGCAGCACCGCTCCGCTCTTCAGCGGCAGTGGCTGTTCAAAGCGGAACAGGTGAGGTGTGACGATCACTGGGTGGCTCTCCCCGGGGTGAAACCCGAAAAAACAAAACCCGGACCACCAAAGAGGCAGACCGGGCATCTCCCCTTTAGCGGCATTTGTATAGCGCCCGCAATCCGGAACAAATCGGCGCTGGCCGCCAGTATATCGACAGCTGCAGGCACACAACCCACGCGCCACCCGGCTTGATCGACCGCACCGGGCCCGGGTGCCGTGCCGCTGCACGTGATTGTTGTAATTGCGCACCAAGGCCGTAAGGGTGGTCCCCATCGCACAAAAATGTCACTGCGCCACGGGTATTGGACGCATAATGGTTTGGCGGGTGCCCGAGGGGTGCCCGCTGTTCCAGTGATTGGTCGGTTTCGCGTGCTACAGGTTTTTGTGTGCTGACGGGGCTCCATCGCTAATTTTCTCTGTCTTTCCAGGAGTCCCTAACATGGGCAACAAACTGTACGTCGGCAACCTGCCTTATTCCGTGCGCGACGAAGATCTGCAACAGTCCTTTTCTGCCTTTGGCACCGTCAACAGCGCCAAAGTCATGATGGAGCGCGACACCGGCCGTTCCAAGGGTTTCGGTTTCGTTGAAATGGGCAGCGACGCAGAAGCCCAGGCCGCCATTGAAGGCATGAACGGTCAACCCCTGGGTGGCCGCAGCCTGGTGGTCAACGAAGCACGTCCGATGGAACCGCGTCCCCCGCGCACCGGCGGCTTCGGCGGCCCGCGCAGCGGTGGCGGCGGTTTCGGTGGCGGCAATGACGGCGGCTTCCGCAGCCCCTACGGCGCTGGCCGTGGTGGCCGTGAAGGTGGCGGCGGCCGCGGCGGCTACTGATCCCTGCGCTCACCGCCTTGGCGGTGTTGGCCTCCCAAAGCCCTGCGGCGTGCCGCAGGGCTTTTTGCTGGTGGGTACGGGTCCGGCGAATTCAGCGGCCGCCGCCACCTTGCCGGTGCTTGCGTGGCCGGCCGGCCAGCAGCCGGTCGAACAGCGCGTTGGGCAACAGGCGCAAGGCTTTGGCAACCACCGCCATCTGCCACGGAATCACACGATACCGGCTACCCGCTGCAATCGCGTCATAGGCACGGTCTGCAAACGCGTCGGCGGTGAGCAGGAATGGCATGGCATAGCGGTTCTGGCGGGTCAGTGGCGTGTCGACGTAACCGGGCAGCAGCGTCACGACCCGAACCCCGGTCCCGCGCAGTTCGCCGCGCAGGCTCTCGCAATAGGCCACCACAGCGGCCTTGCTTGCGCAATAAGCACCGTGACCCGGCAGCCCCCGGATGGCAGCCACACTGGCCATGCCCACCAGTACACCACTGCCGCGCGCACGCATGCCCTCGACAAAGGGGTGGAAGGTGGCGGCCAGCCCGGTGTTATTGGTGGCAAAGGTGCGCGCCATGACATCGATGTCTTCGCGCTCGGCGGTGTCCATGCCGATGCTGATGCCGGCGTTGGCGATCACCACGTCGGGCAAACCCTGCGCGGCCATGCAAGCCCTTGCGGCCGCCACGATGCTGTCGATATCGGCCACATCCGCCGTGTAGACACGGCAGCGATCCGGCCCGTAGCCTTGCGCCTGCACCCAGGCCTGCAATTCGGTGCTGCGGCGTGCCACCAATGCAAGGCGGTGACCCGCACGGGCCAGTCGCACTGCCAGCGCCTGACCGATGCCGCTGGAGGCGCCGGTGATGAAGATCAGGGAATCCGGACGGAGCTCACGGTGCATGCCAGGCCTTTTCAGCGCGGGGCCAGCGTGGCACGCACACGCCCGTTGAGCACGGCCACCCGCTGGTCACCGCGGTAATCGAGGGTGTCGGCCACGAGCCGGTCGTTCCCGCGCACCATGACCACCGGGCGTTCGGAGAGGACGCGCTCCGGCCGCGTGAAGATCTGCAGGTGTTCGCCCCGAAACTCCAGCCGGGGTGACGTGGCAGAGGGTTCACGGACCACGATCGCGTCGCCCGCCAGGGTGAAAGCGGTCTGCTCGGCATTGCTGATGATGCGCCGAGCCGTGGCCGTGGTCACCCGACCATCGGGCGCGATGGCGCGGACACGGGCCTGGTCGACCTCGGTGGTGTCGGTATCGGGGTGGTGACGGGCTTCAGCGCCGAACACCTCGGACTTCAGCGCCCCGTTGGCGTCAAAAACCTTGATCGAGAAGCGGCGCATCAGGTAATCGGGCTCATGGGTCGGCGGACGTTCTGGCACCGGCGCAGGGGGCTCGGGCGTGGCGCGCAGCAGCCAGTAGGAGGCCAGCGCCAGCAAGCCCATCAGCAACACCGGCAGGTAAATGGAGAGCTGGTCCCACCAGTGCCGACGCGGCCGGGGCCGCACGGCACTGACCACCGGCGGAGTCAGTGTCGCGGTGTTCAACGGGCGGCCACCTCCAGCTCGCGTGCGTAGGCACCGCTGGCCACGAGCAACAGATCACACAGCTCGCGCGCGGCACCGGCACCAGCCGCCGCCTGCGTGACGTGATGCGCCAGTGCCCGTACTTCGGCATGGGCACCCGGCGGACAGCAGGCCAAGGCCACGCGGCGCAAGACCGCCAGATCTGGCCAGTCATCCCCCATCGCCGCAGCCTGGGACCAATCCAGTCCCAGCGATTCAAGAATCCCGGCAGCAGCGGGCGCCTTGTCTTCTGTGCCGTAGCGCACCTGGGTCACGCCCAACGCCTGCAACCGGGTTCGCAAAGCGGGTGAATCACGCCCCGTCACCACCGCCGGTGTGATACCCGCACGCTGCAGCAGCTTGATGCCATGTCCGTCCAGCGAATGGAATCGCTTGAGCGTCTCGCCCGCCTCGGTGATGTACAGACCACCATCAGTCAATACCCCGTCGATGTCGAACACCACGACACGCACCGGCTGCGCGCGCAGCAGCAGTTCGGGATGGAAATTCAGCACGGGCCGAAGCGGCGGCAAGGGTGGCAATGCAGGAACGGGCATGGGTCGATCGTACCGGGGCGAGGGATCAAATGACCTTGGCCCGCATCAGATCGTTGGCGTTGATCGCCCCGACCAGGCGCCCCTGATCCTCCACCACCAGCACGCTGGTGATCCGGTGCGATTCCATCAGTTCGGCCGCCGTCACCGCCAGCGCATCGGCCGTCAGCGTTCGGGGGTTGGGGTGCATCACATCCCGCGCGCGCAGGCTGCGCAGATCGGTGCTGCTGCCAGTCTTTTCGATCAGACGGCGCAGGTCACCGTCTGTGAAGATGCCACAGACACGGCTGTCGGCGTCGACAACGGCGCTCATGCCCAGGCCCTTGGCGCTGATCTCCCGCATCAAGGTCATCAGGTCGGCATCCAGCGGTGTGCGCGGCAGTGCGTCACCGCTGCGCATGACATCGCGCACATGGGTGAGCAGCTTGCGACCCAGCGCGCCACCGGGGTGCGAGCGAGCAAAATCCTCGGGCCTGAACCCGCGCGCATCGAGCAAGGCCACCGCCAGGGCATCTCCCAGCGCCAGTTGGGCGGTGGTGCTGGCCGTGGGGGCAAGGTTGTGCGGACAGGCCTCCTTGTCCACCGCCGCGTCCAGCACCACATCTGCGTGACGACCCAGGGTGGAAGCCGCCCTTCCGGTGATGGCCACCAACGGCACGCCCATGCGCTTGATCAAGGGCAGGAGAACGGTGAGCTCATCACTCTCCCCGCTGTTGCTGATGGCCAGCACCACATCGGTCGCGGTGATCATGCCCAGGTCGCCATGGCTGGCTTCGGCCGGGTGGACGAACATGGCCGGTGTACCGGTGGAGGCCAGCGTCGCGGTGATCTTGCGCCCGATGTGGCCGCTCTTGCCCATCCCCATGATCACCACGCGGCCGCGACAGGCCAGCATGCACTGCACCGCGCGGGCCAACCGGTCGTCCAGCCGGCGGGCGATGGCGGACACAGCCTGGGCCTCGATGTCCAGTGTTTCACGTGCCAGCGCCAGCGCTCGCTGCGGGTCGAAATCGGTCGAATAGCGCATCACGCCATTATGGTCCCGCGCCTGCGTGCTGCCCCGCACCAGGACATGGCCGCCCGCTACCATTGGGGGGTGAACGTGCTCGATCTCACCCTGCTCTACCTGGCTGCTGCCGTGCTGGGCGTGGTGGGTTGCCGCATGCTCCGGCTGCCGCCCATGCTGGGTTATCTGGCGGTGGGTGTGGTCATCGGGCCCAACGCCCTGGCACTGGCGCAGAACTCGCAGGGTCTGCGCTACCTGGCCGAGTTCGGTGTGGTTTTTCTGATGTTCGTCATCGGACTGGAGTTCAGTCTCCCCAAACTCCGGGCCATGCGCCGCTTTGTCTTCGGACTGGGTCTGTCCCAGGTGATGCTCACCGTGCTGCTGACCACGCTCGCCTCGCTGACGCTGGGCTGGCTGCTGCCCCAGTGGTGGAAGATGGAGTGGCAGATGGCGCTGGCGCTGGGTGGCGTCATGGCCATGAGCAGCACGGCCATCGTCATCAAGCTGGTGGCCGAGCGGCTGGAGCTGGAGTCCGAACATGGCCAGCGCGTGGTCGGCATTCTGCTGTTTCAGGATCTGGCGGTGGTGCCGCTGCTGGTGCTCATCCCGGCGCTGGGCTCCCCCGCAGAAGACCTGTTCATGGCCTTGGGCGTCGCGCTGCTGAAGGCATCGGTGCTGCTGGGACTGCTGCTGACCGGCGGCCAGCGCCTGATGCGTTGGTGGCTCACCCTGGTGGCGCGACGCAAGAGCGAAGAGCTGTTCATGCTCAACCTGCTGCTCATCACCCTGGGGCTGGCCTGGCTGACCGAACACGCCGGGCTGTCGCTGGCACTGGGTGCCTTTGTCGCCGGCATGCTGATTTCGGAGACCGAATACAAGCACCAGGTGGAAACCGACATCCGGCCCTTCCACGACGTGTTGCTGGGTCTGTTCTTCATCACCATCGGCATGTTGCTGGACTGGCGGCTGGTGCTCGAACGCTGGCCGTTGGTGCTGTTGCTGTTCACCCTGTCGCTGGGTTTCAAGATGGTCATGATCACCAGCCTGACCCATCTGTTCGGCGCCCCCATGGGCACCGCGCTGCGCACCGGTCTGTACCTGTGCCAGGCAGGCGAATTCGGCCTGGTGCTGCTGTCGCTGGCAGGGCAGCACCAACTGGTGCCTCCCGCGCTGTTCAACCCCATCCTGGCGAGCATGGTGATCTCGATGCTCGTCACGCCTTTCATCATCCAGCGTGCCAACGACATCGTCAGCCGCGTGGTGGGCAGCGACTGGCTGATGCAGTCGGTGCAGATGACCAGCATCGCCCGCAAGGCCATCAGCGCCGACAAGCATGTGATCATCTGCGGCTACGGCCGCTGTGGCCAGAACCTGGCGCGCCTGCTCGACGCCGAAGGTATCCCCTACATGGCGCTGGACCTGGACCCGGACCGCGTGCGCCAGGCCGCAGCGGCCGGCCATTCGGTGGTGTTCGGTGACGCCGCCCGCCTGCAGGCCCTGATGGCGGCCGGTCTGCACCGCGCCAGCGCGGTGGTGGTCACCTACATGGAGACCGCCAGCGCCCTGAAGGTGCTGCACCACACCCAGGAACACGCTCCCCAGGTGCCCGTGGTCGTGCGCACGCTCGACGACGGTGACCTGGAGAAACTGCGCAGCGCAGGTGCCACTGAGGTGGTGCCCGAGGCCATCGAAGCCAGCCTGATGCTGGCCAGCCATGCGCTGGCCCTGGTGGGCGTACCCATGCGGCGCGTGATCCGCGTGGTGCAGGAACAGCGCGACGCCCGTTACAACCTTCTCAAAGGTTATTTCCACGGCGCGGGTGACGAAACTCTGGACGATGCCGAGAACGAGCGCCTGACCACCGTCACGGTGCCCCCCGGCGGACGCAAGGTCGGTCGCAGTCTGGGCAGTCTGGCGCTCGAAGCCATGGGCGTGCGGGTGGCCAGCCTGCGCCGCGCCAGTGGCCGGGGCGAATCCTTCAACGAGGAAACCGTGATCGAGGGTGGCGATACCTTGGTGCTCAGCGGCAAGGCAACGGCGCTCGCACTGGCAGAGGAAAAGCTGCTGTCGGGCAGGGCCTGAACCCGATCCGGCACCCCTTTTCGAAACCCAAGCGATTCGCCCGGTGAGCGAACGGGTCTTCATAATCCGGGCATGGACACTTCTGCCTACCTTCGAAGCCACATCCGCACCGTGCCCGACTGGCCGGCGCCCGGGGTGCAGTTCCGCGACATCACGCCCTTGCTGCAGGACCCCAAGGTCTTTCGCGTGCTGATCGACACCTTCGTGCACCGCTACATGGATCCCGCACTCAAGCCCGACGTGGTCGCCGGTCTGGATGCCCGCGGTTTCATCATTGGCTCTGTGCTGGCCTATGAACTGGGGGTGGGCTTTGTGCCCATCCGCAAGAAAGGCAAGCTGCCCTTCACCACGGTCGAGGAAACCTACGAGCTCGAGTACGGCAGCGCCACGGTGGAGTTGCACACCGACGCGGTGCAACCCGGTGACCGCGTGGTGCTGATCGACGACCTGATCGCCACTGGCGGCACCATGATGGCCGGCCGGCGGTTGCTGGAAAAGCTGGGCGCCGAGGTCATGGAGGGCGCCGCCATCGTGGATCTGCCCGAGCTGGGCGGTTCACAGAAACTGCGGGCGTCGGGGCTGAAACTGTTCACGCTGGTGGATTTCGCCGGCCACTGACATCCACGGCCGCCGTCACCCGGGGCTTGCCCCGCCCTCGCTCATTTGCCGATGCAAAAACGCGAGAAGATTTCGCCCAGCAAGTCGTCGGCGCTGAACTCGCCCGTGATCTCACCCAGGGCCTGCTGGGCCAGACGCAACTCCTCGGCCAGCAGGTCCAGGTGCTCTGCCTGCGACCCGAGGTGTTCATCGGCCAGCGTCAGGTGCTCGCCTGCGCGGCGCAACGCCTGCAAATGCCGCTCGCGCGCCATGAACAGACCGTCGCCCGCGTGCTGCCAGCCGGCGAGGTCGAGCAGGCGCTGGCGCAGCGCCTGCAGGCCTTCGCCCTGTTTGGCCGAGATGACCAGCTCACCTGCCGCTTCGGCGCGGGCTTTGAGGGGCAGCGCACCTGCGCTGCACTGGTCGCGCTTGTTCCACACCGGCAGCACCGTCACGTCCACCGGCAACTCGGCCGCGATGGCCGCGTCGGCCGCCTGGCAGTCGGCCTGGTCTGCGCGGCTGAGATCGTGCAGGAAGAGCACGGCGTCGGCCTGCCCGATCTGCCCCCAGGCGCGTTCGATGCCGATCTGCTCGACCTCGTCCACGTCCGCGCCGTGGCGCAGGCCGGCGGTGTCGATCACGTGCAGCGGCACGCCTTCGATCTGGATCGTCTGCTGCACCAGGTCGCGCGTGGTCCCGGCAATGGGTGTGACGATGGCCAGCTCCGCTCCCGCCAGCGCATTGAGCAGGGAGCTCTTGCCGGCATTGGGTTGTCCGGCGATGACCACCTTCAGGCCGTCGCGCAGCAACGCGCCCTGGCGGGCTTCGGCCAGCACCGCATCCAGCCCGGTGCGCAGGCGCGCGAGCTGACCGGCGGCATCGGCCTTCTGCAGGAAATCGATCTCTTCTTCGGGAAAGTCCAGCGTCGCCTCCACCAGCATGCGCAGGTTCACCAGCGCGTCGCGCAGCGCGTGGATGCGATCGGAAAACACCCCGGCCAAGGAGCGGCTGGCACTGCGTGCAGCCGCTTCGGTGCTGGCGTCGATCAGGTCGGCCACCGCCTCGGCCTGCGCCAGGTCCAGCTTGTCGTTCAGAAAGGCACGCTCGGTGAACTCGCCGGCGCGCGCCGGACGCAGACCCCGCAGCAGCGGCTGGCCGTCGGCGCCGGGGGTTTGTGCGACCTGCAGGCAGCGCGCCAGCAGCAGTTGCAGCACCACCGGCCCGCCGTGACCCTGCAGCTCCAGCACGTCCTCGCCCGTGTAGGAATGCGGGCCGGGAAACCACAGCGCCAGTCCGTGGTCGATCGGCTGACCGGTGGTGTCCGGAAACGGCAGATAGGCGGCCTCGCGCGCCTTGGGCAGACGCCCCAGCAACGCCGTCACAAACGCTGCAAGCCCCTGCCCTGACACCCGCACGATGCCCACTGCACCGCGGCCGGGTGCGGTGGCAATGGCAGCAATGGGGTCACGAGAGGCAGCGAGCATGGCGACAGGATACGGCGGAAAAACAAAGGGCCTGCCCGCGCAGACCCCGTGTCCTGAAGGGGGCGCCGCACAGCGGCGCAGACGGTCACTGCTTGAACAGCGCCAGGGGATTGGTGATCTTCAGCGGCACGCCCATCTTGTGGTTGATGAAGGCCTGCTGCGCGATGGTCAGCACGTTGTTCGTGATCCAGTACAGCACCAGACCCGCCGGGAAGAAGAAGAACATCACCGAGAACATCAGCGGCATCATCCACATCATCTTGGCCTGCAGCGGATCGGGGGGCAGCGGATTGAGCGCGGTCTGCACCACCGTGGTGATCGTCATGACCAACGGCAGCACATAGAACGGGTCCTTGGTGGACAGGTCGCTGATCCAGCCGATCCAGGGGGCGTTTCGCATCTCCACGCTCGACAGCAACACCCAGTACAGGGCGATGAACACCGGGATCTGGATGAGGATCGGGAAGCAGCCGCCCAACGGATTGACCTTTTCTTCCCGGTAGATCTTCATCATCTCCTGCTGCATGAGCTGCGGATTGCTCTTGAGGCGTTCGCGCATCTCGGTGATGCGCGGATTGATGGCCTTCATCTTGGCCATGGAGCGGTAGGCACTGGCGTTGAGCCAGTAGAACGCCGCCTTGAGCAGCACCACCAGGAGCACGATGGCCCAGCCCCAGTTGCCGACAAACCCGTGGATCATGGACAGCAGCATGTACAGCGGCTTGGCGATGATGGTCAGCCAGCCGTAGTCCTTGACCAGTTCCAGCCCAGGGGCCGTGGCTTCGAGCACGTGTTCATCCTGCGGGCCGACGAACAGGCGCGTGTCGATGGCCTGGCGCTGGCCAGGAGCCACCGCCGGCAGCGTGGTGATGCTGCCCACCGCGTACAGGTTGTTGTCCACTTTGCGAGCGAAGTTCTCGCGCGCGACCCCTTCGGACAGCAGCCAGGCCGAGGCGAAGTAATGCTGCACCATGGCCACATAGCCGTCACGGGCGCTTTTCACGAAGTCGGCTTTCCCGTCCTCGATCTTCTTGAAATCAACCTTCTGGTATTTCTGCTCGTTGGTGTAGACCGCCGGACCGGTGAAGGTCGAATAGAAAGGGGTTTCACTTTCGGCTTGCCTGCCATCACGCACCAGCTGCAGGTACAGCTGAGGACTGACGGCTGCCGCCCCCGTGTTGACCACTTCGTGGCGCACGCCGATGACGTAGCTGCCGCGCTGCAGCGTATAGGTCTTGACCAGCTTGACACCACCGACGTCGGCAGACTCGAACGTCACCTGCAACTCGTTCTGGCCCTCGGCCAGGCTGGTCGGCCCGGCCACCAGGGTCATGGGCGTCTTGTGCGTCGGGTAGCTGCCACCGATCAGACCCGTTTGCGCCACGTACGTGTGGTCGGGCGTCTGGGTCAAGAGTTCGATGGGCTCGGTGCCCAGCGCGGCACTGGCGTGCTTGAGCAGCGTGGCGCCGATCAGCGAACCGCCTTCGGTGTTGAACGTCAACCGGAACAGATCGGTGTTGACCGCCACGCGCTGGGCGGCAGGCGCGGGCACGTCAGCGCCGGCAGGGGCTTCACCCGGCAGGGCATGGGCGCTGGCCGCCGTCGCGACCGGAACCGATGCACCGGCGGCGGCCGTGGCCTTGCCGTCAGCCGTGGCGGTCACCGGCGCCGGAAAAAAGGTCGGCTTGTTGCCGTTGTGGATCTGCCATTTGTCCCACAGCAGGATCATCGAAAAACCAAACACCACCCAGAGGATGGAGCGACGGATGTCGTTCATGACAGTTCTTGCTTTTCAGGAGGGGAAGAAGGGACCAGGCGCGTGAACAGGCGGGGCGCGACGGCGGGAACCGGGTCACAGCCACCGGCGCACCACGGGCCACAGCGGCCGATGCGGTGCAGCATCAGGTAAGTGCCAGCCAGCGCGCCATGGCGCTGCAGCGCGCCAATCGCATAGACCGAGCAGGTGGGCTCGAAACGGCAGCCATTGCCCAGCCAGGGGCTCAACAGCAGGCGGTAGCCTCTGACCAGAGCGATCAGGGCGCGACGCGGCCACTCAAGCGGCATGGACAGCCTCCGGCACAGCGGTCCTGACCATCACTTTGCCCAGCAGCAGCTGCAGTTCGGCGCGCACGGCCTGCTTGAGCGGGTCAGACGTGGCGCTGATGAACACCTTGCGGCTGAACTCGCTGCGCAGGCGCACCACCCAGGCGGCCTGCGGCAAAGTGCCCGGCAAGGCGCGGGCCACTTCGTAAATCTGGCGGCGAATGGCGTTGCGCGTCACCGCGCGCCGAGCCCAGCGCTTGGGCAGCAGAACACCCAGCCAGGCGTCGGCGGCCGGAAACAGGGACGCCTGCTCCGGCCCTGCGTCGAGCGGGGCACGATGCAGGGCAAAGTGCGTGGTTTTGGCCACGGGGGGGCCTGCCAGCACGGCCTGGAACTGCGCCCGGTGACTTAGGCGCCGCATGGGCCTCTCCCGAACACACGGGCAGGCCATGGCGTCCGACCGGCCCGCATCGGCCAGTGCCTTGCTGCCGTCAGACGGCCAGGCGCTTGCGGCCCTTGGCGCGACGGGCGTTGATGACGGCGCGACCACCGCGGGTCTTCATGCGCACGAGGAAACCGTGCGTACGGGCGCGCTTGATCTTCGAGGGCTGGTAGGTGCGTTTCATTGCCATGGCAGTGCTGCCCAGGCATGGCCAGGGCTTTTCAAGTTGGAGGGAAAACCGGCGATTATCGCGTCAAATTGTCCATCCGGGCAAGCAGCCGACCGGTGAAGTCCGTTTTCTGCTTACACTTCGCGCCCCCGGCCATCCAACGGAGCGGTCCCATCGCGTCTTGTGGATAAGTGGCCAGACGGCCTACAATCGCTTCTCTTGCCTCCGTCATTTGTCCACAACATTTTCTGCGCCGTTTTCCAGCATGACCGAGGGCACCCCCGACGACCTGACGCCCACCGCGGCCGCTGACCTTTGGGCGGCCTGCGTGGACCGGCTGGCACAGGGCATTCCGGAACAGCAGTTCAACACCTGGATTCGCCCGCTCGTGGCCACCGTGGCATCCGACGGCACCAAGGTCACGGTGCAGGTGGCCAACCGCTTCAAGATGGACTGGATCCGGGCCCAGTACGCGGCCCGCATCGCCGCCGTACTGGAAAGTCTGCAAGGCGTCCCTGTCGCAGTTGAGTTAGCACTCGCTCCGCGTGAGGCCTCCGTCCGATCAACGCCTGCACCGCGCACCTTGCAGGAGCAGGTGCTGTCTGAAATGCCAGACGTTGCCCCGGTCGAAACCTCGGTGATCGGCGGCGCCAAAACCCGCCTGAACCCTGCGCTGACGTTTGGTACCCTGGTCGAAGGCTCGGCCAACCGCATGGCGCGCGCCGCCGCCATGCACGTGGCTGGCAGCCTGGGGCAACTGTACAACCCGCTGTTCATCTACGGCGGTGTCGGCCTGGGCAAGACCCACCTGGTGCACGCCATCGGCAACCAGCTGCTGGCAGACAAGCCGCAGGCCAAGGTTTTGTACATCCATGCCGAGCAGTTCGTCTCGGATGTGGTCAAGTCTTACCAGCGCAAGACCTTTGACGAGTTCAAGGAGCGCTACCACTCGCTCGATCTGCTGCTGATCGATGACGTGCAGTTTTTCGCGAACAAGGAGCGCACGCAGGAAGAGTTCTTCAACGCCTTTGAAGCGCTGCTGGCCCGCAAGAGCCATATCGTGCTGACCAGCGACACCTACCCCAAGGGCCTGGCCGACATCCACGAACGTCTGGTTTCGCGCTTCGATTCCGGTCTGACGGTGGCCATCGAGCCGCCCGAGCTGGAAATGCGCGTGGCCATCCTGATCAACAAGGCCACGGTGGAGAACGCCGTGATGCCCGAGGAAGTGGCTTTTTTCGTGGCCAAAAACGTGCGCTCCAACGTGCGCGAGCTGGAAGGCGCGCTGCGCAAGATCCTGGCCTACAGCCGCTTCAACCAGAAGGACATCTCCATCCAGCTGGCGCGCGAGGCACTGAAGGACCTGCTGTCGATCCAGAACCGGCAGATCAGTGTCGAAAACATCCAGAAAACGGTGGCCGACTATTACAAGATCAAGGTCGCGGACATGTACAGCAAGAAGCGCCCGGCCAGCATCGCCCGCCCGCGCCAGATTGCGATGTTCATTGCCAAGGAACTGACCCAGAAAAGCCTGCCCGAAATCGGCGAACTGTTTGGTGGGCGGGACCACACCACCGTGCTGCACGCGGTGCGCAAGATTGCGGCCGAGCGACAGACCAACACCGAACTGAACCAGCAGCTGCACGTGCTGGAACAAACCTTGAAAGGCTGAGCGCATGCACCGGACAGCGTGGGTTGAAAACACCGCGGCCAGCCCCGGAAAAGGCCTTGCAAACAGGCGAAAATAGCGAAGTTTGGCTTGACCACCAGGTTCGGCCGCAGGCCACCCGAGACGAAAGACACGGACATGATCGTTTTGAAATCCACCCAGGACAAAGTGTTGGCTGCGCTGCAGTCGGTCTCTGGCATCGTCGAGCGGCGCCACACGCTGCCCATCCTGGCCAACGTGCTGCTGCGCAAGACCGGCAGCCAGGTGCAGCTGACCACCAGCGACCTCGAAATCCAGATCCGCACCACCGCCGAGCTCGGTGGTGACGACGGCAGTTTTGCCACCACCATTGGCGCGCGCAAGCTCATCGACATCCTGCGCACCATGCCGGCCGACCAGGCCGTGAGCCTGGAGCACACCGGTGGCAAGACCCTCCTCAAGGGTGGCAAGAGCCGCTTCACGCTGCAGAGCCTGCCGGCCGAGGATTTCCCGCTGGTGCAGGAATCGGCCAGCTTCGGTCCGGTGTTCAGCGTGCCGCAGAAGACGCTCAAGAGCCTGCTCGGTCAGGTCTCGTTCGCCATGGCGGTACACGACATTCGCTACTACCTCAACGGCATCCTGTTCGTGGCCGAAGGCAAAAAGCTCAGCCTGGTCGCCACCGACGGCCACCGCCTGGCCTTTGCCAGTGCCGATCTGGAAGTGGAAGTGCCCAAGCAGGAAGTGATCCTGCCGCGCAAGACCGTGCTGGAACTGCAGCGCCTGCTGTCGGACAAGGAGGGCGCGATTGACATGCAGTTCGCCGCCAACCAGGCCAAGTTCAGCTTCGACGGCATGGAGTTCGTCACCAAGCTGGTCGAAGGCAAGTTTCCCGACTACAACCGCGTCATCCCGAAGAACCACAAGAACATCGTCACGCTGGGCCGCCAGCCGCTGCTGGCCAGCCTGCAGCGCACCGCCATCATGACCAGCGAGAAGTTCAAGGGCGTGCGCCTGAACGTGGAGCCGGGCACGCTGCGTGTGGCGTCGAGCAACGCCGAACAGGAAGAGGCCGTGGACGAACTCGACATCGACTACAGCGGTGACACGATCGAGATCGGCTTCAACGTGACCTACCTCATCGACGCGCTGCAAAACATGACGCAGGAGATGGTGCGCATCGAACTGCAGGACGGCAACAGCTCCGCGCTGGTCACCAACCCCGACGACAACGCCTTCAAATACGTGGTGATGCCCATGCGGATCTGATCCGCAGCGCCCCGCAGTCCCCTTGCAGACCAACCCGCTGACCAGCGGGTTTGGCGTTTCTAGAAGTCTGAGAAATCCACCATGTCCGAAGCCCACAAGCCCGCCGAAACCGGAAACGACGCTGTCCACACCGGTGAAGCCGGCGTCGACAGCTCCAACTTCCAACCCACCATCGACGCCCACCAGGCTGGCGCGAGCGAGGGTTATGGCGAAGGCGCGATCCAGATCCTGGAAGGCCTGGAGGCGGTGCGCAAGCGCCCGGGCATGTACATCGGCGACACGTCCGACGGCACCGGCCTGCACCACCTGGTGTTCGAAGTGGTGGACAACTCCATCGACGAAGCGCTGGCCGGCCACTGCGACGACATCGTCGTCACCATCCATACCGACAACTCGATTTCCGTGACCGACAACGGCCGCGGCATCCCGACCGGCGTGAAGATGGACGACAAGCACGAGCCCAAGCGCTCGGCCGCCGAAATCGCGCTGACCGAACTGCACGCCGGTGGCAAGTTCAACCAGAACAGCTACAAGGTCTCGGGTGGCCTGCACGGCGTGGGCGTGTCGTGTGTGAACGCGCTGTCGGTGTGGCTGCGCCTGACGGTGCGCCGCGAAGGCCAGGTGCACCAGATCGAGTTCGCGCGCGGCTTCGTGCAGAACCGCCTCGTCGAGCAGCGCGACGGTGTTGAGGTTTCGCCCATGAAGGTGACGGGCGCGACCGAGAAGCGCGGCACCGAGGTGCACTTCCTGCCCGACACCGAGATCTTCAAAGAGAACAACGACTTCCACTACGACATCCTGGCCAAGCGCCTGCGCGAACTCTCGTTCCTGAACAACGGCGTGAAGATCCGCCTGGTCGACGAGCGCAACGGCGGCAAGGAGGACAACTTCGCCTACGCCGGCGGCGTCAAGGGTTTCGTCGAGTTCATCAACACCGGCAAGAAGGTGCTGCACCCGACCACCTTCCACGCGATCGGATCGCGCCCGGCCGACAGCTACGGCGGCATCCCCGGCACCGAGATCGG